>CAYJNG010000100.1:7435-8924 GCA_964371505.1 uncultured Desulfovibrionaceae bacterium
TAAAAATAAAGGATGTTTTATGCTTTTTTCCTTCAAAACGCGTTTTACTTGTGTGACTTTGTTTTCATTATTGTATGCAGCACATGGTGACTGCAATGCCCTTGGCAAAAGTCTTAGCGAATCTCCTGTAAAGGGTATAGATACAAACATAACGCAAAAAATGTTAGGTGAGTATCAATATGAACTGGCTAAAAGTGAGGGAAAGGGCAGTGCCATAGTGGTTGCTGTGCCTAAGGAGCCTCGCGCCATCCGTGTTGTATTAGAAACACGCACCTATTATGAATCGCAAGATGGGCAAACCCTATCTCGTGGTTGCGTTTATAAGGGAAATTGCACCTTACAAGAGGGGGGCTTTTTTCTGTGCCCCACGGGGGGAGATGAGCACGCCGCTCTACGTGCTGAGGCTGAGGAGCATCCGCACTTTAAACAAATTTTTGAAAATTCTCGCGTTGAGATTCATCCTACCGAACAGGGCTTTTTCTTGAAAGGGCGTGATGATGCTGTGTGCGGATTAAATGCTGCGACTATGGAAGGAAATTATACAAAGCAAGTTACTGCGAAAAATGTGGATAGCAAAAAAGTTACCGCTTATAAGCAGATTTTGAAGAGCTTCCCCTCAGATACGAAGCCCTTAGGGGCATTTATCACATTAGCGCAAAAGGCTTTTTTTAAAACATTTACCAAAGCAGACTCAGTGGAAACACGCCATGCAGCCTTTAAGGTTTTTTATGCGTATTATATGTCCATATTAACCACCATAAATGATGATAATGATGGCTTTTTAGCAAGTCTTAATGCGAATAATGATTATAGGGGAACAAATTACGGCAAACGCTTTGGATTCCTTATTGAGCATGCAGGTGAAGGGAGCTATGTAGCTTCTCCCAATTATGAGTACATTAAAAAGACCTTTAAAAACTACCTCCCTGAAGAGTTTACACTGTATTTTTCGTATTTTGAAAAACACCCTGTGGGCTATATGTATAGGGACATAAAAAACCACGATGGCTTACGTGAAGCCATCATGGTGGCAGAAAAGCTTATCACAAAATATCCTAAATCAGAATTTTCTGAACAAATGAAAAATGATGTGAAATTTGATGTGAGGGTGTATATAAGCGGTATAGATAACTACCCCATAGGCGTGGGTGAGCCATATAGCTTAAACCCCATAGTAAAAGCCTCTTTTGAAAAGTTTTTGAAGCAAAATAAAGATTCAAAATTTTACGACATTGTGCAGGCATGGTATAAAAGATTACAAGAAAATAATTTTATTATAGATAATGATTTTAATTCCCTCTTGATAGAAAAAATTGAAAAAATGGATTTGTAAACTATTTTTCTGAACTCATTATCATTACCTATGATTTTAGAAGAACATAATACAGTTTTTTAAAAAGACATAGAGGTATACATAAAAGCCCCCTTGATGCGTAACATCAAGGGGGCTTGGTTTATGTGTTTTGGGTTAGCTAATATTAGCCGTTAA
>CAYJNG010000101.1:0-4703 GCA_964371505.1 uncultured Desulfovibrionaceae bacterium
TTTATCCCAGTCCCAGTTCATAATGAAAGAAAATAAGCCACACTGGGCAAGAGGTCAAGACATGTTCGTTTTTTTCATAAAAAAGCTTAAAAAAATCTCTAGCCTTTAAACAAACAAAGGGGCCTCCCCCTCACTACAATATAGGTATACAGCCATACGCTACGGCCACAAACACAGGCAAAGTGCTCAGTGGCGCCTTTACAAGAGCCGCAACCTATCGTATGAGAGCTTGAGGTATGGATTTTTGTCTTTTCATTCCCCTAAGTAGTATGGCGAACAAGAGCTTTTTACCCCGTATCAAAAATACACTTCGCTTTGCAAAAGTATGTAAAACATGCATGAAAGAACGCTGAAAAAGTTTTTACCCCTGCTACGTTAGGGCAATAGCCTTTTCTCTTACGGCCTATTCATACCTACATATCATTTCTAGGAGTTTTTATGAAAAAAATACTTGTTCTGTGTGCCTTTATGTCCATGGCATCCTTTGCCCATGCCATGCCCGGCATGGATGGCAAAGCCCCAGGCAAGGCTTCTGAAGCCATGGGCAATGCCACAGAAAAATTTCAAAAAATGGACAGCAATAAAGATAATAGTGTGACTGCAGAAGAATTTAAGGCTGCTTATCCACAAATGAACGATGTGGTCTTTGGTATGATTGATAAAGATAGCAAAGATGGCATTACCATGGAAGAATGGATGGCCTTTCAAAGCTCACATATGCAAGGTATGAAAGAAGAAGAAGCTAAAAAAACCATTGCTCCCAATAACAAACTTATTACCCCGCCCAAGCAATAAGCCCCTCCTTACACGTTCACTCTGCCTTGCATAGCAGGGCAGAGATTTTTCTAAAAGGTAGTTATACATGACAAATACAGCCCTTACGCAACCCACCTTCCTGCCCATGACCAAGGAGGAAATGCAGGCTTTGGGCTGGGATAGCCTTGATATTTTATTCATCACAGGCGATGCCTACGTAGACCACCCTGCCTTTGGTGTAGCCTTGCTTGGCCGCTGGCTTGTGGCGCACGGCTACAAAGTAGGCATATGCGCACAGCCTCAATGGCAAGATATTTCTGACATTGCTCGCATGGGTACGCCGCGTTTGTACGTGGGTATTACTGCTGGTGCTTTGGACTCACAACTGGCCCATTATACGGCTTTTCGTAAAAAGCGCTCTGAAGACGCCTACACCCCCGGCGGCAAGGCAGGTGCCCGCCCCAATCGAGCCAGCCTCATTTATACCAACCTTGCCAAGCGAGCCTTCCCCGGCGTACCTGTGGTGCTGGGTGGCATTGAAGCTTCCTTACGCCGCTTTAGCCATTATGATTTTTGGTCTGACTCTTTACGCCGGTCTCTTTTATTAGATGCCAAGGCAAATATCCTTGTATATGGTATGGGCGAGCGCGCTGTGGTAGACATTGCTCAAAAATGTGCTACCAATCAAGCTTTAGAGTATATTGCTGGCACCACATGGATGCATAAAAATGAAGACATTGACTATGCCTATACATATGTAGATTTGCCTTCACATGAAGAAATATTAGAAGAGCCGCCCTTGCTTTTAGACGCCACCATGGCTTTGGAAAAACATGTACATATGGGCACGCAATATATACGTCAAGACCATGGCTCACGCCAATTGCTTATGGCCCCCCCGGCAGTTCCCTTAAGCCAAGAGGAAATGGATACACTTTACGCCCTACCCTTTCAACGTAGAGCACACCCAAGTTATAGTGACCCCATTCCCGCTGAAGAAATGCTACGCACCAGCATAACTTCTCATCGTGGCTGCGGCGGCGGCTGTGCTTTTTGCTCCTTAGCTTTGCACCAAGGGCGACGCCTAAGCTCTCGCTCAGCCCCATCGCTCATGCAAGAAGCCCGCGCCATGACTAAAAAGAAAGGCTTTAATGGCAGCATTTCCGACGTGGGCGGCCCCACAGCCAATATGTGGCAAGGTAGCTGTACCAATCCTAAACCTTGCGTGCGTCATTCGTGCTGTCATCCCAAAGTCTGCTCTTTTTTTCGCACCCCGCAAATGCAACACATACACATGCTACGTGATATGAAAGATATCCCCGGCATTAAGCATGTACGTGTGGCCTCAGGCATTCGCGCAGATATTGCCATGGACGAGCCCCATGCCGTACATGCCTATACCGAAGAATTCACTGGCGGGCAGCTTAAAATTGCACCAGAACACAGCGAAAACGATGTATTAGATTTGATGCGAAAGCCGCCGCTGAAAGTATTTGAAACGTTTTTAGCTGCCTTTCAAAAGCATTGCCAAAAGGTAGGCCGCGAACAATATGTGGTGCCCTATCTTATGAGTGCCTACCCTGGCTGTACCGACGCCCATATGCGAGATTTAGCCCATTGGCTGGCACAAAGAAACTGGAAACCGCAACAAGTGCAATGTTTTATACCTACACCAGGCACCATTGCCACGGCCATGTTTTACACGGGGCTTAATACGAAAAAAGAGGCCATTTACGTGGCTCGTACCGATGCTGAACGCCTGCGCCAGCACCGTATTCTTATGCCAGAGCTAGGCCGCCCTCCTGCAGCAAAAGGAAAGCATAAACACGCTGCACAAAAAAATACAGAAAGAAAAGATGAGGCCTTTGCCACGAAAAAACAACACCAACACGCCACGCGCCGCGCGCAGGGCGGCAACCCCGTAGAGAGGAAAAAGCATGGCTGACCAAGACCAACGTCTCGCCCTTCTGGAAGAAGGTCTGTACTTTCAGGAAAAACTCCTCAAAGAACTCGATGAAGTTATACAGGAACAGCAAAAGCAAATTGCCATTTTAGAAAAAAAATTGGCCCATACAGAAGAAAAGCTAGCGGGCCTCTTAGAGCAAAGTGGCGGCGACTTTGTGCACGCTATGCCTCCGCACAGTGTGAAGTGGTAATGGAGCAATTTGCTCAGAAGCTCTTTATTGTGAAGCAGGGAAACCCACCCTTTTGTCTTCCATGAGCACTTTGACAAAAAGGCAATATATGAATTATATAGGACTATTTGGCGGTTCTTTTAACCCTGTACATGTGGGCCACTTACGACTGGCCATAGAGGTGCTAGAATATACAAACCTCCCCTATGCAGTGGAGCGCGTAGACCTTATCCCTTGTGCCCACCCCGCGCACAAAGAGCCTCGTGATTTGTTGCCCTTTTCTTTGCGTTATGACATGTTAAAAGCCTGTTGTGACAGCATTGATGGCCTACACGTGAGCAGTATTGAGCAAGAGCGCGAAGGAACCTCCTACACATGGCATACCCTACAAGAATATGCACAAAAAAATCCGCAGCATCGATTGCTCTTTATGGAAGGCATTGAAAATTTGTGCGATATCGCTTCTTGGTATCACGGCCTTGAGCTCCCGCTTTGGGCAGATTTTGGAGTGGTACCTCGAGCCGGTGGCGACAAAGAACTTTTTGTACATACAGTTAAACAGCATTGGCCTCATGCCCATATCCATGATGAAAAACAATTCTATGCTTCCATACTCTTAGAGGGGCAAGAAAGATATATTTTTTACATGCCTTTACCCCGTATGGATATTAGCGCATCGTATATAAGAGAAAAGTGGCGCGCCGGTGGGCGTTTACACGCACTTATGCCACAAGCTGCACGTTGTATTTTAGAAAAAACACCACATCACATAGAACGTTTCTGGAAGTAGAGGTAGCTCATGTCTGTGCCTAAGGATATACGCCATCACCTAGCCAAGGCCAAAGGCTATTTACAAAAAATGGATACGCCACTGGCTTTGGAAAGCATAGCCATGGCTTTGCGCGAAATGAGTTCACAGCATTTACGTTGCGTCCCTTCCGTAGAGAAGGAAATAAATGCCATTTTGCGCCATATGGCCCAAATACCCCCCTTAAGCAACCTTTTAGACCCCATGGGAAGCGGCACTCCGCATGTGCTGGCCTATCAATACGGCAAAGAAGGCGCCTTGGGTACAGTTTTACGAGAATTTGCCAAAATCCTGCGTGAACAGTCCGTAAAAAACCAAGAATCACAGCGTACCCATAATCGATTGCAAGACCTCCTCGAAAAAGGCAATGCCCTCTTGGAAGACGGACAATTGGGCACTGGAGCGGCTTTTTTACAACGCGCTGCCAGTGAATACCCACAAAATCCGCAACACATTGCCGATATAGGCCATATCTTACTGCACTATAAACAGTACGCCGTGGCAGGAAAAGTGTTCATGGCCAGCCTTGCACACCATCCTAAAATGAAAGATTTTTACTCCAACGCCATTGAAGCCTATATTCTGGCAGAAAAATATGCCGCCGCTGAGCTTATTTTCTTAAAAGCTTTTCAACAATTTGGCCGGCACCCTCGTAGCTTGGCCAAATTAGCTGAGCTTTACCTCATGTGGGATAAAGAAGATGAAGCCGAAGAAATTGCACAAGAAGCTCTTACCCTTGATGCCCAAGAAGCTATAGCCCATAAAGTACTGCTGGCCATAGAAGCTTCCGTGCCTAAGCCCGAGCCTGTAAGCGCCACAGGCGAGCCTTTAGAGCTTATGCAAAGCGCTACAGCCCCCCATGAGGAAATGACACTAGAAACAAGCACTGAGCACATCAGTACTGAGCACATCAATGCTGACGCAGCAGAAAGTACAGCTGCGCCGCAAGAAGACATTCTACCTTTAAAGAATGCGGCGCCCCTAAGAAGCGCTCAAGAAGAAGA
>CAYJNG010000101.1:4803-8672 GCA_964371505.1 uncultured Desulfovibrionaceae bacterium
AAGAAGAAGACGTCACGCCTGCAAATAAAACGCAAGAAAGCATCTTCTTACAGCTAAGCCCCCTTCCCGGCGATGATGATGACACCAAAGACATCTTAAATCATACAACTGACAGCTAAAAAACTTCACACTCAAATTAACAAAAAAAAGAGGCTTCACAAAGAAGCCTCAAAATTCTTACACTCTTGCATTCCAAGATCGTTTACATAGTAGGCGCATTGCGCTCTACGAGGGTCACCGTATTGGCCACTTGACGCCCTGTGGAGGTTTGGCTTTGTAATTGTCTTTCTATGGTGGAAATGCCCTTTACCACAGTAGAATGGCGACGGTTAAAACGACAGCCTATTTCTTCAAGTGTGGCGGATGTGTGCTTACGAGCTAAATAATAAATGGTATCACGAGCAAGTACATAGTCCTTGCGGCGGCTTTTTGAAGATATTTGTTGCTCAGTTACATTAAAAGATCCGCACACCAAGGCAATAATGCGTTCCATATCAAGCAGGCTCAAGGTGGGCATAAATTGTGTCAACACGTCCATGGCCAGCTCTAAAGTCACTTCACAATTCAAGTGACGCGCTTTAAACAATAAATTACGCAAGCAGCTTTCTAGCTGACGTACATCTTCGTATAAATGATCTACTAATAAGTCTGACACATTGTTGGGCAAAGCCACATCTTGCGCGTGAGCTTTTTGCGATAAGATGGAATGGCACATTTCGCGCGTAGGTTTATCAATTTGCGCCCAAAGACCTGAGCAAAAATGCGACACCAATTGGCTATCTACATTTTTTAACTCTTTAGGGCTGAATGAGGAAGTTAAAACCACACGGCTACCTTGGGACTGCAAAGATTTAATGGTGGCTAACGCTTCATTTTGTGTTTTTTCCTTACCTTGGAAGAAGTGTACATCCTCAAGCAAGAGTATATCTAAATTACGTAAGGAAGATTTAAATTCATCCATCTGACTATGGCGTGAAGCACGTACAAAATGCGAAGTAAAGTCTTCGGCCGTAAGATAGCCCACACGAGCGCTTCCACGTTCTTTAATCATATTTTGCCCAATGGCATGAATAAGGTGGGTTTTACCAAGACCAGTACGCGCGCTTACGAAAAGTGTTTCTATGGATGAGCTCTGGCGACAAATATCTTGAGCAGCTGCTGCAGCCATGGCATTGGTGGGCCCTATGACAAAATCGTTAAAATCATAACGCCAGCGCACACGCGTAAGGGGGCTTTGAGAAGCGATAGGAAGAGAAACTTGCATATCGTTGCCGTAAACCACAGGCATGGGCTCTGCCGTACGACGAGCAATATGGGAACGAACGTTGGTGCGAGTCTTAGAACCACTTACCCCATCCACCAAGGAAGCACGTTGCACTGCACCTTCAGCTTCTTTGGCTTGAAAAGTGGCCGCATCACGAACGGTAAAAGAAAGCTTAATCTGCGCCTGAGGAATATCTAATGCGTGTGCGGCGGCCTCACGTATGGAAGCAGCAAAACGTCTTTCAAGCCAAGTACAAACGTAAGCGCTTGTCGCAAGCATGTAAACCGTATCACCGTCAACACGTCCACTTAAGGGAGAAATCCAAACTTTATAATCACCAGATTTAAGCGTTTTTTCTAGATTCTCACAAATTATGTCCCATTTCGTCTTCATTGGGCTTTTCTAGCAAAAAGTGAAAAGAATCAGCAATGGCTATTTGAGCCTTTTTTCCTTCTCCCTTTCCCCCAAGCCAAAAATGCCAGCTAAGACATTAACACTCCATAATTAAAGCAAAAAAATATCATTAACAATTTTTTAACTTCAGTAATGTCCTTTGTCTGCAAGGTTTTTTTTTTTGAAAATTTTTATCTTGCAACATGTTTTTTTCATCTTTTCCACAGCAAGTTATATGATAAGCTTTTATTTTCTCCTATTTTCTCTATTTTTTAGTTTTATTACTAGCATCAGCAATTCAAGAACTTAGACACTGTCAAGCAAATTTTACTCAGCCCAAATAATTTTTTTTATTTTACCCTCAAGTAAATTTAAAGCATGTCGATATCAATAATTGAGTACTGCCTAAGTATTCTATGCATGCGAAATACACTGACGTCACAATGTATACGCTTTAAAGATGCATATTTTGTTTTGCTTTAACACAAAACACCGGCACTCCCGTGTTCTGAAGGCATGCCCCTCAAAAGGGTATGCCTTTAACTTTTTGCAGCATGGCTAATTCTAAATTTCCACTAAAAATTCTTTGGCAAAATTTAGAGATAATGGCATACTGCCTCCATGAGAAAAAAAAATCCTTCGCATTCCCTGACTAAGCTCCCCATGCTTGCGTTTCAACCGCAAATTAAGGCGCAATTGTCTGTAGGCGCTGATACCATCCCAGATGATGCAGCTTGCTTTGCGCTATGGGATAGTTATGGCATGTTAGATAATGTGCGAGCTCATTCACTCATGGTGGCAGATCTAGCCACAAGCCTAGCGCACAAAGCTGTAGAGCTTGGGCATAACATATGCCCTGCCTCAGTGAGGGCCAGCGCTCTTTTGCACGATGTTGCCAAAAGCTACACCATAGCTCATGGCGGAAGCCATGCACAAATGGGCGCTTCCATTGTTATTCAAGCCACTGGTAATAGATGGATTGCCCAAGGCGTGGCGCTGCACGTGCAATGGCCATGGAAGCTGCCTAAAAACATCTGTGATCTTCCTTTTTTTATCATTTATGCAGACAAGCGCATCATGCACGATACATGTGTTACTCTTGATGTTCGCTATAAAGACCTGCTAGGCCGCTATGGCGACACAAAAAAACATCGGAAACTTATACAACAATCTTATCAACAAGGTGTTCAAATAGAAAACGCGCTTTCTGCGCTCTTGGAGTGTGATTTACATGCGTATACTCTTGATAGCGGGCGGCTGGTCCCACGAGCGTGAAGTTTCTCTTAGCGGGGCAAATATTATAGCTCAAACGCTCACCGCACGCGGACATAGTGTCACTTTTTTTGACTTATCAACAGGTTTTGACTCTTTGCTTACCATTGCCAAAGAACATGACTTTGCCTTTATAAACTTACACGGCGCCCCTGGTGAAGATGGTTTAGTGCAAGCCATGCTGGATGCAGCACAAGTACCGTATCAAGGTAGCTGTGCACGTTCGTCCTTTTTAGCCTTACACAAGGCTGCTACCAAGCAAATCTATCGTCAGGCACATATTCCCACAGCAGAATGGGAGTTTTTACCCACACCTCCTGCAGTGCATTGGCAGCCCTCCTTGCCCTATCCCATATTTGCTAAAAGCAATACTGGAGGCTCTTCCATATTGCTTTTCTGCACCCATAATGAAGGGGAATTACGAGAAGCCATAAAAAAGATTTTTGCTGCAGGAAGTGAGGTATTACTAGAATCTACCATTGAAGGGCAGGAAGCCACATGCGGCGTATTGGGAGATCAAGCCCTACCACCTATACTTATTCGCCCCCTTTCGGGTAATTTTTTTGACTATAACAGTAAATACTCACGAGGCGGCGCAGAAGAAATTTGTCCTGCTCCTTTGCCTCCAGCCATTAATGCCACCATGCAAGAACTGGCACTAAAAGCTCATAAAGCTCTAGGCTTGAGTGGCTATAGCCGTACTGACTTCAGAATAACCCCTGATGGACGCGTATTCACGCTAGAGACAAATACCTTACCCGGCATGACAGCCACAAGCTTACTTCCTCAGGAAGCCGCAGCTGTGGGGCTGGATTTTGGCACTTTGCTAGAAGCCCTTATCCAATTAGGCATGCAGAAATAAACTTAAGCGAACATGAACAAAAACCCCTCAATACATAACAGTATTGAGGGGTTTTTAATATATAATAAATATTAGCAT
>CAYJNG010000102.1:0-8650 GCA_964371505.1 uncultured Desulfovibrionaceae bacterium
CTACTAAAAGCATTTTGCCTTGTTCGCGCTCAATGATGGCGGTCAAACCGGAGATGATTACCTCGCGGTTTTCTGCTGCTAGCTCTGGGGAGAGCAAGAGCAATGTTTCGAACTTTCTCATTATAAACTCCTTACGGACATATTGGCCCACACCCCATGTGTGAGCAAGGGAAAGCGTTCACTACTCTAGATAGTAGCATATTGTCAAGATAAAAATACAGTGAAGTGGCGCGCCATTGTGTTAATCTCTTTTGCTTTAACAAGAGTTTCAGTAAAATGTTTTAAGCGGCTGAGCAATTACATGGCTGGCTTATGGCTAAAACATCTTACTGAACCTTTTGTTAAAGTAAAAACCTCTTATTTTGCTTTGTCTTACGAAAAATTATGCATAGGGTGTGTTCGACATGATACCCTAAACAATAAAACCCCCTTTGTGCAGAAAGCGCAAAGGGGGTTTTGTGTACGTTTAATCAAATTAATCTTTTTTAATTAAATCGTATAAAATATTACTGAGGCTTTGCAAGTCCGGCTTAGAGAACTGCGCGTCTGCGCCTACAGATTGGCATTTTTTAATAAGGCTGTCACTGACCATGGAAGAGAATACTGCCACTGGCACTGTTTGTAAAATGGGGTGCTCTTTAACGCGCTTACATAGGGCAAGACCGTCGATGGAAGGCATTTCAATGTCGGTAATGATACCTTCCACATAATCAGTAATGGGCTTGCCTGTTTCTTCAACCTGCTTGGCGTATTCTAGTAAAATATCCCATGCGATTTTGCCATTTTCTGCCTGTGTTACGTCAAAGCGGCCTTCCTTGGAAAGCAAATCGCGCACCAGCCTTCTAATGGAGCTTGAGTCATCGGCATGGACGATGCGGTATTTTCTATCGTCTGGCACATCTGGTGCCACGGCATTTTCCATATGAATGGCTATGGCTGGGTGAATTTCTGCTACTATGGCTTCTAAATCGAGCAACAGGATAATGCGGTCATCCATACGCACAACGCCTGTAACAGCATTGCGGCTTACTTGCGTAAGTAAGCTACCGGGAGCTTCTACATTGGTCCAGCTTAAGCGATAGATACGATTTACGCCAGATACCAAGAAAGCCGTGGTTAGCGTATTAAATTTGGTGATGATGATTTTATAATCTTGAGTGGGCGATTGTTTAAAATTAAGATATTTTGCCACGTCAATGAGGGGGATAACCTCTCCATTTCTGTGCGCAAAGGCGCCCATAACTGCAGGGTGAGGCATTTCTGGCATGGCAGTAACTTTTTGCGGGCGTATGATTTCCACTACTTTTGCTACGTTAATACCGTAGTGTCCGCAGTATCCTTCCTCTTCTACGTAAAATTCCATGACCTCAAGTTCATTGGTTCCAGCTTCGAGAAGAATATTTGTTTGCGACATGGTCTTTAGCCTCCTGCCTCAGCGTGTGTTATATAGTATTTCTACGGCCATACAGCTCAAAACTTTAGAGCTGTATGGCATAGAAACTACTTTAGAAGAGTTGGCAGTGTAAAGTACTAATTATTTTGTGTGGCAAAAAGTGGGAATTGACGAGCAAATTTTTCCACTTCTTCTTGAATTCCTGCCAGCTTAAGTGCGTCCTCGGTGTTGTTTAAGGCATCAACAATCCAACCGGCCACTTTTTGCATATCTTCTTCATTCATGCCACGAGTGGTAAGGGCAGCTGTGCCAATACGCACACCGGAAGTCACGAAGGGGGAGCGTGTTTCAAAGGGAACGGTGTTTTTGTTTACGGTAATGCCGGCTGCATCAAGGGCATGTTCAGCATCTTTACCTGTAATATTTTTGTTGGTTAGGTCTAAGAGAATAAGGTGGTTATCTGTACCGCCAGAAACAAGCTCAAAGCCTGCATCTGTAATGCATTTACCTAGCATAGCAGCGTTTTTCACCACTTGTTTTTGGTATGTTACGAAAGACGGAGCCAAAGCTTCGCCAAAAGCAACTGCTTTTGCAGCAATAACATGCATGAGCGGGCCGCCTTGAATGCCGGGGAAAATCTGGCTGTTCAAGGTTTTGCCCATATCTTCAGAAGATAAAATCATGCCGCCGCGGGGGCCACGCAAAGTTTTATGCGTGGTTGTGGTGGTAATATGCGCATGCGTAATGGGGGATGGGTGCACGCCAGCAGCCACAAGGCCAGCAATATGTGCCATATCCACCACAAGCTTAGCGCCCACTTCGTCCGCAATGGCGCGAAAACGAGCAAAATCAATGGTACGCGCGTAAGCAGAGCCGCCAGCCACAATAACTTCGGGCTTTTGCTCTTTGGCAATTTTTAGCAATTGATCGTAATCAATACGGCCTGTTTCTTTTTCTACACCATAAGAAACAATATTAAATAAGCGTCCAGAAAAGTTGACTGGGCTGCCGTGGGTCAAGTGACCGCCATGGGATAAATCCATACCAAGAATGGTAGCGCCGGGCTTTACACAGCCAAAGTACGCAGCCATATTGGCTTGAGAACCAGAATGGGGCTGCACGTTGACATAGTCACAACCAAAAAGCTGTTTAGCACGGTCAATGGCAATGTCTTCCACAATGTCCACATATTCGCAGCCGCCATAGTAACGCTTGCCAGGATAGCCTTCGGCGTACTTATTGGTGAGTACTGAGCCTTGAGCATTGCGCACCGCTGCAGAAACAAAGTTTTCGGAAGCGATGAGTTCAAGTTTGCCAGTTTGGCGATCTGTTTCTAAAGCAATGGCTCTGGCCACTTCTCTATCTTGTAGCATAAGTTCTTGCATGGTATTTACCTAACTTACTGTTTCCAGTGCTTAAAAATTAAACTTGCGTTGGTACCGCCAAAGCCAAAAGAGTTACACATGGCATAGTTGCATTGCACTTTTTCACTGCCACTGGCCATGTAGTTTAAGTCGCATTCTGGGTCTGGGGTATCACGATTGATGGTGCCAGGCACCACACCTTCGTGCAATGCCAGCACGGAGAACACGCTTTCAATGCCGCCGGCTGCGCCCAGCAGGTGACCTGTCATGGACTTGGTGGCAGAAATACGGATGTTCTTGGCATGCTCACCAAAGACAAGCTTAATGGCTTTGGTTTCGCAAGAGTCGTTTAAGTAGGTGGACGTACCATGTGCATTGATATGGTCAATGTCTTCAGGGGTGAGGCCAGCATCTTTAATGGCATTTTTCATGGCGCGGGCCATGCCTTCGCCGGATTCGTGCGGTGCTGTCATGTGGTAGGCATCGCAAGAGGTGCCGTAGCCAATAAGTTCAGCATAAATGGTGGCTCCACGTGCTTGAGCTGCTTCCATATCTTCCAGTAAGAGGAAGCCGGCGCCTTCGCCAATGACAAAGCCATCTCTATTTTTATCAAAGGGTCGTGAAGCCTTGGTAGGATTGTCATTGTTTTGTGAAGAGAGAGCTTTAAGCGCGGTAAAACCAGCTACGCCAAGAGGCGTTACGGTGGCTTCTACACCGCCGGTGATGGCAGCGTCACAACGGCCCAGTAAAAGCTCGCTGAAGGCTGTGCCTATGGCGTGAATGGCAGAAGCACAAGCGGTGGTAACGGTAACGTTATTGCCTTTAGCGCCTTCAAAGATAGCCACTTGCCCTGGTGCCATATTGGAAATGAGCATGGGAATCATGAAGGGAGAAATTTTGTTGGGGCCGGATTTTAACAGCTTTTCGTGGTAGGTTTCGAGGGTTTGTAAACCACCAAGGCCTACACCAAGAATAACGTCTGTGCTTTCAGCATTGTTTTCGTCGATGACGAATTTAGCATTTTCTACAAGCGTTTTACCTGCCACCACAGCAAATTGCGTGAAGCGGTCCATGCGTTTTACTTGCTTGAAAGGGATATGGTCTTCAGGCTTAAAGTCTTTTACTTCACCAGCTATGCGTGAATCGTATGCGCTGGCATCAAAATGCGTGATGGGGCCAATGCCGGATTGACCAGCAATAAGTGCTTGCCATGTGCTTTGCACATCGTTACCAAGAGGGGTTATAGCCGATACACCGGTAACCACAATACGCCTGCGGCTCATGAGAACTCCTTACAATACGTCGTAAAAATGCAATACGGCACACCTGCTTAGGTTGCCGTTCTTTTTTGAGAAAACCTTACTTTATTGGAGTAAGATGTTCTTTTTCCAAATGATTACCTATTAAACTTCTGGGTAATCTTTTGGCCTTCCTTAGAGGTAAAAAGGGAGGCGCTGGCGCACCTCCCCTTTAGAAACTATTGCTTGCCTTCAATATAGGAGATGGCGTCCTGTACTTTCAAAATCTTTTGAGCATCGTCATCGGCAATTTCGATGTCGAATTCTTCTTCCATAGCCATGATGAGCTCGGTCAAATCTAAAGAATCTGCACCAAGGTCTTCCACAAAGGAAGCGCCTGGCTTTACTTCTTCGGCGGAAACGCCAAGTTGTTCAACAATGATGTTTGTTACTTTTTGTGCTACATCAGACATAATAGCCTCCATACGCAATTTGTCGTTTTTTTATTAACAATACATGCCGCCATTAACGGCAAGAATTTGTCCTGTTATATACTGAGCCTTAGGGGATGCCAAAAAAGCTACGGCGTGTGCCACATCTTGCACGCTGCCCATACGCTTTAAAGGTATATCCTGCTCATAGCCTTGACGGATATTTTCTGGCAAAGCTGCTGTCATATCCGTTTCAATGAAACCTGGCGCCACAGTGTTTACTGTAATGTTGCGCCCTGCAAGTTCTTTGGCTGCGGCCATGGTCATGCCGTGCATGCCGGCTTTGGAAGCGGCATAGTTCACTTGCCCGCCATTGCCTTCTTGACCCACAACGGAAGAAATATTCACAATGCTGCCGTGACGTTGCTTACTCATAATCTTAGCAGCTTCACGCATACATACAAAGGCGCCGCGCAAGTTTGTGCCAATGACGTTATCAAAGTCTTCATCTTTCATGCGAATGAGAAAACCATCCTTGGTGATGCCTGCATTATTGACAAGTGCAGCAAGCTCCACTTTATCTTTAATGTGCTCGGCAAAAAAAGTGGTAATAGCTTCGCTATCACTCACATTTAAGCAAAAAGCTTGTGCTTTACCGCCATTTGCTTGAATTTCTTGAGCAACTTTTTGTGCCTCTTCAGGCTTGCTTACATAGGTTAGGAAAACTTGTAAGCCTTGTGCGGCTAGTTCTTGTGCAATGGCTTTGCCTATGCCACGCGAACCACCCGTAACTATAGCGGTACGTATTTTATCACTCATTTCGCAATCCTTTTACAATTCCTTGGCCCCATCAACCTTTACTTCGGAGCGTGCCCTTGAACAATCTCAGATAATTTGTGTTACATATATTAAATGAGCGCAACTTTCAAGGTGCAATGTGCGTTAAAAATTATGGATTAGACGCCAAAATCCACGATGGCGCAGCCCCAGGTGAAACCTGCACCCACAGAAGCTACCATGGTACGCGTGCCTTGTTTGATGCGTCCTTGCTCGCGAGCGTCATATAGGGCCAGTGGTACAGAGGCAGAAGAGGTATTGCCGTATTTATGTACATTGGTAAACACTTTGTCTTCTCCAAGGTGTAAACGGGAGCCTACAGACTCAATGATACGTAAATTAGCTTGATGCGGCACATAGAGGTCAATATCATCAAAGCTAAGGCCGCTTTGTTCGAGCACTTCGTGGGCCACGTGCACAAGGTTACGTACAGCATGTTTAAATACTTCACGTCCTTGCATTTGCAAGAAAAACTCTTCTGTAATGGTATCACCTACTTTATAGGTGTTGGCAGTGCCGCCGCCAATGGTGATAAGATCCCATAGTTTGCCATCAGTATGGCAAATAATATTGCTCACACTAGCAAGTGCTTTTTGACCTTTTGCAGTGGTGTCAGCTGCACGCAATATAAGGGCGCTGGCGCCATCGCCAAAGAGCACACATGTGGTGCGATCTTCCCAGTTAACACGGCGGGTGAGAGCCTCTACGCACACAAGCAATATGGTAGCGTTAGGGTCTGCCTTGAGCATGGCGTCGCTTAAAGAGAGTCCGTATAAAAAGCCTGAACAAGCGGCATTGAAGTCCAAGGCCATAACAGTGCCGCAGCCAAGCTTATTGGCCACAAGGCTTGCGGTGGATGGGCAAATATATTCTGGAGTACAGGTAGCCACAAAAACGTGTGTTATGTCTTTGGCTTCAAGGCCTGCTTCAGCCAAGGCTTTTTGCGCAGCTTGTGTGCCAATATCTGAAGCGTTTTCACCTTCAGCCAGCATATGTCTTTGCTTAATGCCTGTACGTGTGGTTATCCACTCGTCTGTGGTGTCTACTATGCGACTTACATCTTCGTTGGTCAAAATACGTTCAGGAACATGAATTCCAAGTCCATGCACATGGCAGGTCGTCTTCATAGTATATCTCTTTATGGTTTTGCTTACGCTTGGCGTAACATGCAGGAGGATAATAGGTAAAAATTATGCAAAAACCTTATAGGGCTCGACTAAACCTTGTTAGCTCGTCATTGGCCATGATGGTTTGGGCAAGGTGTGTATTGGTGCCTTTGCGCACAAAAATACCACCCATTTTAATGGCATTACAAATGGCCTTGGAGTTGGATTTGCCATGACAAACCAATATAAGCCCTTGTAAGCCTAAAATAGGCGCACCGCCGTATTCGGCATAATCTACTGTTTCTCTAAATTTTTGATAGGCGCTTTTAGAAAGCATGGCGCCAAGTGTGGGAAGTATGCCAGATCGCAAGTGCTTTTTTAAAATGCGTATGAGCGACATGGACAGTCCCTCACTCATTTTAAGCACCACATTGCCTAAAAATCCATCACACACTACCACGTTCACTTCGCCGGTAAAAAGGTCACGACCTTCACAGTTACCAGCAAAGTTGAGTTTTTGTGCCATTTTTAAAAGTTCGTAGGCTTCTTTCACTTGCGTGTTGCCTTTGCCTTCTTCTTCACCAATGCTGAGCAAACTAATGCTTGGCGCGGGATACTCTAAGATATCGCGTGCAAAGGCATCGCCCATGAGGCCAAATTGAAAAAGGTGATAGGGGCGACAATCTACATTGGCGCCGCAGTCTAGCAATACCAGCGGATTTTTTTCCGTGGGTAGGAGCGCTGTTAAAGCAGGACGTTCCACACCTTGGATACGCCCAACAATAAACATGCCGCATGCAACGGTGGCACCGGAGTGACCGGCACTAACCACAGCATGAGCTGCGCCTTCACGCACAAGACGACAAGCCACTTGGATGGATGCGTTCTTTTTGCGACGCAACACATCCGAGGGCTTTTCGTTCATATGCACCACATCAGCTGCGTGAACTATTTCATAGCGCACACCTGTAGTGTCCAAAAGCTCCAGTTCTGCCTCTACTTTAGCGGTGTCACCCACTAAAAGCACAGTCAAGTCATGGAGCTTTGCAGCACTAATGGCGCCAGGTACCACAACAGAGGGCCCAAAGTCCCCCCCCATGGCATCCACAGCAATGATGGGGCATACGTCCATTAATTCTGGTCGTCAGAAGTGGAAATTACCTTGCGTCCTTTGTAAGTGCCGCAGCTTGCACACACAGAGTGAGGCAAAGTGGGTTCGCCACAGTTGCAGTAAATAACTGTTGGCACAGCCACGCGGTCATGGGAACGACGCATACCTTTTCTGGAACGGGACTTTTTGTTTTGTTGAACTGCCATTGTATTCTCCTTAGAAATCGAATATTATTTCGATTTTGTAATTTTCAATGCGCGTAGAGCTGCAAGTCTGGGGTCGCCCTCATCTTGCGTGCACGCACAGGAATTTTCATTTAAGTTGATGCCACAAGTGGGACAAAGTCCCTTGCAACCCTCTTTGCACACGGGGCGCATTGGCAAGGAGAGCATGAACTCTTCCCAGCACAAAAGGCCAAGATCCAGCACAGGAGCGTTGTTTTGTAAAACAATACGCGATTCGCTGTCTTCCAGTGCATCGGCAAAGTCGTCATTATTATCATCCTCTTCATTATCAAAGGGGATGGACTCGCCGGGGGTGGCTTCAAAAGTATCTATCTCATGGTCAATGGTGGTGGGCGCATCTTCGGCGCAAAGGTCACAATTTTGTACCACTTGACCTGTGAGCTTGCCACGTACAAGGCATCCACCCTGCATAGGCATAAGGGTAAATTCTGCACGAAGTGGCGTAACTATCTGGCAATTCACATGAAATTCTTTCATGGGGGCATCCCATACGCTAGCTTCGTCCACCGTTATCTGGCGGCCGCTGGGGGGGATGTCGTTGATTGCTATAAATAAATTCACCATAACTTACCTCGTGAACTGTGCCTTTTACATGTTGGGCCTATGCCCTGTCAAGATATTTAGCAGGGTTTTTTACTATTTTGTGCCCTTGGCAGGCAATACATGAAATGGAGTGGCTTGTAAAGAGTTGTTGTTAGTCCTTTCAGTGGGGCCACGTGACTCTTATTTTATGAATGGTTCCCTTTAAACAACAATGGATTACTTGATTTTGCTCCAACAAAAGGTTTGGTAAATTTTTTAAGTAGATGAGCAGTTTTGCTGTGCTCTTTTTGGTTAAAAAATTTACCGAATTTTTTGTTTACACGTGAATTATAGTGATGCGTATGAGAGCAGATATACAGGATGGAGCTCCTAGGAGCCCCAT
>CAYJNG010000103.1:0-8564 GCA_964371505.1 uncultured Desulfovibrionaceae bacterium
TTTCTCAGCCAGCGCCCCAGACTTTCGTAATCACGTTTTCCGTAGCGCGGAGAGGTAATCTGCCTCAAGTTGCGACCGTTGTCAACAACTTTTTTCTTTTTTTCAAAAAACTTTTTTGAAGCTTTCCGAAAACCCTAACTGATTTCTCAGTCAGCCACCCAGTGAATTACTCCATCAGGCGGAGAGGCAATCTGCCTCAAGTTGCTCTTCTTGTCAACAAGTCTTTTGCAACTTTTTTTGCTTTAACTTTTGCCACTCCTCTATAAGGATGCTCCGCTGTGCGCTCAGCTCCCGTCGTCTCGATTCCTCCAAACGGCGGAAGCGCAATATGGAGGAAAAGCACCCTGCCGTCAAGCACTAATTGTACTTTTTTTGTATATTTCTTCTAAAATACCACTTTAACAAGATATATAAAAAAGGGGAGGCCTAGGCCTCCCCACAAGAGTTGAACTATAGGTCTCTAGCTTTGAAGCATACGTAAGTTTTGCTTTAGTTCTAAAGCCAATTCAGCCAAGTCTCGCACTGCAGCAGAGGCGTCATTCATGCCATGGCTAATTTCATCGGCAATTTCACTCACCGAAGATGCCACTTGGCTTAATTCCTCAGAAGTAGCGGATTGCTCTTCAGCAGCTGTTGCTATGCCGGTTATGAGCGATGCATTGTGTTCGGCAAGCTCTTGAATTTCCTCTAAGGCTGCGCCGGAAGTATTGGTTAGTTCCGTAGCGTCATTAATAATTTTTACTGCCTTTTCAAATTGCGCTATATTATTAGCTGTTGAATGCTGAATACCAGTGATACTTGACCCCACCTCGGTGGTGGCTGACATGGTTTTTTCTGCCAGTTTACGCACTTCATCAGCTACTACAGCAAAGCCGCGGCCAGCATCCCCCGCTCTTGCTGCTTCGATGGCAGCATTTAAAGCAAGAAGGTTCGTTTGATCAGCAATATCCGAGATTACCCCCATGACGGAGCCAATGGCCTGTACTTGATCGCCCAAGGATTTAATATCTTGTGAAAGCTGTACAGAAACTGCATTTACTTCGCCCATGGCTCCCACCACTTGCGCCACTAGCTGTGCTCCATGCGAGGCTTTTTCTTGCGTCTCGCCTGCTTGAACGCGGGCTTGTTCTGCATTATTAGCCACTTCAAGTACGGTAGCATTCATCTCTTCAATGGCTGCTGCCGCTGATGCTGTTCGGTCACGCTGTGCATTGCTGCCTTGAGTAACTTGTTCTACCTGAGAAGAAAGCTGCCCTGAAGCCGTAGCTACTCTATCTGCCACATCTGCCACGGTGGCTGCTACTTCCATAATGGTACGCTGGCTTTGCTTAATGGAAGAAATATCCGTCACAAGTTGTACAATGGATACCAACTCCCCTTTATTGTTAAGCATGGGTATGGCTGTATACGTAATATCTAAAGCCTTGCCTTGCGGGTGAGCCACGGTTTCCCCTGAAGCGGGTTGCTTAGTTTGATGGGCCTTACGTAAACCATCACCGGGGCTGCCATCGTCTTCACGAGCAAAGAGCTGGTGACACGTTTTATTATTAAAATCTGAACCTGCTAAAGTTTGCGCTACTCTATTTAAGTAACATGCACGCAACTCTTTATCCAAGACAACCACTGGAGAAGGAAGAGAATCAATAATAGCCGTTAAACGACCAAGCACACTATTGGTGCCATTAATGAGATTAGCAAAGTCGCCTTCAAACTGTTTCGCATTGCCCTTTTCCCCAATATGCCCTACTTCTACGAGGTTTTCTAGCCGTCTATACTCTTGCATAACGTCTTTGAGCGATGCAGGTATAGTACGCAATGCCTCAGCTAATTCGCCAATTTCGTCCTTACGCTTTACAGTGAGCTCGCCACTAAGATTTCCCTTAGATATGGCCGTTGCAAAATCTACACCTTGCTTTAGGGCACGCACTACTGGCATAAGTAAGACATACACAGTAATGGCGCCTAAAATAATACCCACAATAATGGTGATTAGGCTTTGATTGCGCAACTCTTCCAAGGATACAAAAGCATCACTTTTAATGGCTCGCACCACCGGCATAAACTTACCGTTTAAGGCTGATACGTGGTAAAACATGGCATAATCGCCTGCATCAGTCAGCATTTCAGCATAGCCTGTTTTTTTGTTTTTTGCCCAATCTCTAAAGGTAGGTGTCACTGAAAGTTTATCATTGAAAAGCCATTGTGGGTTATCCGTTACCACAATGAGCCCATCATCATTCAAAATATATGCATTACCACCATTGGGCAAAAAGGCTTTTAAACCGCTAAGTAAGTCATTCATGGGTTTCAAGTCAAAGGTAGCACGCAATATAGAAACGACTTTACCTTCAAACTTTATGGGAACTGTTACGAGAAATACAGGCTTGCCTGTGGCGCCACTCAAAAAAATGCTCGAAATGAACACTTCGCCCGTTCTACTGGCTTTAAAATAAGCGCGTGTAGAAAGATCTTTGCCCAGCGTGTCTACTTGGGGCTCAGATGCGGCAACAGTACGTCCATTCATATCAATGATAGAAATGCGGTCGAACAGTGGATTTACGCCAACTTCTTCGCGTAAAATACCATTTGTTTGCTCCACCGCCGTGGCATCAGGTGCGCTCTGTGCAGAAAAAGCCACTAAGGCTTGACGCTTGGCCACAAATTCTAATTCGCGTACGTATGTGGCAACAATGCGCTCAAGGCCTTCAGCCATGGCTTTACCTTCGCGCTCAAATGTGGTGTGGATGCTTTTACTCAAAGCACTTTCAGCATCTTTGTAGCTCATATAGCCACTAGCTCCTAGTAGCAATACAAGCAACGCTGTAATTGGCAACAAAAGTTTCATTTGCAATTTCATAGTGTCCCGCCCTTGGTTAATCTTTTACTCACGATTATACCCGCACCTTCTGCTTGGAAGAGCGGTGGTCAAAAACTCAAACACATAAAAGCTTACTATTTAACTATAGTTTATTCTAAAACTTTGCTAATATAATATATATCCTTATAGGAAAATAGTCTAGAATAGCTGTTGAAAAAACTAAAATAAATCTTTCTACATACCAGAGGCCCACCCTCTATATTTGCGCATATAGAATGTTTTTTGATGTTAATACTATCTATTTTCGCATAAGAATAGAAAATTTCTTTGCATAGGAAAAATTGCTTTTTTGAATTGTGCAATAAAAAAGCCTCGTGTGAATTCCTTCACGCGAGGCTTTTTAGCGCCAGTGGCCTAAAGTAAATAAAAGACCAAAAAGATTTTTTTATACATCTTTCAACGGCACCTAAATGCCCATTATATTATAACCGCCATCCACATAAAGGATTTGCCCCGTTACCGCTGTGGATAAGTCTGAAGCCAAGTATACGGCTGAGCCGCCCACATCAGCAGGGGTCACATTACGACGCAATGGCGCATGTTCTTCAATATGAGTGAAGATATTTTTAAGACTTGCCACAGCAGAAGCTGCAAGCGTCTTAATGGGGCCGGCGCTAATGGCGTTGATACGCACATTTTTTGCACCAAGATCCACCGCCAAATAGCGCATGGAACATTCTAAAGACGCTTTTGCCACACCCATAACATTATAGCCTGGCAATACACGCTGAGAACCATTATAGGTCATGGTGATAACAGAAGCTCCGTCAGTAAGCAAAGGCTCAAAGGCCTGACATACGGCGGTAAGGGAATAAGAAGACACGTCTTGGGCTAATCTATACCCATCGCGACCGGTATCTAAATAACGCCCTTGTAGATCATCACGGTTAGCAAAGGCCACGGAGTGAATAAGAATATCCACGCCGCCCCACTTTTCCTTCACAGTTTCCACGGCGGCAGCAATTTGCGCATCGTCGCACACGTCTAAAGCAAAGGTGTACTCGCCGCCCATTTCTTCGCTAATGGGTTCCACACGTTTTTTAATGGCATCCCCAACATAAGAAAAGGCCAAGCGTGCACCTTGGGCTTTAAAGGCCTCGGCTACGCCATAAGCAATACTTTTATTATTGGCTAGGCCAAGAATGAGAGCTCTTTTACCTTGAAGTAACATATTCACCTCTTATTCCGCGTCAAAAGATTTACCAGTAAGGATTTTATACGCCTCTGCATAGCGGCCAGCTGTGGCATCAATAATATCTTGTGGCAAAGTGGGTGCTGGCGGGGTTTTATCCCAAGGTTGAGCAGAAAGCCAGTCGCGCAGATATTGCTTATCAAAGCTAGGTTGTCCGCGGCCTTCTTCGTATTGATCTGCAGGCCAAAAACGAGAAGAGTCCGGCGTCATGACTTCATCAATAAGCACCAATTCCCCATTTACCATGCCAAATTCAAATTTGGTATCGGCCATTAAAATACCGCGAGTGGCGGCATATTCACGACCTGCTTCAAAAATACGCAAGGAAGTTTCTTGTACTTTTTTGGCAATTTCTTCACCAAGTAGAGCCGTCGCTTGCGCCACAGTGATATTTTCGTCATGCTCACCAAGTTCGGCTTTGGTGGAAGGGGTGAAAATGGCAGGCTCAATCTTGGCAGATTCCTTCATATTGGCAGGTAAATCATAACCGCACAAGGAACCAGTGGCTTTATAATCCTTCCAGCCGGAACCTGTTAAACAGCCGCGCACAATGCACTCTACTGGTAAAGGCTTAGCTTTTTTCACAAGCACGGAGCGGCCTTCCAATTCGTCCTTCCAAGGCTGTAACGCTTCGGGGAATTTATTCACATCACTTTCAATGAGGTGATTGGGAATGATATCCTTAAAGCGATCCATCCAAAACAAAGTAATTTTATTTAAAATGACACCCTTATACGGCACAGGCTCACTCATGATAACGTCAAAGGCAGACATGCGGTCTGTGGTAACAATGAGCAAGGTTTCTGCGTCAATTTCATACATATCACGCACTTTACCGCGCGCAATAAGAGGAAAAGTGTCAATATTGGTTTGCATTACTACTTTCATATTTTCTCCTTCAAAAGAGCATGTTCTAACTATATAATGTATCCAGAGTGCAACGTGCGGGAAACTCTCCCGGCAAATCTAATAGGGGTAACTCTTGGCATTGCTGCGCCACCCCTTGCATAATTGCTGCATCCCATGGGATAATATCATAAATTTCGCCGGCACCGGCCACAGTGTGCTGTGTTACCGTGCCATCATCATCAAGATAAAAAAGCACCATACCACCGGCGTTATCTTGATTTTCCTTCTCGCGCCGCGAAGAACCACCAAGCAACCAACCACCTTCCACACGTAAAGCGCCGCGCAAAAAGTGCGTTGTGGTTACCTTCCACACGCGGTCAAAATTCAACGTACCATTGCCTGCCGGCACAAAGCGGTAAAACTCCCCCGTAGAGGAAGAACAACAATACACATTGCCTTCGTGCTCCACCAAGGAGTGCGGACAGTTAAGCCCGCTAGCCACCACAGAAGTAAGCGTTTTACCCTGCTTACGGCGCAAATAAAAAATAAGCCCCAGCCCTTCTTCTTTCCAAGAAGGACAATGCTTTTGCACAGTGCGGAAAGGCTGATGCGAAAAAGCCGACAATAAAAAACCGTCACGCCATGGAATGACATCGTTGCAATGGATGGCATCATGCGGCACCCCCCCTTCCCATGCTTCCACAGGAGAAGTGGCAATGCTCATATTGCTATCTTTATTATACAGCAACACGCGCGAGTTGCCCGTATCCACAATGGCAAGCATATCCTTACTTAAGGCTTTTACACTATGTGCCAAATTATCCATGGGGCCCGGCAGACCTTGGGCGCGCACCCCAGAGGCTGACACAGAAGTTATACTATTATCTGAGGCAATCCACAGCGCATTCTCACTGGTGCATATGCCGCATACACGCAAGACATTGCCAGGACAATACCAAAACGGTGTATGAGTAGCAGTATCATAGCCCACCAAGGACACAGAACTATTTACGCAACCAAGTAAAACTTTCACGCCTTTATACCTCTTTGTAGAATATAGGTAAACTTCCTCACAGTAAAAAAATTTAATTTCGCTTGATACGGCATTCCATGGAGCGCGCATGCGCCTCTAGCCCTTCAAGGCGAGCCAAGCGCGCGATGGCATTGGCATTTTGCTGCACAAAAGTAGAGGAAGCAGCTACAATGGAAGAGCGCTTGCAAAAGGTTTGTACCGAAAGCGCCGACGAGAAACGCGCCGTCCCCATGGTGGGCAGCACATGGTTAGGCCCCGCAAAATAATCGCCCACGGCTTCTGGGGAATGTGAGCCCATAAAAATAGCACCGGCATGCTTTATATGCGGCAACATAACCCAAGGCTCTTTAACGCACAGCTCCAAGTGCTCGGGTGCCACACGATTGGCTAAAGCCACCCCAACACGCATATTGGGCACCACCACAATGGCGGACCAGTCTTTTAAAGCTTTAGCGGCAAGTTCTGCGCGGGGTAATGCAGCGCATTGAATCTCAAGCTCGCGCTGAATGGCTTCTGCCACAAAGGGAGTATCCGTAATACATACGGCAGAGGCCAAAGCATCATGCTCAGCTTGCGAAAGCATATCCGCAGCCACCCAAGCAGGATTGGCCGAGGCATCCGCAATGACAAGCACTTCACTGGGCCCTGCAATCATATCTATACCCACACGCCCTTGCACCATGCGCTTAGCGGTGGTCACATAAATATTACCTGGGCCTACGATAACATCCACAGGATTTATATTCTCGGTACCATAAGCCAAAGCGCCAATGGCCCAAGCAGATCCCATGCGATATACTTCGTCAATATCAAGCAGGTGTGCCACAGCTAAAATATGCGGATTAATGCTACCATCGGGGCGTGGCGGTGTTACCACTGCAAGTTCTTTAACTCCCGCCACTTGTGCAGGAATAGCATTCATAAGCAAGCTTGAAAGCAAAGGCGTATCGCCTCCCTTGCCGCCGGGTACGTAAAGCCCTGCTCGGTCCACCGCTGTTACTTGCTGGCCCAAAACGGTACCATCATCGCGCGTGATAAACCAAGACTTCTCCACCTGAGCTTCATGGAAAGTACGTATATTACTCGCAGCTTCAGCAATAATTTCTAAATCATCACCGGCCACTTGTGCGGCACCTTTGGCAATTTCAGCAGCATCAAGGCGTAAAGGAAAAGCATCATCTCCCCATTGGGGGCAGTCAAAGCGTTTGGTGTAATCTACCAACGCTGCATCTCCACGCGTTTGAACCTCATGCAAAATATCTTGCACCACGGCATCCACGGTTTCACCTGTATCTTCACGCCCTTTCAGAATTGCTTCTAAAGCTGGCCAATCTTTCTCTGTAGCACATGTAATAATACGACAGGACATACTTTCTCCTTTAAGAATGTGCACCTAAGCCACACTCCGCATATTAAGTTATGCATAGTACAAGAAGTCCTTTCGAAAGTCGAGCTTTTGTAGCTTGCCTTAAAACAAAACTTAAAGCAGCACTTTTACCTCCCAGCAGCCAAGTACCACCCGTGCAAAGCAACAAAAAATAGTTTAATATTCAAGAGTGTTAAAGTATAAAATACCTCCAAGGGGCTTGACATATAGGCAAGGCTTGCTTACAAATAAGGCTCACGAAGGAGTCTCTCATGTCATCCAAAAATCCACACGATGCTTATAAGGCCGCCCAAATGGAGCAGGCCGAACCGGAACTTTTTGAACAAGACCAAGAAGAATGTATCATTCCTCTTGTGCCTGAAAATTTAAACGAACTCTGTCTTGAGCATATTTGCCCCAGTTGCGCTGTAAAAGAAGAAGCGGATCAAACACGCTTGCGTGCACTGGCTGAGATGGAAAACTATAAAAAACGTTTGGCTCGTGAGCACGAAGAGCAGCTCACCTACGCTGCGGAAAAAGTCCTCTCCAGCTTGTTGCCAAGCCTAGATAATCTAGACCTTGCCTTGCAATATGGCGGACAAAATGAAGCATGCAAAGACATGCTCATGGGCATTGAAATGACACGCAAGCTTTTGCTTGAAGCTGTGAAAAACCACGGCCTTGAGCCTGTGGGCGAAGTGGGCGAAGAATTCACTCCAGAATTGCACGAAGGGCTCATTTTTGAAAACCGTGATGACATGGAAGAAAACCATGTAAGCAACATTATGCAGCGCGGCTATAAGCTTAAAGGGCGCCTTATTCGCCCTGCCAAGGTGGCCATTAGCAAAAAAGGCTCATAAAAGTTTTTACTTTGCACAATACATAAGGACACGCCCTTGGGCGTGTCCTTTTTTTGTTGTTGCTACGCTATCCTTAAAACTATTTTCTAAACGCCTATACACCGACTAAGCACTTGGCAAAGCGCGCTCACCCGTAGTTACGCAGAGGCTTTAAATGGCAAAGATTTTCTCTCCACCATGAAAGCCCATAAACACAATTATGGCAAACAAATGACCACCGCCAGCTGTGCCA
The DNA here is from genome assembly GCA_964371505.1 of uncultured Desulfovibrionaceae bacterium. GTDB lineage: Bacteria > Desulfobacterota > Desulfovibrionia > Desulfovibrionales > Desulfovibrionaceae > CAYJAD01. Next base: position 8,411 of record CAYJNG010000103.1, read on the forward strand.
TACCATAAAGCCTAGCGTAGCGAGTTCATCGAGCCCGAAGCGCATCTTTTTTCAAGAAAATAAATGTATAAACCAAGAGACCATGGCGCAGGCTTCAAAGCAATTCATCCCAAAACGCTACGCCAAAATGCTCCTCACGCAACTCTATTTATCA
>CAYJNG010000104.1:0-8485 GCA_964371505.1 uncultured Desulfovibrionaceae bacterium
CCTTGCCTTGGAAGCCAAGCTAGAACAAGCCAAGCTAGAACAGGCCAAGCTAGAACAGGCCAAGCTAGAAAAAAAGAAGCTGGAACTAGCTAAATTACAGCAAGAACAGTTGCAAAAAGAAGCACTACAGAAGGAAAAAGCTTTGTTGTTAGCTCAGGCAGCTAAAGCTGCTGAGGATAGCGCTGCTCAAAAAGCAGCTGCCCAAAAAGCTACTGCACAGCAGGAAAATAAAGAGAAAATACAAAATATACCCCCCGCTTCACAGCCTACAACCCCGCTGGCAGGTCAGCCTTCCGTAGAGCCTAAAGCGGCACCTGCTCAAGAGCTTTTGTTGGCAGAAAAAAAAGAAGCGCCTGTGATGCAACATGGGGAGCCTAAGGCATTACCACATTTGGTTGCCATGCCCACAACTTCCACGCAAACAGTGGCAGTGCCAAAGCCACAGCGTGTTCCGGAGCGAGAGTTACCCGCCGCCATTATGCAATCTCCACCGCCGGTGGCTCCGGCGCCGCAAGAGCCCTCTACGCCGCAAGGGCAAGGGGTAGAGGATGACGCCACCTATACAGCGCAGCAAGAGAAGAATCCTGCACAGCCCCATGATGGGCAGGGGCAAGCGCCACAAGAAATACGCAGACGCTTAGCCTTTATTACGGATCTTGTGCCAGACTTAGAACCTGTCTTTTTAGGCATGCCGTCTTTTTCCGGCACCTTTACACAGCAAGAAGCCGTAGAAGGCAGCTTACAAGAACCCTCTAAGGGGGCTACGCTCAAGCAAGAGGCCACAGAGAGCGTGCCGCAAGCGCGGAAGGACGAGGCTTTAAACCCTCTTTTAGCCCATGCCATGAAACCTGCACACACTCCCACGGCAGTGGGTTCGCAGCAGGGCTCGCAACCTGCCACAGGTGTAACTTCTGCCTCGACGCCCCTAGCTGCGGTAGATCAGTCTTCAGCGATGCAAGCACCGCTTGAAAGCCCTGCTGTGTCGGTTGCAAGTATAGGTACTCCAAGCTTTGCTTTAACGCCAGAGCCGAAATTAGAAGCCGATGATTTGGCAAATCGCATGCAAAATGCCAAAAAAACCGATTTTGCGGCGCAATTGGGCCTGTCTATACGCACTGTTTTTGTGGATATAGGCCATGGAGGGCGAGACCCCGGCACCATGCACAATGGCCTTGTGGAGCGCGATGTGGTGTTGGATATCGGTAAAAGAGTGGGTGAGTTGCTGCAATCGCATGGTTTTACAGTGATTTATAGCCGTACCAATAATGTGACTGTGCCCTTAAGTGTTCGCCCTGTGCGCGCCAATGAAGTGGGGGCGGATTTATTTGTATCCATACACATGAACGCGTTTACCGATACCACAGTGCAGGGATTTGAAACATATTATTTGGACTTCACAAAAAATAGTGACGCCTCGCGCGTAGCCACCTTGGAGAACTCCGTCAGTGATAAAAGCCTTGGTGATTTACAAGACGTATTGGCAAACATGCTTTTAAATGTACGTACGCAAGAATCCTCCGGCCTTGCCAAGGCCATACAGCGCTCCACCATGCAAGAGCTGCGCAAACAAAGCTTTTCCACAAGAGATGGTGGCACAAGGTCTGCGCCCTTCCACGTGCTCATAGGTACGGCCATGCCGGCGGTGCTGGTGGAGGTGGGCTATTGCACACATAAAAAGGACGCTGCTTTTTTAAAGCGTAGTGATTACCGCACCGCCCTAGCTCAAGGTATTGTGCAGGGTATTTTACGCTACAAAGAAAGCTTACAGCAAAAAGTTTCTGCGCATTTCACCTTGACGCAAAACACGGCTTCTGGTAGGTGATTTTTCGGTATATAGTATAGATATTGATTATATTTTGAGCGCAAAGGTGCATCAGCTTAAGATGGGCCTTTTGTGTTTTTATCTTAAGCCGTATGTTTTGCCTTATCAAAAGGTTAGCAGGCCAAAGATAAGCTAAGTATCATAAAATGCTTGCTATAATAACTTTTCTAGAATATGTTTAGAAAAATTTTTTTGTTTTTGATGTTTCTGCTTTAAAGTGTGATTCTTTTTAGTAGCTATAATAATTATTTAACTGATTTTGGGGAAGGAGATTTCCATGCGTAAAGTGTTATTGATGGCTCTTATGCTGACAGTGATGACAGCAAGTGTAGCTTTCGCAGAAGCGAAAATTGGCGTTGTTGATATGCAAGTGGTTGCTGCTGATAGCGATCTTGCCAACGAAGCTAAAAAAAGAATGGATGAAAAATACGGTGCCGAAAGAGAAGAGCTAGAAAAGCAAGCTAAAGAATTGCAAACCAAGGGCGAAGCTTTACAAAAAAAGCCTACCGAAGCTAAGCAAGTGGAATTTGTAAAGTTAAAGCGTGCCTTTGATGAAAAGAATTACACTTTTACACGTAATGTACAGCAAGACGAAGTTAAAATTCGTCAAGACCTTGTGACCCTTGCTTTTGAAGCTGCTGCCAATGTAGCTAAAGTAAAAGGCCTTAACTTTGTGGTGGACGCGGCTGCTGGCGGCGTATACTACGCTGATGGAAACATGGACATTACCCAAGATGTGCTTGCTGAAGTGAATAAGCTTTGGAAAGCCAATAAGAATAAGAAATAATAGCTTATTTTAATATATTAGTATTTAGAATGCCCCCTTGGTGGCTTTGCTTATAGGAGTAAAGTAATCAAGGGGGCGCATCAAATTTGGAGCATATATGAGTCAAGTTCCTGCTATGGATTTACAAAAAATTCTTTCTATTTTGCCACATCGCTATCCTTTTATGTTGGTAGACAGGGTTGTGGAGTGTGTTCCCGGTTCTCATATTAAAGCCTATAAAAATGTTACTTTTAATGAACCTTTCTTCCAAGGGCATTTCCCTGAATTGCCCATTATGCCTGGCGTTCTTATTTTAGAAGCTTTAGCGCAAGTGGGTGGTTTGCTTGGCGTAGCTGAAATGGAAGATACCAGCAATAAGCTTTTTCTTTTCACCGGCCTTGAAAAAGTGAAGTTTCGCAAGCAGGTGATACCCGGTGATAGGCTTGATTTGGAGTGCTCTAACCCTAAGTGGAAATTACAGCTTTGTAAAATGGACGCTAAGGCCTATGTGGATGGAAAGCTAGTGGCGCAAGCTACGCTTACAGCAGCCATTACCGATAGACCCTAAGGCTTTGTTTTTTACAGCAACATAAGTACTTTGGGCCTGTGCAGGGCAAGGGGGGCATGTGGAAAAGTATCCGCTAGATATGGAAAAACTTTGTGAAAGCATAGCCCTTTTACGTGGCAAAAAGGTGCTTATTTTGGGCGATGTCATGCTGGATGTGTATTTGCAAGGCGATGCAAAGCGCATTTCGCCGGAAGCGCCAGTACCTGTGGTGCATGTACAGCAAGAAAAACATAAGCCCGGCGGCGCCGCCAACGTGGCTCGCAATATACGTAAGCTTGGTGGCTTGCCCACCCTTATAGGTTTATGCGGCGCTGGCCGTGATGGGCAAAGCCTTGTGCGCCTTTTACAAGAGGCTTATATCTCGGCGCATATTTTTCAAGGTAGAGAGCGTAGCACCACGGTAAAAACACGTATCATGGCGCAAAATCAGCAAATGCTTCGCTTTGATAAAGAAGATTATGTGCCCAATACCCCCGAAGAAAATGCGCATTTGGGCCATGCTTTAGAATCCCTTTTGCCCTTGCATGACGTGCTCATACTTTCCGACTACGCTAAGGGCTTAGTTTGCGCAGAAATCACGGCGCAGTTGCAAAATATTGCTCACACGTGCCCGAGCCGACCGCAAATTTTTGTGGACCCTAAACCACAAAACGCTGCTCTTTACGGGCGCACTTCTCTTATGACTCCCAACAGAGGGGAAGCTGCCGCCATGGCGCATATGGATATTGTGACACAAGAGGATGTGCTTGTGGCCGGCGGCATCATTATGAAAGAGTATATGTGTGATGAGCTCTTAATGACTCTTGGCGGGCAAGGGATGGCACTCTTTTTACAAGACGGCTCAGTGTGGAATATCGCCACGCATGCGCGCACGGTTTTTGACGTTACAGGTGCCGGTGATACGGTAATTGCAACCTTAGCCTTGGCCCGCGCTGCAGGCATTAACCTTGTGGAAGCCTGCTTTTTAGCCACCTACGCTGCTGGCCTAGTGCTGCAGCATGTGGGCGTGGCCAGTGTTACCGCGGAGGATATTTTAGAATCGGTACAGCATGGCAAGGCGCCAAGTTGCGTGCGTTGGGCTTAATATGCAAATGGAAAATGCAACAAAAGAAGCTTTACCAGCCCCGCGTAAAGTGGCCATTGTGCACTATTGGCTTTTACAAATGCGCGGCGGGGAAAAGGTGCTAGAAGCTCTATGTCGTATGTATCCCGAAGCGCATATTTATACGCATGTGTGTGATAAAGCGGCCCTTTCTCCTTTTTTGCAAACGCGTACCATTTTTACCTCTTTTATTCAAAAGCTCCCCTTTGTGCGTAAGCATTATCAAAAATATTTACCGCTCATGCCGTTGGCCTTAGAACAGCTTGATTTGACGGAGTACGATCTTATCATTTCGTCAGAATCTGGCCCTGCCAAAGGCGTTTTAACACGTGCAGATGCCACGCATGTGTGTTATTGCCATAGCCCCATGCGCTATTTATGGGATTTTTACCCTCAATACTTAGCCTCAGCCTCTGCTTTGGTGCGATTTGCCATGCGCCCTATCTTTTTTGGCTTACGTCTTTGGGATGTGACTTCAGCGCAAAGGGTGGACCATGTGGTGGCTAATTCACGCACTGTACGCAGGCGTGTACGTAAGCATTGGGGGCGTGAGGCCGCCGTAGTGCACCCACCTGTGGATGTGCAGCGTTTTAGCCTGAGCACGGCGCCACGCGAAAATTTTTATTTTTGCATGGGGCAGTTGGTAGATTATAAGCGTGTGGATATAGCCATAGAAGCTTGCTTACGCCTTGGGCGAAAGCTGGTCATTGTGGGCGATGGGGAAATGCGTAAAAAGTATGAAGCTCTAGTGCAAAGTTATGTGGCTCAAGGCAGTGATGCTAAGCTTATAGAGTTTTGCGGGCGTATGGATGATGTTGCTGTACAAAACTTATATGCGCGTTGTAAGGCTTTGCTTTTTCCCGGCGAAGAGGATTTTGGCATTGTGCCTTTAGAGGCCATGGCCAGCGGGACACCCGTCATTGCTTACGGTAAGGGCGGTGCCACCGAAACCGTGGTGCAGGGCCTAAGCGGTATGTTTTTTTATGAGCAAAGTGCCGAAGCCTTGGCGCAAACTCTTGTGGCCTTCGAAGAGCAATGCGCACTCTTTGAACCTCAACGCATACGTGAGCATGCGTTAAGCTTTGCTGAAGAGCGCTTTGCACAAGAAATGCAAGAGGAAATAGATAAGGCTCGCCTTGAGGTGTCAGGAAGGTAATGTGACAGGAAGGTGAGGTGGCAGGAAGGTGATGCCTTGTCATCACAAAAAGCCCTGTAGTAAATCTTCCTGTTAATCTATATTCCCCGCTATTTTCGGCGCCATAAAACGTATGGAGCTAGGGTCAATACAACACAAACATTTTTCACTAATATCTTCAGTGTTGGTGACAAAGTCCCCTTTTTTCACAGCGTAAATAGCACTTTCTTCCAAGCTACAATCAAAAAATTGTAAACCTTTATGGTTAATATAGTGCGCAGTGGTCCAGTGTTTGTTCATGGGCTCAGTGTCTGCACGCATATAGCGTAAAAAACGAAAAACAACAGCGCGGCCTAAGAGGTTATTTTGCTCCTCTCTTACCACACCGTTGAGGGCAGAAGGCTCGCCTTTCAGCACATTGGGGGCTAACCATGCTTCTATGGTATCCCATACTTTGTCAGGGGAGGGAGGGGAGTTTTCTGTGCCTTCAAAGGGGCGTTGCACCAAAAGTGGCCTGCGTTTACTTTGTATGGAAAGCATGGCATCCACCAAGGCTATATAGTCGGTTTGCTGTTCAAGTACAGCGCGAAATACTTTGGGATTTTGCGAAATGCCCAACAGCGCTTCGTGGAAGATATCTCTTGCTTGCAAGGTGCGGATGTGATGCGTAATTTTTAGGCCATTAAGCACAGCATAGATAGCGCAAAAAACATCAATTTTGCCTTGAAAAAAGGGTTTCATACAGCCTCCAAAAAAACACTTTATACCACATGTTCAGCTGTGTCAAAATATGACAAGGCGAATTTTATATAGGGTGCTACATAGATGCTTTGTAAGAGGGGAAGCCTAAGCGTTACTGGCATGGTATAGTTTTAACCTTAACATAGTGCTTTAACACACTGGACAAAGCCCCAATCACGGTGTATAACCATTTCTCACAAAAACTATATTACTATAACTTGATATGCAGATACTAAATACAATACAAAAGATTACAAATTGTTGTAACGCTTGGCGCGCCGAAGGGCAGCGCATAGTGTTGGTGCCCACCATGGGCTACTATCATGCAGGGCATGAAGCGCTTATGCGCCATGCGCGCACACTGGCCGACGCACATGGCGGTAAAGTGGTGGTTTCTCTTTTTGTAAACCCCACGCAATTTGCCCCCGGTGAGGATTTAGCCGCTTATCCGCGTGATTTAGAGCGCGACGCTGCCATGGCTAAAGCTTTGGGGGTTGATGCTCTTTTCACCCCTGAAGTGGAGGATATGTATCCTGCCGGTGCTTGTACCATGGTTTCGGTACCAGACCTTTCTCGCGGTTTATGCGGTATCTCACGCCCTACGCACTTTCAAGGCGTTTGTACAGTGGTGGCAAAGCTTTTCTTGCTCACAGGGGCTCATGCGGCTGTATTTGGGCAAAAAGATTGGCAGCAACTGGCTGTAATACGTCGTATGGTGCGTGACTTGTTTATTCCCATAGAAGTGGTGGGCCACGAAATAGTGCGTGAGGCAGATGGCTTAGCCATGAGTTCGCGCAATGTGTACCTCACGGAGCAAGAAAGAGCTGAGGCACCGGAAATACGCAAAGCCTTGCTTTTTGCCCGAGAAATGGTTGCTAAAGGGGAAAAAAATGTGGCCCTTTTACAGCAAGTGGTATTGAGCCGCTGGGCAGAGCGTTTGCCGCTAGGGCGTCTTGATTATCTTTCTGTGGTGGATGCGGACACCTTAGAGCCGCAAGAAATAGTAGGTGAAGCCTCGCTTATGGCTTGCGCGGTACGCGTTGGTAAAGCAAGACTTATTGATAATATTCTTCTTACAAACTAGGAGTCTCCATGAAATTTCCTAAAGGTAAATATCTTTTTACTTCTGAATCTGTGACGGAAGGTCACCCAGATAAAGTGGCTGACCAAATTTCTGATGCCATTTTAGATACTTTATTGGCTCAAGATCCTGACTCACGCGTGGCTTGCGAAACCTTGGTAACCACAGGTATGGCTGTGGTGGCAGGTGAAATTACCACCAAGGGCTATGCAGACTTTGCTCAAGTGGTTCGTGAAACCATTAAAGAAATTGGGTACAACAGCTCAGAAATGGGTTTTGACTGGCAAACTTGCGCCGTGCTTTCTTCCATTGATAAGCAATCTCCTGACATTGCCCAAGGTGTTGACCGTGTAGCGCCAGAAGATCAAGGCGCCGGTGACCAAGGCATGATGTTTGGTTTTGCTTGTAATGAAACAGCTACCCTTATGCCTGCCCCCATTTACTGGGCGCATCAGCTCTCTCAGCAACTTACCCGCGTACGTAAGGCCGGCATTGTAGACTTTTTCCGTCCCGACGGTAAGACCCAAGTTTCCTTTGAGTATGTAGACGGTAAGCCTGTGCGCATCAATAATGTGGTTGTTTCTACCCAGCATTCCGATGGCGTAAGCCAAGCTGACATTGTGGAAGCGGTAAAAGCCCATGTTATTCGCCCTGTGCTTGAGCCTTCTGGCTTCTTCTCCGAAAAGGATTGTGAAGTTTTCATCAACACCACAGGTCGCTTTGTGGTGGGTGGTCCCATGGGCGATTGCGGCTTAACCGGCCGTAAAATTATTAACGATACCTATGGTGGTTATGGTCACCATGGCGGCGGTGCTTTCTCCGGTAAGGATCCCTCCAAAGTTGACCGTTCCGGCGCTTACATGGGCCGTTATATAGCTAAAAACGTGGTGGCTGCCGGTTTGGCAGAAGCTTGTGAAGTGCAAATTGCGTATTGCATTGGCGTAGCGCAGCCTGTGTCTGTACTTGTGTCCTCCATGGGTAGCAGTGAGTATACCGATGAGCAGCTCACCAATGCTGTGCGTGAAGTTTTTGACTTGCGCCCCTACTTCATCACCAAGCGCCTTGATTTGCGCCGTCCCATCTACAAAAAATCCTCTTGCTACGGGCATTTTGGTCGTGAGCTTCCAGAATTTAGCTGGGAAATCACCGATGCAGTGGCTGACTTACAAGAAGCCATTAAGAAAGCGTAAATTTTACACGCTGGATAAAAATATAAGGGGGCCTCAAGGCCCCCTTTTTTATGGCATAAGGAAGAGAAAATTAATTACCC
>CAYJNG010000105.1:0-8242 GCA_964371505.1 uncultured Desulfovibrionaceae bacterium
TTTTTTTACAAATTTACGCCATGAGGTGGCCGGTAAAGGCAATGACTATGGCTATAATGAGGCCGAGGGTAAAACTTGGAATCCAAGGGTTTACTGTGCTTAAATGTGTTTCTTGGCCCACTTCAAGGGCTGTGCGTCTGCGGTAAGCTACAAGAACGCGTGTTCCAAACATGATGAACATGGTGAAAAGAATGCGTAGTGTCCACATATTGTCGGTATTTTTGTCCAAATACTCTTGAATGGTGGCGCTCATGCTGGTTTTTCTACCTACAATGAGTGGAATACTTAGATTGCTTGAGTCTTTGTAAGGCATAAGTGTATTCCCTTCAGGTAGGGCAATAACGGAAACATCTTGCTCCGGAATAACTGAGAAGGTAATGCGCATATCGCCCAATTGTGGGTCTTTGGGGTCATAGCCAAGGTAAATTTCATTATCCACAATTTTGGCAAGCATGCGTGGATTCTTCATATCTTTTTTAGCTTTATCGTACATTTCGATACTGTCTGGAATGTACAGGGCTTTCTTTCCTGCTGCGTACATGGCTTCATGCAATGCCTCCAATTGTGCTGGGGTAATGCGCAATTCCATAGGTGTAGCGTCGTGTAAGCCTTGCAAAAGCGTTGGGTCTATGGTGTAGGCGCCAAGAGTGGCGTCCTTTACGTACACGGTCTTACCTGTAAGCTCGTCAAAAATATGTGCGTTTATATCATAATCTTGCGGATTTAAATACATGTCTGGATTGCTAATCCAGTCTACTTCAAAGCCTTCTCCAGTGTCTACATCCTGATAGAAGTACACATTATACACAAGGCCAAGGCCTTTAACATTGATGCCAAATCTGTCATCAATCAAATTATCATTGGTTTTGGCAGGGCCTTGCGCGTATATTAGTTTATTGTTTAAAGCTGCGTCCACTTGAGTGATATTCTTCATGGGCACGGCTGTCTCTTCCAATTCGCTAAGGGATTTACTTTGTGTGGCAAAGTGTTTTTCCATAGAGTAGAGGCCAGAGCCAAAAATAAGGAGTAAGGCTATACCAAGTGTTAGTAGTAAAGATAGGGGCGTATCCCTTTCACGCACCTCAGGCAGAAGCTTCTCTTGCAGTCCAGACATAAATTACCTCCCTTAGATTTACAGTATAATGGTACAAAAACAATGGCATAATTGCAACCACTAGAAGGGAAGTTTTTTATTTCTTGGCTAATGTTTTAAGCTGGTGAGAAAAAGGTTGTGATGTGCTTGTAATTGCTTGTAAAAGTACTGTTTTTTTATGCAATGTGTCGGTTTTGAAAAAAAGGGGAGCTTGTGCACAACAAGCTCCCCTTAGGTAATTAGAGTTTTATGGTTCGTACATTTCCACGCGATTCATGGACTTTCTTTTTGAAGCTTTGTCGCCATTCTGGCCCTTCAAGGTGCTGCGCTAGCCACTCTGTAGTGTGTAAAACAGGCCGTTTAATGTGTAAATTTTCCAGCACTCGGCCTATACCCACTTTACAAGAGGGGCAAGATACAAGAATTGGGCCGGCATAGGCCCCCAAGGCCTCTTGTAAATTTTGGCTCTTGCGTTGGCGTAGGATGTTATAGATATGCGGTGAAGTCATGGCGCCCATGCCAGACTCGCCACAGCAGCCGGGGGACAGGCTAAAGCTTGCGCCGGTAAAGTCACTAAGGCTACGCAAAAGCTTCGCTCTGCCTTTCACCTTATGCACGCCAGCCCATTCGGTATGGCAGGACTCATGGTAAAGACGCGGCGCACCTTCAAGGTTGGCAAGAGGTTCAAGGCTTTCCAGCACCAATTGCACCACGTCTTTGTGTTCAAGGCCCAGTTGATCGGTGATGGGTTCAATGCCTTCAATGCAAGTGCCGCAAGCGGTTACCACATAGTGAGTATCAAAATGGGCTGCGCAGGCTTCTTCTAAAAGCTCGGCAAGGAGTTTGCGTACATTTTCGCGATTGCGGCGAAAAGGTTTCTCAAGGCCAGCCGTTAAGAGCGGATACCCACAGCACAAATGCCGTGGCGGTATAAGCACGCTATGGCCTGCTTTAAGCAGAAGCAGTAAGGAAGAGGTGGCTATGCGATCGTAGAAAAGCGACCCCCCGCAACCGGGGAAGTAAAGCACAGCAGGCTTTGGTGCCGTGTGCTCATCAAGCTCAGGGGTGAATATATGGCCACGGTTAAGCTTAAGGGATTCGTATAAATTGGTGTAGCCAATTTTGGCTCCCTTGCCGGAAAAGAGCGGGCTTTTAAGGCTTTTGCGCCAACTTTCCGGTATAAAGCCTATCATTTTATTTTGCGTTTTTTGGCCAAGAGAAGCCATTTTGGCAGCTTTGGGAATACGCTTTTGCGGATCTGTCATGAGCCATTGTAATACGCGGGACTTAATGGGGTGTCCGCCGTTACCGGTGGCTTCAAGCATTTTTCGCAAAGTAAGTGCCACTTCCCCTGAGGGAATTTTTACAGGGCATACGGCGGTGCAGCGTCCGCATGCTGTGCAGTGCTCAAAAATATCATTGATATGCTGCAAAAGGCGCTCATCCATGCGGCCGGTATTGGCCTGAATGTAGTAAATGGCCTCTAAAAGCATGCCCAGAACCATATTTTTATTACGCGGGTGCCATTGCATGGAGCGTTCTGGATAGGTCATGGAGCACACGTGTTTACATTTGCCACAACGTGTGCAGTTTTGCACAAGGCTGAGCAAGTTCATGAGTTGCTCTTTGTCTGGCAAGCCACTTTCTTTAATATCGTTGATGAGGCCGTTAAAAGAGAAGGTAAAAGGGCGCACCGGTAATTCTTTATTGATAAGCTTGGCCGGATTTAAGATATCTCTTGGGTCTACTCTTTCTTTAAATTCACGCAGAGCGTTGATTTTATCTTGATGTAAAAAGGCAATTTTGGTGATGCCTATGCCATGCTCGCCAGAAACGGCGCCGCCCATATCTTGGGCTGTGTTCATAACACGCGCGGCAATTTTTTCTGCTTCTTCCAGCATATGATGGTCGCTGGAGTTTACAGGAATGTTCACGTGGCAATTGCCGTCGCCCGCGTGCATATGACTGGCCACCACAATGCGGCTTGCATACATGTAGTCAATAATTTGAAGTATTTTCTTCTCTAGGGTGTCGTATTTTGAAGCTATGTCTTTAAGGAATAATACCGCCCGCAAGAACATTTCTTCATCACTCACTTCACTGGCAGAAACATTGCCCTGAGCAACCTTAGAGATATAAGAAAACTCGCGGTTAAAATCTTTATCTTCTAAAGGAAAACCGGGTAAACGACCCACGGATTGCATGGCGTAGCGAAAAGCTGAAGCCGCGCATTCAAGGTTTAATTGTTCAAGGAAAAGGGCAAAATCTGGAATACGTGCCATGGGAATAACAACGTCTTCATTGATTTTGAAGCCGGAAGTGCGCTTAGCAATGGCAGAAAGCTTGTGTCTGTCTTCCCAAAAAAGCTCTGCTTCTTTAGCATCTTTAGCCACGGTGCAGTCCACATTGTCTTGCTTTTCCACCACGGCCACAATGTCATTCATGCATTTTTCTAGTAATGTTTCATCATCGCCGTCCACTTGTACAATGATAACGGAAATGGGGTCGCCTTCGTATTGATTTGACTTTCTTTTATATTCAATGGCTTGAACATATTTTACGTTAAATTCTTCCAAGGCAGATATGCTGGCATAATCTCCATCTTGGCGAATTTGGTCGCGCAGTTTTACAAGCTCGCCAATGACCACAGCGGCGGTATGCATGGAACGGCCAAAAAATTCCAAAACAATGACTTTAGAGTGCAAAGGTTTTTTGTGTAAAACAAAGGAGGCTTCGGTGATGAGTCCGTCCACGCCTTCTTTTTGCATGCCCGGCAGGCCACCAAGGGCCTTATTGGTTACGTCTTTACCAAGGCCAGGTAAGCGCACTTCTTCGCCATGTAGCTGTACCACATTGCGCACGCCGCCAGACATATCTTTGATTTCAAAAATGGCTGTTTCATTGGGGAGAATTTTATGACGCGGGTGATTTTTACGCTCCACGGTAATAATCTCTCCCGTGGGGGTAACCATGCGCCACCATAGCAAGTTGTCTAATGTGGTGCCGTATTCAAATGCACACGGGCCGCCGGCATTTTCCGCAATATTACCGCCAATGGTGGAAGCTAATTTAGAAGCAGGGTCCACGGAGAAAAAGAGATTTTTTCCACTGGCTGCTTTAATGGCTTCGTGGGTTAAAAGGCCGGCTTCACAGGTGAGGGTAAGGTTTTCTGTGTCAATGGAGGAGATGCGTGTTAAGCGGGTTAAGCTTACAATAACTGTACGCTTACGAGCAGGCACAGCACCGCCAGTCATGCCGGAGCCACCACCGCGCGGGATAAGGGCAAATTTTTTGTCATTGGCAAGGCGTACAAGTTGCGCCACTTGCTCTGTGGTGCTTGGCTCCACCACGCATAAGGGCAGCTCCATGCGCAAGTCTGTGGCGTCGGTGGCATTTTCTACCAAGGCGCCGGGGCGTGTGATAATACACTCTTCAGGCATAAAGGTGCGAAAGGCTTCCATAAGCTCGGCTCTGAAGGCCACCTGAGCCTCGTGGGCAGACCAAAACATGGTAATGCCTTCGCCTATGCTGGTGGCATAGTGGTGGGCTAGAGCCAATGAGTTGGTTTCAAAGTTTTTCTGCACACTTTGGCGTACTGTTTCTGCGTCAATAAAGGGATTATACGCCACAAGAAAAAGCTCTTCGGCAATATCAATGGCAAGGCGGCGAACGCTTTCTGGCCATTCTTGAAAGTCATTAACATTAATACGAAGGATACGGTTCACCACGTAAACGGGCGAAATGGAGATATGAGGGCCTTTGTGCGCCATGATATATGCCTCTTAAAAGATGTCTTACCAGTTGGAAAAGGGGGTCTTGGCTAATTCACTATTTTTATAGCGTATGTCGGTGGAAACTTCTTGCGTTACCCAAGCAGGTTTTTCAAATTCTTCCAGCTCGTGCTCAAGTTCCACTTCTGCCATGACAAGGCCTTTATTGGAGCCGAGAAAGACATCCACTTCCCATACTTTATTCACATGCGGTATGCGATAACGAATTTTTTCAATGAGGGGAGTTGCGGCTAAGGTTTCGAGCATAGTGCGCGCATCATCAAAAGGAATGGCGTATTCGTATTCTGATGCTGTTAAAGCCGAAAGCGCACTTTTAATGGTAATATAAGCGCGTTGTTGTTGTGCATCTTCACACAGGCGCACGCGTACTATGCGTGAGGGGTCGGTGCTTAAGTACCCTTGTGTGTATTTTATTCCTTGAATATCAAAAGCTTGCCAGGGCTTGCCGCTGACAAGGAATTTTCTTTCTATTTCCATGCCCATCACAGACTCTAATAAAAGTTAAAAGGTGTTTAAATATAAAAGCACAAGGATGTGGAAGGTTAACCCCCCACATCCTATCATAAAGTGCTATTTTTTTAATCCCATTCGCGCTTATCTTCGATGGGGCGAATTTGCGGTGGCAAACTGCCTGGCGTAAGAATAACAAGATTGGGGCGTAATTTTATTTTTTCGCGGAAGGCGTGCAAAAGTTCGTCTTCGCGTCTAAATTCGCTTGTTTCCACATACAGCACCATTTCATCAATGCCGCCTGGGTTGGTAACTTCAATTTGCCAACGTTTGACTTCTTCAAAGTTGCTCATTACTTGTTCCACTTGGTGCGGATACACAAACATGCCCTTGATACGAGCTGTGGTGTCTACGCGGCCCACTGTGGCGCCAAGGCGCGGGCTGGTACGTCCGCAGGCGCAAGGGGAGCGGTCAATATAAGAAAGGTCACCTGTGGCAAGGCGAATAAGAGGGTAGGTTTTGTTGAAAGCTGTTACAACAATCTCACCCACTTCTCCGTCCTTTAAAGGAATGCCAGTGTCAGGATGGCAAATTTCTACATAGCAACGGTTGGCAATGTGCAGGCCCGTTTTGTGGAAGCACTCATAACCTATGCAACCCACATCAGCAGTGCCATAGCCTTGGCGTAGCAAAATGTCGTACTTCTTTTCCAGCTGATTGCGCATCTTTTCAGAAAGGCGCTCACCTGTAACAAAGCCCACTTCAAGGAAAAGGTCTTTACGTAGGTTAAGGCCTTTTTCTTCTGCGCGCTGGGCAAGGTGCATTAAAAAGCTTGGGGTACCCACATAGCCAGATACGCGCAACTTTTGCATGATATCAAGCTGCGTTAAGGCTTCGGAAGGCCCAGCTGGAATGACAGCACAGCCAAGGTTGCGCAAAGGCTCTTCAAACATGAGACCAGCAGGTGAGAGGTGATAGTTAAAGGTCACCTGCACCGCATCGCCTGGGCGATAGCCGGCTGCGTAAAAGGCTTCTGTATAGCCCCAATAATCATCCCCTCTATCTTCTGGATCAAAAATAGGCCCTGGGGAGAGGAATATACGCTTTAAGTCGCCAATATCCTTTGTGAGCAAACCACCAAGGCGCGGGCCCATGGACTGCAAGAAAATGAGTTCTTTCTTTTTAAGGATAGGGATATGCTTGATGTCAGAAAGGGTTTTGAACTTTTCCACATTAAATTGGGCGCGGTCAAAACGTTTTTTTACATCTTCAGAATAACGATAGGCGTAAGAAAGTAAGTCTTTTAATTGTATAAGATAAAATTGCTTGCGTTCGCTTTCGTCAAGCACTTCCTTACGATTATAAATACCTTCGGTACGATCTTTACGGGTCATTGGAAACTCCCAATAGAGATTAGCACATGGTTAATGTGAACGGATACATTGCGCCAAAAAAAACAATCTTGCAACATTTTTTTTTAAACCGTGTAAAAGTAGAGGCTTAGGAAATAGAAAAGTGAGAAGGCTACGTAGAATCATAGACAAAAAAATAAGCTTAGAACTGTAAAATAAGCATCTTGTATACAATCTACGCGGCTTACCTCACTGAGATAATGCTTTTTTACGTTTAGTCAAGAAGCTGCGCAAAGCTATTATGCAAGACAAATGTGAACTCTTCTTTGGACTATCGACGATGGGGGCAATAGAGGGGTATAAAATTTTTGACATAATGCGGTGTAAAATTGCCTTAAAAAGGCTATTTGGGTTTAAAAATTTTTTTTAAACTTAGTAAAAAATAAAACGTATTCTTTAAGTATGAAATGTAACATGCTGAAAAAAATAAACTATATTTGACTACTGCGGAGGTGTGATATGAGTAAAAAAAATTGCACTAAAAGCTTGCCTTGCAGTGCTACATATTATATAAAGACCTTGAGAGGAAAACTGTAACTCTAACAATTTTTCGCACTATGTGCATAAGGAAGGAAGTATAATGAAAAAACTCGCAACACTTTTATTGACTGCAGGTCTTGTGTTCGCTGGCGTAACTGGCGCTTCTGCTATCGATTTTAAGGCTAAAGGCCAATTCATCATGTCTTTTGACTATGGTAACGGCGTAGACGGTTACTCCGAACAAAACGGTAACGACGTTTACGGTTGGGGCGGAACCCAAGATAGCTTCGAAGCTAAGCAACGTATTCGTTTACAAATCGACGCAGTAGCTTCTGAATCCCTTTCTGGTACTGTATTCTTCGAAATGGGCGACACCATCTGGGGTAAAGGTTCTCAGGGCGGCGCTTTAGGTACTGACGGTAAAATCGTTGAAGTAAAGCACGCTTACATTGACTGGATTGTACCTAACACCGAACTTAAAGTACGTATGGGTCTTCAAGCTTTAGGCCTTCCTTCTTACTGCAACGGTACTTCCCAAGTTTTCGTACATGACGTAGCCGCCATTGTTCTTAACAACAAGTTCAATGACAACGTAAGCCTCACCGCTTTCTGGGCTCGTCCTTTCAACGATAACTACAATAACACCAGCGGCGCTTATGGCGACGATAACAACTTCCTTGATAACGTTGACATGTTTGGCTTAACCTTGCCCATGAGCTTCTCCAATGTGAAGGTTATTCCTTGGGTTATGTACACAGCTGTAGGCAGAAACTTTAATGATGTTAGTAATTATGCTGGTGGTGTTAACCCCAACATAGTACTTGGCGGCGTTTCTGCATGGGATATCGCAGACTCAAGCGCTATCAACCATCGTGATATGTATGCTTATGGTAGCGTATGGCATGTTGGTTTAACCGGTCAAGTAAACTTCAACAATCCCTTCACCCTTTCTTGGGACTTGAACTACGGTAATGCTGACTTCGGTTACGAAGATTTAAGCCGCGAAGGTTTCTACG
>CAYJNG010000106.1:0-8210 GCA_964371505.1 uncultured Desulfovibrionaceae bacterium
AACGTACATCAGCGTGTGATATTTAGCCAAGAGGAGAGCTTTATGCTTTCCTCTTTGTTTTTACTCTAGTGAAGGGGCTTCACGTTGTGCGCTTTTGGTAAGTGCGAGGTGTTTTTCCCTTTGGGCAATACATAAAAAAGGCTTTTCAAGTGCAAAGCATTTGGTTATGAGAAACCATGCAACAAAAAACATTAGATATACTTTCCATGGGGCTTGTGTCTTACGCTGAGGCTTTAGCTTTTCAAAAAAAACGTGTGGCTTCACGTATTGAAGGGCAAGTGAATGATTCCCTATTATTAGTGGAGCATAGGCCTGTTATTACTTTAGGGCGCCGCGCAGACGTGAGCGAAGTACATGTGAGTGAAGCGCATTTGCATGCCCAAGGGGTGGAGCTTTTCCATATAGAGCGTGGCGGCATGGCAACGTATCATGGGCCAGGGCAATTGGTAGCGTATCCTATTATTAAGCTTCCTCGTAAGGGGCTAGCTTTTTTTATGGATGCTTTGCTCAATGCCATAGAAAAAACGGTGCAATCCTATGGTTTAACCACACAGCGCAGCGTCAACGGGCCAGGTGTTTGGGTTCATGGGGCTAAGATAGCCAGCGTGGGCATAGCCTTGCGTAAGTGGGTGACTTTTCACGGTATGGCCCTCAATGTGAATACGGATTTACAAGGCTTTTCACTTATAAGCCCCTGCGGAAACCCCAGTGAGCGCATTACCTCCTTGCAGCAAGAGCTGGGCTTTGCAGTGGATATGCAAGAGGTTACGCAGCGTTTTGTGACGCAATTTTCGCAGGAGCTAAGCCTGCCTTTAAGTAAGGAGCCTCCGGTACGCCGCCCCCCTTGGCTTAAGCTTTCGGCTTCTCACGCCCCTGAGGCGCAAGGGGGTAAACCTGTGGCGCGCATGGTGCAGCATTTGCAATTGCACACCGTGTGTCAGGAAGCTAAATGCCCCAATAAAAACGAATGCTTTGCAAGGGGTACCTCAACCTTTATTATTATGGGCGATGTATGCACGCGTGCTTGTCGCTACTGCGCAGTGGCAAAGGGGACGCCACGTCCTTTAGATATTACAGAGCCGGCCCATGTGGCGCAGGCTGTGCAGCACTTGGCTTTAAAACATGCCGTCATTACCTCTGTTACGCGTGATGATATTCCCGATGGGGGTGCTGGGCATTTTGTGGCTACCATTGAGGCAGTAGGACGCTTGAATCCTGAAACGAGCATTGAAGTGCTTGTGCCGGATTTTCAAGGGAATTTGCAACATGTACAGACGGTATGTGATGCTAAACCCCATATGTTTAATCATAATATCGAAACGGTGCAGCGGCTATTTCCGATTATTCGCCCGCGCGCCTCATACACGGATTCTTTAAAAGTGTTAGCCCATGCCGCAGAGCAGGGGCTTAGGGTGAAGTCCGGCATTATGCTTGGTCTTGGTGAAAGCTGGGACGAGATTCGCGCAACTTTACAAGATTTATACAATCATGGTTGCCGGTACGCTACCTTAGGGCAATATATAGCCCCGTCACGCAAGCATGCACCGGTTATGCGCTATCCTGCGCCCGATGAATTTGAGCATTGGAAGGCTGTGGCTTTAAGTATGGGCTTTTTAGGTGTGGCTTCAGCGCCTTTGGTACGTAGCTCTTATCGCGCCGAAGATATGATGTAACTTACAGTATTTATCTTAGTAAATAACCTTCTGGCCGAAAAAGTATGTACTACTTCTTCGGCCAGAAATTTTTATTTATGATGCCATGGGGCGCATGGTGGTAGGTGTAAGGGGGATAAGCTTTTTGAAGGGAATGTCTTGCGCATTTTTGGGGGTACGTAAGCCCGAAAATGCAAGATCCTTAAACATATTTTTACAATCTTCAATGCTTGCGCCCCGCCCCTCGCTGGTATCTATATTGTTATCTCTGGGGTTTGCGCTAAATTCTGCATAGATGCAATTGGCACCTGAGCTTAAGCCCAAAATATCCGGCTCATGGATGGCAAGGCAGGAGAGGGCTTTGTTTTCAATCATGGCCAACGTTACAATGGCTACAATATGCGCCGAGCGCAAAAGGTCAATTTGTCCGCGTGTAACAAGGGGGCTATTGTCTAAGTTAATGCGGCGCATGACGGCGTTTTGAAAGCATTCATACGTATTACCCAATAATATTTGGTCAATAATTTCTTCATCCCCATGCTCAGGGCCAATGGGTTCACAACAGCTGTACCAATCAAGATTAGCTTTTTTGAGTGCCTGAATGGTTTTTATGCGCTCTTGTGGGCGTAAGGCTGTGTCTCGCCCTTCGCCTAAACGTACAGCGTGGTAGGAACCATTAACGCCTGCAGCCTTCATTTCTTGGGCTTGAGCATAGTCAATATCACCGCAATTAAGCACAATATCTATACCATCACCCAGCTGTGCACGGGTTTTTTCTACGGTTTTTAATAAAAATTCAAAATTAAAATTGTGCATGAATAAGAGAAAATGGGCATATACGCCCCCGGCATTACGCAGGGTGCCATTGATACTGGAAAGAAGTTCATCGGAAATTTTCCAGTTTGCTTGGTCAAAATTGCTTTTTGCGAAGTTGCAAAAGGCACAGTCGGCAGAGCAGGGGAAGGACTCAATACCTGTTTGGGCAAGAAGAAGGGCTTTATTGCCAAAACGTTTTTTACTGATATGGTCTGCTGTGGCACGCAAAACGCTTACTTCGTACGAGTAAGGGCTTAAACGTATAAGGTGTAAAAGTTCGTCGCGAGTGGGACCTATGCCGCAAAGGGCTTTTTCTAAAATATTGGTAGTCTTAGTTGAAACATGATGAAACTGTGAAGCTAGTGTATTCATAGGCTATCTTCCTTTTTCAGATTTCGTTTCTATTGCTAGTAAATTAGTATGATATATTGATACTAAAAGCAAGAGAAGAAATTTAAAAAGGAAGATGCCGTGTTAAAACATGTGTTTAATGAAGGTTAAAATTAGCTTAGTGTACGCTCTATGGCCGACAGGCTAAAGTTTTTCATTATATGCAAATTCTTGTTGTGTTTTTTGCATAAGCTTTTGACTTGCAGGCAAGCTGAGTGACTATTACAGTTTACGGGGCATAAAATCATATCTGCCCTTTGTAATAAATTTTCTAATTTATTTCCGCCTTTACGTAAATGACCGGCGTGATATTCAAAAATGTGCCCTTTGGCTTCCACCGCTTGGCGGTAAAGGGGCTCCATGCGCTCAATGCCGCCCACAATAAGTATACGCTTGGGGCAAGAGGCGCATGGGCAAGGTGTGGGGCAGCTTTCACAAGAGGAGTCCTTAGCTGGTTTACTTTTTGTAAAAATACTTATGGGTTGCGTGGTGTTTTTTTTGGATTTTTTCGCCATAACTGCCTCCGTGTGTGGGATAAAAATGTGCTGTGAGTTAGGTATAGCTAATATGAAAATGAATGTCAATATTATTTTACGAAAAAAATTGTGATCCAAGCCAAAAAGCGCTGAGGCCAAGAATGATTTGTCCTGCTAAGTAGCTGAAACAAGAGATGTAATAGCCTTCTTTCCACAGGGAATATATTTCAAAAATAAATGTGGAATAGGTAGTAAAAGCTCCAAAAAAGCCTACAAAGATTATTTTTCGTATTTCTTCAGATAAGTAGAATTGGTTTTGGGTAAGGCTTAACATAAGGCCAAAGCCAAAGCAGCCTAGAATATTCACGATAAAAATGCTCCATGGAAAGAGTGGAGCGACATATTTGGAGGGAAAAAATTTTGTGGGGCAAGTGATTTTTTTATGTATTTTTACGGATAGGTATTCCACAGCCACGCTGCATGCAAAGCGCAAAAAAGCCCCTGCCGCAGCGGCAAGGGCAAAATAGAGGTAGTGATGAGCTTCCACGTGGGTTACCCTTTGGGTTTGGTGTGCATGCGTAAAGCTGGCATACCAAGGCCCAAGGTGTGGGCTCGCTCTTGTAGAGCGTCACTTTCTGGGCGTAGCCATATTTCCCCGCCAAGTCGATATTCTTTAGCAGGTAAAAGGGCTGTAAGTGTTGTGGTATTGGCTATGTCCACGGCGCTTTCAAGGCGCGGTAAAATGGTTCGTTCTAAGGTTATGTAGCGAATGCCAAGGCTGTGCGTATGCTTAAAGAAAGCTTCTTCCACAAGCTCTTTATGTTCTGGCTGGCATAAGACGCGTAATAGTCCATGAGGGCGATTTTTTTTACCTGTACCGTTAAGCCAGAGCACATCTACTACTTCGGGCAGTTCGCTTAAGGCACTGATACATGCGCCAAGTTCCTCACCTGTGAGATGGTCTATATGGCTTTCCAGTTGTGTAATAAGCTCGGTGCGAGGGCCGTGCAGGGCGTGGGTATCGTCTTCTGCCATGAGCCAAAGGCGAAGGCCCACAGGCGCCTTGCGCGAGCCGTAGCCTGTACCTAATTGTATGCGATGTCCTGTGGGGGCAGCGCCAAAGCTTTTGCCTAGCACATGTACAAGGGCGGCTCCCGTGGGGGTGACAAGTTCACTTTTGCTAAGCCATTCGTGTTGCGACCATGTGTGGCATATGGGCTTACCCATAAGTAAAAAGGCCGTGGCTGGCGCTGGTAAGGGAAGCAGGCCATGCTCACACTCTATGGTTCCGGTAAACCATGGCAAAGCAGAGCAAAGAACGTGGCTTATGCCAAGCTGTTCAAGCCCCCAAACCGCACCTAAAATATCCACCACAGTATCAATGGCACCCACTTCGTGAAAATGTACTTGCTCAGCGGGGATGGCATGTGCATGGGCTTCGGCTTGGGTTAGGGCGTCCAATATGGCTAAGGCTTTTTCGCGTACAGTGGGGGAAATATGCACCTTATGAAAAATGGCCGCAATGTCTGCAGGGTGACGCAGTGGCTGCTCTTTTGGCCAGCTTACATCTACACGATGCCCAGGGCCTGCGGCGCGGCATTCTTGCCATGTGCTCAGGTCACAGGCAATTCCAGCTTCTTCTAAGAGTTTTTGCAAAGGGGCAAGGTCAAGGCCTAGATGGCATAGGGCTGCCAAAAACATATCGCCGCTAATGCCGGCTTCGCAATCACAATATATATACATGGTTTCTCCCAAGGCTTTACATAAAAAATGAAAAAAAGCTCTTTGTGGCACTTGAAGCGAGCTCTTGGTGAGTATATAGTCAACTCCACGCATATGGCAATGACATTATACGCACTGCATGGGTAAAGAAAGCCTTTGCGGTGTAGAAACGTGAAATAGTGTGCTATTTGCTTTTCAAAATGTCTTTTTCCCTGTGTTTATCTTACGAAAATTTATGAGGAGGTTTCTATGCTTATTAAGCATTGGATGACCAATGAGGTTATTACCGCTACACCTGACACATCGGTAGTGAAGGCAAATAGGCTGATGAAAGAACATAATATTCGCCGTTTACCTGTAGTTGATACAGAAGGTCACGTGGTGGGTATTGTTTCTGACAGAGATATTAAGGACGCCTCCCCATCGCAAGCCACATCTTTAGATATGCGTGAGATGCTTTACTTGCTCTCGGAGCTTAAGTTAAAGTCTATTATGACTATAAATCCTTTATGCGTAAACCCAGAAGATAGCATTGAAAAAGTGGCTATTCTCATGGAAGAAAAAGGTTTTGGCGGCTTTCCAGTGACGGAAAATGATAAACTTGTGGGCATCATTTCTGACCACGATATTTTTAAAGTGCTCATTGAGATTACAGGAGCGCGCCAAGACAGTTTGCAAATGGCCTTTAGTGTGCAGGATAAAGTGGGCGCTTTACGCCCTGTGTTAGAAACTTTAGCTGAGCATAAGGCTAATATTACATCTATTTTGTCACATACCGATGAAAATAGCGCCGAAAAGCAGGTTTTTATTCGCATACAGCGTATGGAGTCGGAAGCAGCGCAAAGTGCTCTTTTAGACATTCTTAAAAAAGAGCATACTTTACTGTACTGGAATTAACTTTTTTGTGTAATTGCTAGCTAGAATGCGCTAAATAGGCTCTATTGTTGGAAATAAAATACCACAAAAAAGTTGCACAAGCGACTTGCCATTTTGCCAAGAATGTGGCAATTATAGGTTCAGTTATGGTGCGTAAAGCACTACTTCGGTTTGTCGAGGTTTTTTACCCGCGGATTTTCTTGAGAAGATTTTAGGGTAGTAGGTATACCAACAAAATGATTTGTTGGGATAAATTGTTAAGAAACTGTCCAAGGAGGACAAGAATGGCTGAGATTACTTATAAGGGCAAGAGTTTTGAAGTGGATGAAGACGGCTTTTTGCTTCGTTTTGACGACTGGTGCCCTGAGTGGATGGACTATGTAAAAGAATCCGAAGGTATCACCGACATCAATCCTGACCACCAAAAAATTCTTGACTTCTTGCAAGACTACTACAAGAAGAACGGTATCGCTCCTATGGTGCGTATCCTTTCCAAGAACACTGGCTACAAGTTGAAAGAAGTTTACGAACTCTTCCCTTCCGGTCCTGGTAAGGGTGCTTGTAAGATGGCTGGTCTTCCTAAGCCTACTGGCTGTGTGTAGTTCCTAGAGCTCATCAAACAATTAAAGCGGAACTTTCTTTGGAAGGTTCCGCTTTTCTTATGGGCGCTGCTTTTGTTTAGTAGCTCCTTTGTTATTTTATTACTATTTCATGAAATGTTTTGGTTTTTAGGTAGAGCATTTCATGTGAGAAAAAGGTTGTCTTGTGCATATTGTTCTTTTTGAGCCGGAAATTCCCCCAAATACCGGAAATATTGCGCGTCTTTGCGCTGCCACTGCCACAGAGTTGCATCTTATTGAACCCTTAGGTTTTTCTATTTCTGATAAGCATTTAAAACGCGCTGGTCTTGATTACTGGCCCCATGCCAAGGTGCAAGTATGGCCGGATTTTGCGGCCTATGTGGCCGGTGCAGGGCAGGGCAGGCGCCTTGTGATGACCTCCTCCAAGGGCGGGGAGCCTGTGCATCGCTTTGCTTATACGTCGCAAGACAGTCTTGTTTTTGGGCCAGAAACGCGTGGCCTTACACAAGATATTTTTGATCAAGGCCATGGGCGAGTGCGCATACCCATTCGCGGAGAAGTACGCTCTTTAAACCTTTCCACAGCGGCAGGTATTGTGCTGTATGCAGCTTTAGCCCATTGCGGCTTGCTCGATATGTAGATATGTTGGGGCCATGGCACAGCGTTATCTTATACCTCATTTGCAGGGTGCGCCCATGCATCGCACAGAAATGACCATTAAGGGCAGCCTTTTTTGGTGCTCCATGGGGCATGCCACCACTGTGGAAGAGGCGCGTGCCTTTGTGGACAGTATAAAAAAAGAATTTGCTGACGCCACGCACAATTGCTGGGCTTTTGCCGTAGGGCCCCCTAAGGATACGGCAAGGGTGGGCTTTTCGGATGATGGTGAACCGCATGGTACAGCGGGGCGCCCCATGCTAACGGCTTTGCATCACAGCGGTGTGGGCGAGCTTGTATGCGTGGTTACGCGTTATTTTGGTGGTATTAAGCTTGGCACGGGCGGCCTTGTGCGGGCCTATCAAGGGGCTGTGCTAGATAATTTGCAAAGTTTGCCCACTAAGGAGCGTATCACCCCCGTTTATTTGCATGTGGTGATGGAATATTCGTATATAGTTCTGTTTCGTCGCATGCTTGCAGCTTTTGAGGTGGAGATTTTAGAAGAGCACTTTACTGCCGATGCGGCCTTCACTCTACGTTTACCCCAAGAACACGCGGAAGCTTTTTCGCTGGAGCTTACCAATATGACCGACGGCATGATACTTATAGATACGGTACAAATATAGCGTACGGTAGCAGCCTGTTTCAAAAGTCGATTTTAGACGGGCTGTTCAAAAATAGGCGCCTTTACTGCATACATAATATATTTTCGTGCCTCCCTTGTCAGGCTGCTGTTTTGTAGCTAAATTTTCTTTGTTTGGTTTTTAAAGAGGCTGTACAGGGGCGAGTAAATGTGCTTGTAATGTTGTAGTCCTCGGATAGGATAGAGTGTTTTTTAGGTGGTGTATTCAAATGGTGAAAACGTGTGTTTCATTGCGCCAGATGGATGCGCACTGACGGATGCGCACTGACGAATGTGCGTTGACGAATGCACGCTGACGCCACGTAAAATAAGCCGTCACTTGCTTACGGCGTCCCCGAAAGGGGTATTTGGAGTGAGCGTGCCTTTCTTAAAAACGTGTGGAAACACGTTTTTAAGA
>CAYJNG010000107.1:0-7907 GCA_964371505.1 uncultured Desulfovibrionaceae bacterium
CACATGTTATCAAAGAAAACTTTGATAATATCATGAAAGATAAAAACTCTCTCAAGTGGTTAGAGTCTGTAGCTTTGACAAAAGAATACAAAGCCTTGGACGATTACACCTTTGAACTGACCCTTTCTAACCCTTATTACCCGCTATTGGCAGAACTTGGCATGGCGCGTCCCTTTGGTATGGGCTCTCCCAAAACCTTTGTGAAAGGTGAACCTCGTAAGGTTACCGCTGCTGTGGGTACCGGCCCTTATGTTATGGGTGAGCACAAGCAAGATGAATACCTTAATATGTATGTAAATAAAGAATATTGGGGAGCCAAGCCCAGTATTGAGAAAATAACCATGCGTGTTATCCCCGAAAGTCAAACTCGTATTCTTGCTTTAGAAAATGGCGAAATTGACATGGTATACGGTGCCAACGTAGTGGACGCTACCACCATCCAAATGTACAAAAACAGCGATAAAATCAAATACGCTGTTTCTGAGCCTTCCTTAACCAAGCATATGGTGATTAACTCTCACCTTCCTGGTCTTAATGACTTAGCTGTACGTCAAGCTATTAACTATGCCGTCAATAGAGAAGCCATCTCTCAAGGTATTTACTATGGCCTTGAAAAGCCTGCAGGTACTTTGTACTCCGAAAGCACTCCTTATTGCGATATTGACCTTACTCCTTATACCTATGACATTAAGAAAGCTGAAAAACTTCTTGATGATGCTGGTTGGAAAAAAGGTGCTGACGGTGTTAGAGCCAAAGACGGCGTGCGCCTTGCTTTCTCCGTTATTTATGACAATAACACCGTGACTGATAAACCTACTTTGGAATTTATCCAATCGGAATTTAAGCCCTTAGGTATTGACTTAAAGCTTGAAGGCTATGAGCGTTCTACCTATTTTGATAAGCAAAAAGCCGGAGAATTCCAACTCATCATGGGTATTCCCTGGGGTAAGCCTTACGATCCACATGCCTCCTTGGCTTCTTTCCGCGCACCTTCCTATGGTGACTATCAAGGTCTTTCCGGTCTTGCCAATCACAAGGAAATTTTCGACGGCATTACGCAAATGCTTGTGGAAGTGGACGAAGCTAAAAGACAAGCGGAGATTAAGGATATTCTTACAAAAATTCACGACTCTGCCGTGCATGTGCCCCTTGTTTTTGGTAACAACAAGACCATTTATACTGGTCAGCTAAAGAAAGTAACTTTTGCTCCTTCTGTGTATACCTTCCCCTTCTGGGAGTTTGAATATAAATAGATGTAAGAAGGTGAGTAGTAGATAGTTGATAAAGCTACTTCTTTTGAGTTGCGTAGAACATTATAGTGAGAGGGAATCCCCCTCTCACTATTTATTTTTAAGGGTGTATTATGAATAAATATATACTGAAGCGTCTGCTTGGGGTTATTCCCTTACTCTTTGCTATTTCTGTATTTACTTTTGTTTTCATTAATCTCATTCCGGTGGATCCTGCTGAGGTTATTTTGCGTGTGCATAATATCCCCATTGCCTCTCCGGAACTTATTGCGCAAACACGAGAAGAGCTAGGACTCAATGACCCCTATGCGGTGCGTTATTTCAACTGGGCCATCAAAGCTATGCAAATGGACTTTGGTATTAGTTACGCCACACCTGACCTGACTGTAATAGAAAAAATGGCTACTGCCATGCCCAATACCTTAAACTTGGCAGCCGTATCTTTCATTTTTGTTATTGTTCTGAGTCTCCCTATAGGGTTTTTGTGCGCTGTGTATAAGGATACGTGGTTTGATAAACTCATGCGTGGCTTTGTTTTTTTAACCACAGCCATGCCTTCGTATTGGATTGGCCTCGTGCTCATGTATGTGGTTTCTGTAAAAATGGGACTTTTACCCACCAGCGGGAACTTTGCCGGATGGAAAAGCGTTATATTGCCCGCTCTTACAGTGGCTTCTTCATATGTATCTATTTTTATTCGACTTGTAAGAAATAATATGATTGAAAATATGAAGCAAGATTATGTGCTTTATGCCAATGTGCGTGGCTTAAAGCAAAGAAATATTTTAATAAAGCATATTCTTAAAAATTCCTTACAAACTTGCGTTGTAGCCATTGGTATGAGTATTCCGCAGCTTATTGCCGGTACCATTGTGGTGGAAAACGTGTTTGCGTGGCCGGGGCTAGGTTCTCTTTGCATTGAAGCTGTATTTACGCGCGATATGCCCGTTATCCAAGCCTATGTATTGCTTGTGGGTGTGCTTTTTGTGGTATTCAATTTACTCTTTGATATATTACAAGGAATTATGGATCCAAAACTCAGAGTAGGAGACCAAGGAAATGCTTAAACGCTTATTACGCAATAAAGAAGCCGTTATTGTACTTGGTATTTTAGCGGTAATTATTCTTATAGGGATTTTTGCACCGTGGATTGCGCCCAATGACCCCTTGAAAGCCGATATGATGAAACGCTTTGCTGCCCCCGGAGGCGACTATCCTTTAGGCGGCGATCAGTTGGGGCGTTGCCTTCTTTCGCGCATCATCTGGGGTATACGCCCCACGTTGGGCTATGCGGCCTTAACCATGATAGGCACCATGGGCATTGGTCTTGCGGCTGGTTTGGCGTCGGGCTATTTCCGCGGCTGGGTGGATGAAGTTATC
Organism: uncultured Desulfovibrionaceae bacterium; assembly: GCA_964371505.1. Lineage (GTDB taxonomy): Bacteria > Desulfobacterota > Desulfovibrionia > Desulfovibrionales > Desulfovibrionaceae > CAYJAD01. The sequence goes on from CAYJNG010000107.1 coordinate 2,631, forward strand.
ATGCGCCTTGTGGATTTGTTACTCTCTTTCCCAAGCCAAATCATGGTTTTTGCTGTACTCGCTTTGCTTGGTGTGGACATTATGAACGTGGTGCTTGCCAACGTGCTTATTAAATGGGCATGGTATGCACGTATGATTCGTACCAATGTTATTAAATATCGCTCAGAAAATTTTGTTAATTATTCTAACGTCATTGGAAATAGTAATAGGTTCATTTTCTTTAAGCACCTCATGCCAAGTATTGCTGCAGAATCTGCCATGCTTGCGAGCATTGACATGGGCTGGGCCATTATTAACGTGTCTACCTTGTCTTTCCTTGGTATGGGTGTACAAGCGCCTACGCCGGAATGGGGCGCCATGCTTAATGATGCCAAGCAAGTATTTGCGCTTAACCCCATGCAAATGATTGTGCCGGGTGTGGCCATTGTTACCGTAGTTTCCTTATTTAATGTCATGGGTGATGTACTTCGTGATGCCCTTGATCCTAAGGAGGAAATGTAATGCACGTGCTTTCCGTTCAAGATTTAAAAGTGACCTTTAAGGGTAAAAGAAAGACATCGGAATTGGTGAAAGGGGTTTCCTTTGACCTAAAAAAGAGCGAATGCCTATGCATAGTGGGGGAGAGCGGCTCAGGAAAAACCATGACCATGAAGGCCATAGTGGGCTTGCTTGACCATAACTTTACCATTGAAGGCAAGGCCATGTTGGGTAACCTTGACCTTTTACATGCCTCCAAGGAGGAGTTGAGAAAGGTGCGTGGCAAGCGCATGACCATGGTATTGCAAAATCCCATGGTGTGCTTTGATAGATTGTACCGCATTGGCTATCAAATGAAAGAAACCTTTGAAGAGCATACCAAGTGGTCTAAAGAAGAAATTCACGCCAAATGCATTGAAACCTTGCAAAAAATGCAGCTGGAAGACCCTGAAGAGGTGATGAAAAAATACCCTCATCAGCTTTCGGGCGGTATGTTGCAGCGTATTATGATAGGTATTGCGCTAACGCTCAACCCTGATATTCTCATAGCTGATGAGCCCACCACCGCCATTGACTCGGTGACGCAATATGAAATTATGAAAGAGTTTGTGCGGCTGAAAGAATCCGGCGTAACCATGATATTTATTACCCATGACCTTGCGGTGGCTTCGCTTATTTCTGACCATGTTATCGTTATGAATAAGGGTAAAATTGTGGACAGGGGTACCTTTGAAGATATTAAACAAAATGCGCAAGATGAATATACCAAACAATTGGTACATCAAAAGCAACTGGTGTTGGAAGCCTTTAATAAAAGCTTAGAAGGTGCCTTATAAGTACGCATAGCGTATTTTGAGATACCTTTTAACGCCAAACTCTCGTTTGGCTCGGTGGCGTAGGCACCGGAGCAAGCTAAAAATCGCGCTTTTTAGCGCAGCGATACATGCTATTGATGGGGGCATGATATGATTAGTGTAGAAAATATTACCATGCGCTTTAAGAGCGAACTTACAGGGGACTGGCAAACGGTGCTGAAAGATGTTTCCTTTAAGGTTGAAGAGGGGGATTGTCTTGCTGTTTTGGGTGAAAGCGGCTCGGGAAAAAGCACCTTGGGTAGAATTCTTGTGGGGCTTTTACGCCCCTCTTCAGGGAAATATTACTTTTTAGGTAAAGAGCCCTATGCTGACAAAGCAAGTAAAAAACTGCTTAGCGAAAATATCAGCATAGTTTTTCAAGACTATGTTACTTCGGTAAACCCTCGTTTTACTGTGTATGACACCATTAAAGAATCTGTGGATGTTGAATGCAAGAGAACAGGCGAAAAAATTAACAAAAAAGCAAAAATTATAGAATATTTGCACGCTGTGGGGCTTAACGAAGATTTCTTAGACAGATTTCCTCATCAACTCTCTGGCGGTCAATTGCAAAGGGTGTGCATAGCAAGAGCGCTGGCTGTGAATCCCAAAGTTATTCTCTTTGATGAAGCCATTAGCTCTCTTGATGCGCATACTCAAGTGCAAATTATGGATTTATTGCGCAAGCTTCAAGTGCAGTATAAACTTACTTTTGTATTTATTACCCATGACTTAACTGCAGTTACTTATTTGTGCAATAAAGTTATGTTTGCACATATGGGCGTTATCACAGAGGTCATGGATGTAAAGGATATTGCCAAAACACATGACGCCTATGCGCGTAGGCTTATGGAAGTTGTTATTGAAATTTAGTCCATACGGAAAAGTATGTAAGTGGTAGTGAAAATAAATTTTTCACTAATAATTCGTAGTAAACTTTGCCAGAATTTGAAATTCCTTTTCTGGCAAAGTTTAAACATATAAAGCTTTTGTGCTTGACAAAAAGGGGCATTATCTCTAGCGTGAGCTTACGTTATCGCAACGTGTGGTTAGATATGTTTTGTGTATCTGCCCCCCTACATTAAAAACTTTTATACGAAAGTTTTGAGCCATTACGGCTTGAGGATTCTCTTCCTCGTTGCCTTGGGACATACGTTATGCCCAAGAGCACCTTTACCCCCCCCTTGTTATACTTGTTTGCCGCGCTTATACGCTGGCACCTTGCGTAATACACGCTTTTCGTGTTTGCCCAAAAGTAAAGCCTTGCGTCATGAATGACGCTAAGGTTTCAAAGCATTTTACCATCTTATGTAAAGGATTTCGTTATGGCTAATCTATCTTTGCAAAAGCCTGTAGCTCAGCAGGTCGTATCTTTAGTTCCGCAATCTTCCCAACGCATTGAGTTTGAATTCAACCCTAATGACGCCTTATTGGAGCGAGCAGGCGATACGCTTACTCTTTCTTTTGAAGATGGTTCGCGCATTGAACTTATTGATTTTTATGTGACGTATACCAGTGAAAATATGCCCGAACTGGTGGTGAACGGCAATGCCGTTTCTGGAGAAGATTTTTTTGCAGCTTTAGGGAGCGAGCTCATGCCTGCTGCCGGTAGCGCAACTTCTTCTGTTTTGGGCAGTGGGAGCAGTGTGGGGTTAGAGGGCGGTAGTCTTCTTAATGGTGTAGATAGTATCGGTGGGCTTGCCTCTGAGGGGACTAGTTCCGAACAGGAACGCGCTTCTTTTGCTCAGGAAAATGGCGCCGATGGTATAAATACTATTGCTGTGGGCGAGGTAGGGGGCGTTTTAGGCGCACCATCCGCACCATCTGCACCATCTGTAGACAATGCTATTATTCTTGATGGGCAAGTAGAAAATGTTACCGTAACGCCCATAGAACCTCCTTTTTATTCTGGCTCATTGGATTTTTCTGGCACTGGTTGGGAAGGAAAAACCAATGCTGACTTAGATGACAGCTCCAAACTTGGGGGCATCACCATTAAGGGTGGCAAGCTTATGTACAAAGACGTTGGCGGGGTTGAGGTGGAAAACCCCTACCTCTCTTTTGAAAGAGATGTATCTGATACAAAACCGGGACAAGCATATTCTTTGGACGTGCACCAACGTAGTAGCTGGAACGGTGCTGAAGTAGACGGCGGTGGCATCGGTGTTGCCGGCGGAGATGAAAGCTGGAGCGAGCTTGGCTATGAGCATAAAGACGATGGCTCAGAATTTTCAGAAGCTATTATCTTTGAATTACCTGAGGGCGAAGTGGCTTATGGTGTGAATATAGAATTAGATAATCTATACTCCACAGAAAGAGGCCATGACCAGAAGGATGAAGAAGCTCTGGTGCAATTTTATCTAGATGGTGTACTGCAAACTTCTATAAAAGTGAGCGGTAGTGCCAATGGATATGCCCTTGTGGAAAACCCCGATGTAAAATTTGATAGCTTTGTTATTTCTGCTGTAGATAATGGTGCAGATAGAAGCTCTCTAAGTAATTGGTATCTGGATAATAATAGTGATTTTTTTGTTAGAAATCTTACCTTTATAACCCCACCACATGATGTGGCACAGGCCAGCGGGCAGGTGAATGCTACGGCTTTAGACGGTTTTGAGAAATTTTACTTTGATGGCCTTTCCATAGCAGGAACCAAGGTTCAGATGAATGCAGACGGCACTATGGATACTGAAACAAGCCTAAGCATAGATGGTAAAGACCTGATACTAAGTTTGGATACAGCAAGCAATACCCTTGTGGGATCTGTGGATGGAGCAGCGCAATTTACCTTTACTTTGGATTCTGAAACTGGTCAGTGGACCATGATGCAGCACGAATCATTTAGTGAGGAAATTGTTTTAAGCCTGGGCGGTATGGATAGCAATGGCAGCACAGCTACTGTAGATGTGACCATAACTCCTGCTCATGAAGGTAATACCCTTACCGGAGATTCCACGGGCAATAGTATTGATGGTGGTATTAGCGATGATATACTCATGGGCCTTGGCGGAGCCGATACTCTTCATGGTAATGAGGGAAATGATAGCCTGTATGGTGGCAGTGGAGATGATATTCTTGCTGGCGGCTTAGGTAATGATTTTCTGCATGGCGGTGAGGGGGCAGACTCTCTTGACGGCGGTCTTGGTGATGATGTTATTTCCCTTGATATTAATGATATTCTTGTGGTGGGTGGTACCGACGACGATGGGCATGGCGGCGATTTAAGCCTAGATATTCTTTTGAGCAGTCTCGACCATAAGCAAGATGTGTTGGATAAAATGGAAGAGGGCAGTATTTCCGGCATGGAAATGATTGTTTTTGGTCAAGGGGTAGAAGGGCAGAGTAGTGATGCCATACTTCAAGAGATGGGCCTACATACGAACGAAAATGATGAAGTTGTTATCCCTCAAGAAGATTGGACGCAAGGGGCAACGCAAAATATTGGCGGTAAAGAATTTATGGAATTTAACAATGCGGATAATGCTATTACCATCCTTGTGGAAAGCACTAAATTAGAAAGTGGTGTATTTTAATTGGTAAGTATTTGGCATTAAGGCTTTTTTACGGTTTTCCCATTGCCAAAAAAACATTTTTTATGTTTATTTTTGGCAATGTCCATCAAAGAGTTTTAGGAATACTATATTCTTTTTGCCACGTTTCGTATTTTATGTGAACTGCTTCATAGGCAACTATCAGCCTGTTGCAAAAGTCGACTTGAGGCAGGCTGTTCAAAAATAGTGAGATGCAAGGAAGCTAAAAAAGTCAAGATGCGCAGTGTATTAGGCATACATAAGCAGTTTGGCTTTTTTACGCTGACGACGCAGATTACTGTTTTTCAATAGTCTGCTATGCAGTGAGTAAAAGGGCCCCCATATTAATAGGGGGCCCTTGTTTTTATTGTTTTGCTCTGCTAACATGCAGGGAAAGCTCTTTTAAAAGGAATAAT
>CAYJNG010000108.1:0-7819 GCA_964371505.1 uncultured Desulfovibrionaceae bacterium
GGCTTCTTCAATGGGGGTTAAATCTTCGCGTTGAATGTTTTCAATAAGTGCAGCTGCCATAACTTCTTCGTCGGTCATCTCTTTTATATAGACCGGAACTTCAGTTAGGCCTGCCTTTTGCGCAGCACGCCAACGCCGCTCACCAGCAATTATTTCATAATTTTTGTTGTGAGGCTTAGGTCGCACTAGTATGGGTTGCAATATACCTTGCTGCTTTATGGATGAGGCAAGTTCGCTTAAAGCTGCATCATCAAATTGTCTTCGTGGTTGGTTAGGATTTGGTATGAGTTTATGTATAGCAAGGCTTGTGCTTTCGGTTTTGGCCTCTTGATTGTCCTTTTGGCCCCATAATGCATCTAGGCCTCTGCCCATTTTTGGTGCTTTACTCATGTTACTTCTCACTTTTGATACGTATTATACTCTCCGTATGAGGAAAGATTTATGGAAAGAAAAAAAAATGATGCCATACTCTATGTGGTCACACAACAGGGGCATATTCAAAGCGTACAGTTATCTCCAGATCTTTGGGCTAAGGTGGAAGACCATGTTAAAAACGTGGCCAAAAGCATGCTTAATAGTGATGACCCTTTTGAAAAACCTCAGCCTTTAGAAGCTTTGCAAGAATTGAAAGACTGCTGGGATTTTACCTATGCTTACGAACCGAGCATGCATTGCGATGCTTGCGGTGCGGCTAGTGATGACTGGGAAAATGATACTTCGCATCCCTTTCATCTGACCAATGCAAATATTGGCGGTTTAGTTGTTGTTCAATGTCGTTGCGGCGCCACCATACGTAAAAAGCATTTTCATAGAAAAGTTGATTACGAATGCACGCCTAAGCAACTATAAAGGTATTACCCTTTTTGTTCTGCTTCTTCTACTTTGGGCTTGCGCATGATAACCTCTTTAGCAAGGCTTAAATACGCATTGGCCCCTGTAGATTTAATGGCGTAATGTATGATGGATTTACCATGGCTTGGAGCTTCAGATAAACGCACATTACGCGGCACCACAGATTCAAAAAGATGATCAGGGAAACAACGTCTAACTTCTGTTTTTACTTCTCTGGCAAGGTTATTACGCATATCATACATGGTAAGCACTACGCCAAGAAGGGCTAAATTGGGGTTTAGACGTTTTTTCACTTGTTCATAGGTTTGTAAAAGTTTGACTATTCCTTCAAGGGCAAAAAATTCGCACTGCAAAGGAATAAGAATTTCTTTAGCACCGCAAAGGGCATTTAAAGTAATAAGCCCAAGTGATGGGGGGCAGTCGATGATTATATATTCAAAGTGCTCATCGAGAACTTCTAAGCATTCACTTAGATAATATTCACGGCCAAGTTTATCTACTAGTTCAAGCTCAATGGCCACAAGGTCAGTGGTAGCAGGCAATACATGCAAATAGTCACCTGCTGTTTTAATTACATAATCTAAAGCATTTTGGGGGTCGTATATGGCTGTATATACAGTACCTTTAATATCAGCAGGTTGAATGCCAATGCCGCTGGTACTGTTAGCTTGAGGATCACAATCTATTAAGAGGACTTTTTTTTCCATTACTGCTAAGGATGCAGCAAGGTTAATGGCTGTTGTTGTTTTACCAACGCCGCCTTTTTGATTTGCAATGGCTATTATTCTGGCCACAATATGCTCCTTCTATATGTAGGAAAGCTGTGTTTCACATGAAACATAGCATGCTGTTCTTCGTCATTTATAGGTAAGAAAAAGCATGGGGTCAACACTATACTTGATATTTTACTTTAACTTCATTTTTTATAAACCCAAAAGAACATGAATGTTTTTTTATTTGCAAAATGAAAGTAAAAAAAATATCATGGCATATAAATGCTTTACAATATACTATAATAATTTTATAAAAAAATATAATTTGCTTACATAAGGGAGTTAACCATGAAAAAACTTACCGTACTTTTACTTTTGCTGGGTGGCTTTAGCATGCTTCCAGCTAAAGCTTATAGCGCACAAACAGACGCTCAGCTCATACAGCAGTTAGAGCGCATTTTAAAAGATCGCCCTGAACTTATTTTAAATGTGCTTCGTAATAATAGCGAAGCTATTTTAGATATAGCGCAAGATGGTTCTACTAAAAAACGTCAGCGTTCTTTAGAAGCTCAATGGCAAAAAGATATGCAAGAAAAGAAAAGCATTCGCATTGAGGGTAGGCCGGTATGGGGAGCCCCCAATGCCCCTGTTACTGTGGTTGAGTTTTCCGACTTCACTTGCCCTTATTGCGCACAAGCAGCTAACACTTTGGCTCAGGTGAAAAAAGAATATGGCGATAAGGTAAATATTGTTTTTAAGCATACGCCGCTCAGCGCCAGCCCCACAGCTATTTTGGCTTCAGAATATGTAATTGCAGCAGGTTTTCAATCTTCCACCAAGGCACAACAGCTCTATGAAAATATTTTTGCCAAGCGAAAAGAGCTGCAAGATAAGGGAGAATATTTCTTAAAGGCTGAAGCAAAAGCCGTGGGCCTTGATATGAAAAAACTGGCGAAAGATGTTTCCAGCGCCAAGACAAAAACCATTTTGCAAGAAGACCTAGATGACGGAAAGGAACTAGGAGTAGAAGGTACACCATATTTCTTTGTTAATGATATTGTTATTCGCGGTGCTATGTCAGCAGAGCTATTTAAAACAGCCATAGATATGGCATTAAAAGAAGCAAAAAAATAAAGCTTTATGTAAAAAAATATAAGCCCTGTATGTTTATGACATACAGGGCTTTTTTTTGTGGAAAAAATCCCCAACTAACCTAGGCTTTCTTAAGTATAAGCTTTAAAAGTAAATGAGATTGTACGTGGTAAGCTTTAGATTACTAAAAAGGTTGTTTGAGTTGTCAGAAAAGTCCGTAAATTGTTGTGATTGTAAATTTTTCATCCAAGATGATTGGTCTTCCCAAACCTCATAAGCCAAAAACTCATTAACATTTTTTTTGTTTATATAGAGTGAGCTGCTTACACAGCGTTCATGCTGTTTGTTGGCTGTTGTAAATGCTAGCACAGAATCACGCGCTGGCAACATTTGCTCTGGTAAAGCTGTTCCTCTTCCTATTACGGCGAACTTTCCTGAAGCATAGATACTTTCGGTAGAAGTAGGTGAAGTAGTGTCCAAATATTGTGTATACGTATCAAAGCTTACACTAGAAAAATACTCTTTAGACACTTCAGAAAATTCCGTTACCTGGCCTTGTTGTATGTGCGTAAGCCATGCTTTGTGGTTCTTATATATTTCAAATACCATAAAAGTTAAAGAATTTTTGCTATCTTGGTATATGAGGGCTTTTTCGCAACCTTCTTCTTTAGCGTTGGTTTGTATAAAATCTTTTAGTATTTTCTCGGCCATGGGTGCTTTGTCTTCTATCACTGTCGCAAAGCCAAAGAGAACCACTTTATCTGTAATCATAAAAAGCTCCATTGGTAGAAAAAATGAAAACCTAAATCTATTAGGAGTCATCACCTTGATTTTTTGTATTCATCAAGGTTTTATTGTTATAGCTTTGAGCAAGTCTACTCATCCATGTGCGCAATTGCGTTAGGTCATCATGATGCACTTGCTCTGAACTGTGCAGTAAAGATTTTAATACATGTACTTCTTGACGTAAGAGGGTATTTTCCTCTTTGGCAGTGCGCGCGGCATCTTCTAGCCTTTGCATATCATTTTTTTGACCGGCCAATACTGAAAGAGATTGCGCTATGCTTTGCAAAGCAGTGGATTGTTGCTCAAGGTATTGCATAAGCCTGTGCCCGGCGGCTCCATCTACTTGAGGCCCATGATGTAAAGCCTCATTTTGCGCCATGGCTGTATTTTGCGCATAGGGAGCCATTTCATGCATAGAAGCTATTTTCGCATACTCAGGGTTGAAATTTTGATTTTCAACGCTAATAGGGGAGGCATCTATGGTCTTTGTATGGGTAGTAGGAGATGCAATGGTAGTGTCCATGGTGCGAGGGTAGCGCGCACTTAATACTTCTTCTACCATGGTGGCTGTCTTGCCAAGTTTCATGTGCTCTATGATGGTAGCAATAACTTGCAGGCACTCTTGTCCATATCTTTTACGTCTTCCTTCTCCATAGATGTGCATAAAGGACGCAAAGCGTTTGCAGTAATAGCGTGCTGTGGACTCTGGCAAAGAAAAGTGTCTGGCAATGTCTGCAAGACTGAAGTTTTTAGACATAGTACCTCCAAGGCAATATTACAAGCTAAAGCTACTTACACTAGTATCGCAATGCCTAAGGTATAGCAAGTAAAAGCATAAACTAGTATGTATTTTGTCACAATTTAGACGAAAAAAAAGCCGCGATGCACAATGGGTAGGCTGACCCATATGGCAAAGCGGCTTTGGAGGGTGACGTATCTTACCTAATTTACGACGCGACGAAAACTAGAAATTTTGGGCTTCCAATAGGAGTTAAAGCTTTCAATGCGAATTTTAGAGCCTGTCTTAGGGCTGTGTACAAATTTGTTGTTACCAATATAAATGCCCGTATGATATCCACTGGAAGTATATTTGCTTCGGAATACTACAATATCACCTGGCTTAGCTTTTTTAGAGGTAACTTTTTTACCTACTGTTGCTTGTTGCTTGGTATTACGCGGCATGGATATGCCGTGTTTATTGTATGACCACATAATAAGGCCAGAACAATCAAAGCCTGTTTTGGGTGATGTACCACCAAATTTATAATATTTACCAATTTGTGATTGAGCCGTTTTAGAGATGGCATTTCCCTTAGCTGTGCTGCCCTTGGTGGAAGTTTTAGCTCCGCATGCAGTTAAAGCAAAACATGATAAAAGTATGAGTATTGCCATTAAAAATTTAGATGATATTTTTCTTCTTTCTCTATGCATGGTGTACCTTCCTAATAAAACATTTCCTTATACATTCACCTTTGTTTTTCTCTAACACAGTTTTTTGAAATAAAAAAGCAAAAAGTTCAATTATTTTAGCTAGAAAAACTCTAGAACTTTATGAGATTTGTTATAAAGAAATGGTAAAATAATAACATATAAAATCACTAAGAAATTGGTACGTCTTGCCATGGAGTGAAAAAAAGAGTATGTTGATACAGCGAAACTTGCATACAAGTGCAAGAAAGATTTGATTATAAAGGAAAGAAAAAATCATGTCATCGACAATTATCACTGTAAAAGGTATGGTGAGCCCTTTACCGAAAAAAGGGGAAAACGGCGCGAGAGTAGCCATTGTTACCGATGAACGGGAGTATCATATCACCCCACGTGGTGCTGGTGCTGGCCTTGATGAAGAAATAAGTGCAGTGGTGGAAGCTACAGGTATGCTTACAGAGCAAAATGATATTTCATGTCTTTTTGTACGCACGTATACGGTACATGATGAAGATATGTGGCCTGATGATAATCAATATGATGATTAAGTAGTCTGTACGTAAGGGTAAAAGACTGTAAAGTTGCCCTATGCATAGAATTTACAATATAAAAGGCCGTTGAAGTGATTGCTTCAGCGGCCTTTTACCATGAAATCTCTTTTTTATTTTGTGCTCTTAGCCATGCATTTACTTGGCTAAAGTGTTGGCATCCAAAAAAGCCTGTATGAGCAGAAAGGGGTGATGGATGCGCTGCTGTAAGCACAAGATGCTGCGCTGGCAGTTCACCATCTAAAAAAAGCGGTGCGTAGCTTTGGGCAGCTTTGCCCCATAAAAGCACGGCTAAGGGCTCTTTTTTTTTGGCAAGGCTGTGCAGTATATCCTGTGTAATTTCCTTCCAGCCAAGATTTGCATGGCTATGCGCTTTGCCGTGTTCCACCGTGAGCACGGTATTAAGTAAAAGTACACCTTGCTTAGCCCATGACGCTAACTGTGGCGAATAAGGGGGCTTATGCAAAGGATTTTCCTTGGCATAGATATCGCTATAAATTTCCTTAAAAATATTTTTAAGCGAAGGGGGGATAGCCTTAGCTTCTGTGTTTTGTGGCACAGAAAATGCCAAGCCATGTGCTTGATTAGGCCCATGGTAAGGGTCTTGCCCAAGTATGATTACTCGTACATCTTGCGGTTTTACAAGCTCTAAGGCTTGAAAAATATCCTGTTGCGCTGGGTAGATGGTGCGACCTTCTTGGCGCAATGCGGCAATGCGCTGTAAAAGTGCTACATGTTTGCCCTGTTGTAAAGCGGGCACAAAGTCAGCCCAAAGTTTTAACGACGCACTGTGAGGCATGGGGGTATAGTCCTAGCGATTTCCAAAGCCAGGGATGTGATAATGCTTTTCTAAAGCATGTAAAATCCATGTGGCCACGGTGACCAAGGCTAAGTAGTAAAGACCCACCACCATAAAAACTTCCGTAAAGCGGAAAGTGTAAGAAGCTACAGCCTTACCTTCACCCATGATATCCATTACCGTAACAAAATGTGCTAAGGAGGAGTATTTTATAAGATAAATAATTTCATTACCGCAACCGGGTAAAGCTCTTCGTGCTGCTTGTGGAATTATAATATTAAGTATGGCTTGTGTTTTTGTCATACCAAGGGCACTGGCCGCATTAATTTGGCCTTGACGTATGGAGAAAAGCGCCCCGCGAATATACTCAGAATGGTAAGCAGAACTACACAAAGTAAAGCTAATAACCGCTGCCACGTAAGGATCAAAATAAAGACCAATTTTAGGCAAGGCATAGTAAATCATGAGTAATTGTACTGCCAAGGGTACACCGCGTATAAGAGCCACATGCCCATCGCATATTTTTTTTATCAAAGGGCTGCCGTATACGCGCATAATGCCCAGCAGTAGGCCACCCAAAAAGCCTAATACAGCCGAAGGGACTATGATGGCAATACTTACCCAAAACCCCTTATTGAGCATGGGGATAAGTTCCTCACTCAAAAAAGGCATATCAATCATGCTTTTCCCCTGCAGGTGCAACGGGTTCAATGGTACCTACGCCATCAGAAAAATTAACTTTAGCCGTATGTTTTGTGGCTTTATTTAAATCCATATCTAAAATTTTATTGCAAAAAGCATGGGTGCGGCTTTCTTTGGAAAGCAGTTCGTCTGGCGTGCCGCGTTCTATGATAACACCTTGCTCCATAAAAACAATTTCATTGGCTAAGGCTTTAGCAAATTCCATTTGGTGCGTGGCCATAATCATGGTCATGCCACCTCGGGCCAAATCACGAATAACACTTAGAACTTCACCCACAAGGTCTGGGTCTAGAGCTGAAGTGGGCTCGTCTAATAAAATAACTTTTGGGTCCATGGCAAGGGCCCTAGCTATGGCCACACGTTGCTTTTGCCCGCCAGAAAGCTGCGCTGGGTACAAACTGGAGCGCTTGCTTAGGCCTACGCGATCAAGCTCAGCTAAAGCACGATTTTTTGCCACAGCTTTGGAAAAACCACGTACTTTGCGTAAAGCTATAGCCACGTTTTCTTCTGCTGTAAGGTGATCAAAAAGATTAAAATCTTGAAAAATCATACCTACTTGAGCTCTAAAATCACACAGGGCTTGTGTATTACGAAAATCTAAAGCTTGCCCTTCAAGGCTAATGGTGCCCATATCTGGTGTAATTAAGCAATTAATACATTGTAATAAAGTACTTTTTCCGGCTCCAGAAGGGCCGATAAGCACTTTAAGCTCACCACGATGGAGGGAGAGGCTGCAATCTTTAAGAATGGGTTTGCCGCCTAAGGTTTTGCTAATATTTTCTATGCAGAGTACAGGAGAATTCATATCTTTCCTAAATATCTTTTCAAAATTATGATACTGCGTATCTTTTTATGACTAGGATACTACGTATTTTGCCATGATTATGATACTGCGTATC
>CAYJNG010000109.1:0-7795 GCA_964371505.1 uncultured Desulfovibrionaceae bacterium
GAACCTTTTTTTCAAAAAAGGTTTTTCCCCAGTAGACTTTGTCAGCAATCTGGAACGTGCATGATGTGGGTGTGTGTGTTTGGGGTGTTTTTCCCCAGTAGACTTTGTCAGCAATCTGAAACGTATGAAATACGTTATAGATTTTTTATGCGCACAAGGAAGATTTTCTTTTTGAGAGGCAGAACGTTCTTGCGTATGCGTTTCGAAAAGGAAATCTGACGCAGTACGCATGAAAAAGATAGATTTTGCGCAAGTGCACGAAAGTTACCTCACGCACCCACACTACATAAATATATTATACAAAAATATATAAAGTCAGCTTAGCACAATACAAATGCTAGAGATTTTACGAAAACGCGCAAAGGTCACCTACCCACCTTTTCCTACCACTACACACTACCGCGCGCGCGCCCTATTACCCCACACAATGCCGCCAATAATCAAAGCTCCACTCACAGCATGCACGTAGGTCATCCCCTCTCCTAAAACAAGATAGGCCTGCAAACCTGTCCACAAGGGTAAAGTAAAATAAATACTGGCACACAAAGGCGCACCTACCTTTTGCAAGCCCACATTCCACGCCCACCACGGAATAATAGAACTGCACACAGCGGAAAATACAATACAAAAAAGCACCGTGCCATTATATTGAAACACAGCATAACTTTGCTGCATCTCCCACACGGCACTGGGTATGAGCATAAGCGTAGCTAAAAAAGTCATCCACAGCATAATGGTACCGCTAGAAAGCCCCTTGGGTGGATTTTTTATAACTATACTGTACAAGGCAAAACCTAAGGTGCCACACAGCATAATTATATCCCCTTTAGAGAATTGTAAGTGCAATAAACTCTCTACATTACCGTCACTTACAAGGTATAAAGCCCCGCACAAAGCAAGACCACAGCCCCCCCAGCGATGCAAAGGAAACCTCTCCCCCTGTAAAGCACTCAATATCACTATAAACACCGGCGTTGTCACAGTAATGAGCGATAGATTTAAAGCGGAAGTACTTTGCGCGGCAAAATAGCTTAAAGGGGCAAAGGCTGCCACCCCCACCAAGGCTCCCAAGGTCATATGCGGTAAAAAAGCCTTGGTCTGCTGCCACTCCCGCCTCGCCTGAGGCACAAGCACAAAGCAAAGCAAAACTACTGCCAACAACGCACGCGTGGCTCCCAAGGTAAGAGGGGAAATTTCCCCCACGGCAATACGAGCCACAATGAGCGAGCCTGCCCAAAAAATGGTGGCGGTTAAGGCACATAATGAGCCTATGACTATTTGCTTATTCACAATACTTCCCCATATTCCTTGCATACAAATTACGCATAATGACGCAAAAAATCTATTACAACACAAGCTGCCGTATGCATATCTTCCGCGGTGACACTTTCACTCTTATTATGGCTTATACCGCCCATGCAACGCACAAAAAGCATACCCACGGGGCAAACACGCGCCATTTCTTGTGCGTCATGGCCGGCGCCGCTGGGTAAATGATACACGGGTAAAGATAAACGCTGCAAAGCCTTTGCCCATTGCTCTTGTAAATGAGCATCGCAAGGCATGGCAGGCGTGGCATACTTTTGCTCAAGAGAAAAGAGAATCCCTTGTGCTTCACAAATAGTCTTGGCTTGCAACTGAAACTCATTGATGAGTTCACGTATTTTTTCTTCTTGCGGGCTGCGAATATCAAGTGAGAATACCACCTTTTCCGCAATAACATTCACTGCCCCCGGCAGCACTTGCATTTGCCCCACAGTGGCCACTATGTTTTCTTCCAAGGTTACCTGCGTTAAGAAGTCATGTATGAGCTGACATGCCGTACGCACAGGGTCTTTGCGTAAAGCCATGGGCACGGTGCCGGCATGCCCTGCCATGCCTTGTAAGGACACTTCATATAAAAAGAGGCTTTGAATGGCAGTTACTATACCCACAGGCAAGTGCGCCGCTTCTAGCACAGGGCCTTGCTCTATATGCACCTCTATGTAGGCATCTAGCTGAGCTGCAGACATGGCTAGAACATCTTGAGGGTTTAGTCCATACTCTTGCAAAGCCTGCGCAAGGCTTATGCCATTCACATCCTGCCTTTGTAGCAAAGAAGCGTCGCAATGCCCATTAAAGGCCATGCTGCCAAGATAGTCTGTATGAAAACGCACACCCTCTTCATCGGCAAAAGCAATAATTACTACATTATAATTAAGCTGATGCGCTTTTATGAGCTCTCCCACACAAACTATGGCAAGCACAATACCAAGAGCGCCGTCGTACTTACCACCCTGCATGACAGTATCTTGATGCGAACCAAGAGCCAAGGTTTTGGCCGCCGCATCATGAGTATAACGGCCCACCACATTACCCATGGCATCCACATGCACCGTAAGGCCTGCCTGTTCCATGAGTTTTTGTAAGTAGCTAGAGGCGGCCTTGTGCTCCTTGGTAAAGGGCAAACGCGTTACCCCCTCATTTTGTGCGCATGTGGTAGAAAAAGCGCTTAAATCTTCAAGACAGGTATAAATATATCCACCAAACGGCATATTATGGCCTCCTTTGTTAAAAAAACGTATATCTGCTTGACAGCTTCATACACTTGTTTTAGAGAAGAAGAAACACATAAAAATGAAACTATCATTTTACGATGTGAAACGCAAACCCCTTAGGAGACCACTTGCAACGTAAGCAAGGCAATTACAGTTAACGATTTTACTTTTAGGAGCAGTACATGGCAGCAGCACAAGGCACAAAACATCAAGCAACAGGAAAAGGGAGCCCACTCAAAGCCCTCTTTCTAAGCCTCTTAGGTTTATTTATTTTTTTCGTCCCTGTGGATGAAGGTCGCGTACCATTGGTTATGCTAGTGACCTTTATTAAAGACACCTTAAAAAATGCCAATTTACTCCCCTATCTTGCTGTGGGCATTAGCGCTTCACTCATGCTTACTCTGTACCTTGGTAAAATCAAAAAAGTGCCTTTCTTTAAAAGGCATCATAAGGGCGATACAGCTTTTCGCATCTCCTTCTATGTGGCGGGGCTCATTCTCAGCCTTATGATTTTAACCAAAAACGCACCGGCCTTTATTCTAGACCCAGAAGTGGGCGGCCTTGCTTTATACCTATCTGCCGTTATCTTTCTTACTGTATCATTGGCTGGCTGGCTTGTTTCCATCGTTTTAAATTCTGGTGTAGTAGAATTTATGGCAGTACTGCTTGAACCCATCATGCGCCCATTGTTTAAACTCCCTGGAGACTCAGCCGTAGACGCCATGTCTGCCTTTGTATCCTCCTCTGCTGTGGGTGTTTTCATTGCTGACCAGCACTACCTTGATGGCAGATACACCAGAAAAGAAGGCTACGGCGTAGTAACCAACTTTTGCGTTATGAGCATAGGCTATATGGGCGTTATCTCGGGCATTGGTAATGTGTCACAATATTATACAGAAATCGTACTCACCATTTTTGCTTCTGTTTTTGTTATCACCGCCATTATGATGCGCATTCCCCCCTTGGCCACCTTGCCAAGCACCTACCATGACGGCAGCACACAAACAGCTGAACAAAGAGTACCCAAAAAACGCGAAAACCGCTTTCAAGACGCTGTGGACGTGGCTGTAAAACAATCAGCTTTCTTTACATTGCCCTTCTTTGCCAAAAGCTTCATTTCTGCCCTTTTCTTTGGGCAAAAAATCGTGGGCTTCTTGGTAAGTATTGTGGTAGTCGCCATGGCTGTGTATTATTACACACCATTTTTTCAATACATAGGCCAGCCCATGGTACCCGTGCTGGAGTTCTTTAATATTCCTGATGCAGCAAAAATTGGCGCCGCCACACTCATTGGCTTCATTGACGTAACGTTACCGGCCATTGCTGTGTCCGACCCAAGCATTGCCCCCATGGCAGCCTTTTTCATTGTGGCTCTTTCTGCCGTGCAAATCATATCCGTATCTGAGGCCGCCATTGCCATGGTAGAAGCTCACTTTATGGTACGTGTATGGCACTTACTTGTTATTTTTGTGTTGCGTACAGCCATTGCTATTCCTGTAGTTGCGGCATCTGCACACTTCTTTTTTTAAAATTTACCACCACTGGTAAACAACTGTGAACACTTAAGCGGTAAGGAGATAGAACCGTGAAACAAAGTAACGCACAAGAATTTGTATGCCCCTCAACGCCTCAAGAGGCCGTAGAGGCTTTTGCCAAAGCTCAAGGTAAAGCCGTCTACTTGGCCGGCGCCACCGACGTTTTTGCCGATAGCAGCGCAGCTGATACCTTCATTGACATTACAGAGGTGGGGTTAAATTATATTACAGAACAAGGGGACCACATTTGCATTGGTGCCGGAACCACGTTTAGCGACATTATCGCCTCACCGCTTATGCAAGAAAAATGTCGTGTACTCTTTGATGCGGCTAAAGTACTTGCCGATAGAACCATCCGTAACGTGGCTACCTTTGCCGGCAACCTTGCCTCAGCCTTACCTTCCGGCGATGCCATACCCACTGTATATGTTGCCGATGCCGACATTATACTTTTAAGCTGTAGCGGTGAGCGCAGTGTAAAGGGGCAAGACTTCTTTACCGGCCCGCGCACCACTGTGCTTCAAGAAGGTGAGCTTATTAAAGAAATTCGCGTTCCTGCTTGCTGCGCTGCCCAAAGCACGGGTACAGCCTTTGAAAAAATAGCCAGAAACTCTGTAGATATTGCTGTGGCCAATGCCGGCGCCTTTGTAAGCGTTAATGGCAAGCAAGAAATCACTGATATTCGCATTGCCCTTGGCGCCGTGGGCCCCACCGTCATGCGCGCCACTAAAGCCGAAGCAGCGCTACAAGGCGTAGTACTCAACGAAGAAAACCTTGCTGCAGCTTTAGAAAAAATCGCCGGCGATATAGCCCCCATTGACAACTTGCGCAGCAGTGCAGAATACCGCTTTGACGTAAGTAAGGCCCTTGTAAAACGCGCTGTACTTCGCGCTTATAACCAAGCTTGCAACAATGCCTAAGTGCTCGTAAAAAGGATATACCATGAAATACCCCATTAAACTTTACATTAACGGCATTGAAAGAGAAGCCCTTGTAAGCGCCGGTACCACCCTTACTTCCCTATTGCGTGATGAGTTTCGCCTCACCGGTGGCAAGGTGGGCTGTGATGATGGCGACTGCGGCGCTTGTACTGTTATTGTGAACGGTAAAGCCGTAAAGTCTTGCATTTACCCCGCTGTTCGTGCCAATGGTAAAAATGTTACCACCATTGAAGGTGTTGCCATCAACGGTGTACTGCACCCCTTACAAGAAAAATTTGTAGAATACGCTTCCATTCAGTGTGGTTATTGCTCCCCCGGCTTCATCATGGCAGCCAAAGCCATGCTGGACGCCAACCCAAATCCCACAGAAGAAGAAGCAAAAGATTGTATTTCCGGTAATATTTGCCGTTGTACCGGCTATGTAAAACCTGTGCAAGCCATCATGGCCGCCGCCAAAGAAATGAAGAAGGGGAGCTAATTATGAGCCCATATAAAGTACTTGGACAATCCCTTGAAAGAAACGATGCCCGCAATAAAGTTACGGGCTCTGCCGAATATACCACCGACATGCACATCCCCGGCATGACCATAGCTAAAGCCGTGCGCTGCCCCTATGCCCATGCGAAAATCATCTCCATGAATAAAGCCGAAGTAGAAGCTATCCCCGGTGTTATTCGCGTGGTTACGTGGGAAGATTTACCCAGAAAGCGCTATTGCACCGCTGGTTATCCTAAAGAAACCATTCCCGGCGTGGCCAAAGGCGTTGACCCAGAATTCCTCTTTGATAAGTACATCTTAGACCAAGAGCTGCACTATGAGGGCGAAATTGCCGCCGTGGTAGTGGCAGAAAATGAAGACATAGCTGAAGCCGCTGCAAAAAAGCTTGTTATCAACTATGAAGAACTGCCCTTTGTGACAGAAATTGACGATGCGCTGGCCCCCGACGCTCCCTTTGTGCATGGCGGCTCCAGAAAGAACGTCATTGACGCAGAAATGGTCAAAGGTAATGCCGAAGAGGGCTTTAAAGAAGCCGACCACATTTTTGAAGATACCTACTTTATGCATCCACAGCAGCATGTGTGCATGGAACCTTGCTGTACCATTGCTAAGGAAGACGCATCAGGGCGCATTACCGTATGGTCCACCACGCAAGTTCCTTATCATACACGCAGAAACATTGCTGAAACCTTAGATATTCCCATTAGCAAAATTCGCGTGGTAAAGCCCACCTTGGGCGGCGGTTTTGGTGAAAGACAAATGGTTATTAACGAAATTCTCTTGGTGGCCATTGCGTGTTTCATCAAGCGTCCTGTTAAAATGACCATGACACGCCAAGAAAACCTCGCCTATGTTTCCTTCCGCCATGAAGCGCGTATTAGCTTAAAAACGGGCGTAAAGAGCGATGGTACCTTGGTGGCTTATCAAATGAAAGTGCAGTCCAATGCCGGTGCTTACACAGGGCATAGCCCCTATGTGACCAAGGCCATGGCTACCAAACTGCCTTATCGCATACCCAATGTGCAATTTAATGCGGAAATTGTGTTCACCAACCGCGCCGAAGGCGGCGCCTTCCGTGGTTATGGTAACCCGCAAATGGCCTTTGCCCGCGAAACCCATTTTGATCGCATTGCCGAAAGCCTTAAGCTAGACCCTGTGGAATTTCGCCGCATGAACCTTGTTCGCGTGGGTGAGCCCAACCCTGTGGCCTTAAAATCCCCATGGATTTTGCAAAGCAATGGCATGGAAGAATGCCTTGATAAGGGTATGGATAGCATTGGCTGGCAAAAGCCTTTACCTGCCGCCAAAGACGGTAAGCTGTATGGGCGTGGGCTTTCCTGCTCCTTACACGTTACCGGCACGTCCGCTGAACCAGACTTCTCCTCCGCTCAAGTGAAAGTCAACGAAGACGGCACCGTTATCTTGCTCATCGGCTCTCCAGACCTTGGACAAGGCTCCGATACAGCTCACTCCATGATTTGCGCCGAAACCCTTGGCGTGCGTTATGAAGATATTTATTGCCACTCTGCCGACACAGACATGACCTCCTTTGACATGGGCTCCTATGCTTCACGCCAAACCTATGTGGCAGGTAATGCCGTATACCTTGCGGCGCAAAAGGCCAAGGAAAAGCTCATCCGCTTTGGCAGTGAAAAAACAGGCCTTAAGCGCGGCCACCTCAACATTAAAGAGGGCTGGCTTGTACGCGTGGAAAATGAAGAGCGTATCATGCCCTTGGCTGAAGTGGCTTATTACGGCTTGTATCAAGCGCCAGACCCTGAATTTATCAACGAAACGGCGTCCTACTCTGCGCTTAACTGCCCCCCTGCCTTTGGCGCAGACTTTTGCGAATTGGAAGTGGATACCGAAACTGGCGATGTGAACATTTTACACTTTGTAGCTGCGCACGATACAGGCACTGCTGTGAACCCTGCTCTTATTGAAGGTCAAATTGAAGGCTGCATCTCACAAGGTATAGGTCAAACCTTCATGGAAGACATGGTGTACAATAGTCGCGGTAAGCTTATGCACGATACCTTTAAGGATTATAAAGTCCCCCGTGCTAAGGATATGCCTCCCATCACGTCTATCATTGTGGAAGCGCATGAACCTTCCGGTCCCTTTGGCGCCAAGAGTGTGGGTGAAATGGCTGTGGCTCCTGTGCCCGGCGCCATTGTTAACGCTCTTTATCAGGCCATTGGCGTACGCTTTACCCACTTACCCATTTCTAAGGGTGACATTTTAAAAGCGCTCAAAGCTAAAAAGGCATAATAAAGGATTTTTT
>CAYJNG010000110.1:0-7698 GCA_964371505.1 uncultured Desulfovibrionaceae bacterium
CTATGCAAAGTAATGCCGCGAAAGCTTATTGCGTGCCACCCGGCCCTTTTGCACCACAAAGAGGTGGTTAAAATGCTAGGCAAAAAGAAAAAAATACGTTAGCATAGGCCACTTATTCTTTTTTTGTATACCTAAGCCTTCATATGAAAAAGTACATACACATTTTGCTAACAGAATAGGTAATTATGCCAGTAAAATAAATGCTATACAAGAACTACCATAAGACTGTCTGGGAAAAAGTTCAAAAATAGACTGTTCAACCAAACAGTTTTGTGCTAGTTCTAGCGGCGCAGTACATAATAAGAAAAATTTATGAGTCTCATAAAGAATTTTTGTTATGGCAACAGCAAGCTTTAGTATAGCGTATACATCATGGGGCTTTCCCATGGAAGCGATATAGACCTTCAAGACGCAACATTTTAAGGAGTGTGTTATGGCAAAGATGAAAACAATGGACGGCAACACCGCCACCACGCATATTGCGTATGCCCTTTCTGACACCGCAGCCATTTACCCCATTACCCCTTCTTCGGTAATGGGTGAACTTGCTGACGATTGGGCCGCTGCCGATCGTAAAAACCTCATGGGACAAAAACTTGTAGTTCGTGAAATGCAATCCGAAGCAGGCGCCGCTGGCGCTGTGCATGGCTCCCTAGCTGCCGGTGCACTCACCTCTACATTTACGGCATCTCAAGGGCTTTTGCTCATGGTGCCCAATATGTACAAAATCGCTGGTGAATTACTCCCCGGTGTTTTTCACGTTTCAGCTCGCGCTCTTGCCAGCCATGCGCTTTCCATCTTTGGTGACCATCAAGACGTTATGGCTTGCCGCCAAACAGGCTTTGCCATGCTTGCTTCTGCTTCTGTACAAGAATGTATGGACTTGGCCCTTGTGGCGCACCTTTCTGCCATTGACGCTTCTGTGCCCTTCTGTCACTTCTTTGATGGTTTCCGTACCTCCCACGAAGTACAAAAAATCGAAGTTATCGATTATGAAGACATTATCCCCCTTGTAAACTGGGAAAAGGTAGAAGAGTTCCGCGCTGGCGCCATGAACCCTGAGCATCCACACATTCGTGGTACCGCACAAAACCCAGACATTTACTTCCAAAACCGCGAAGCCTGCAACCCTTACTATGAAGCTGTGACCGGCATTGTGGTAGAAAACATGAAAAAAGTTTCTGCCCTCACTGGTCGTAAGTACAAGCCCTTTGATTATGTAGGCCATCCAGAAGCTGACCGCATCATCATTGCCATGGGCTCTGCTTGTGAAGTTATCGAAGAAACAGTAGATTACCTTAACAGCATTGGCCAAAGAGTTGGCCTTGTGAAGGTTCGTTTGTTCCGTCCTTTCTCCACCGAGCATATGCTACGCGCCATACCAGCCACAGCTAGCACCATCACAGTGCTTGACCGCACCAAAGAGCCCGGCGCCCTTGGCGAGCCCTTGTACCAAGATGTATGCACAGCGTATCTTGAGCGTGGCGAAGTGCCTACCATTGTGGGTGGTCGCTATGGTCTTGGCTCTAAAGACTTTACCCCCGGTATGGCCAAGGCTGTTTATGACAACATGCTCAGCGCTGGCCCCAAAAACCACTTCACCGTGGGCATTAACGATGACGTAAGCTTCACCTCCTTAGAAGTTGAAGAAGAAATCAACACCGTACCTACCGGCACTGTACAGTGCAAATTCTTTGGTCTTGGTGCAGACGGTACCGTAGGCGCCAATAAGCAAGCCATTAAAATCATCGGTGACAACACCGATATGTACGCCCAAGCGTACTTTGCTTACGATTCCAAAAAATCCGGTGGCTTTACCGTTTCTCACTTACGCTTTGGTAAGGAGCCCATCAAATCTTCCTACCTTGTAACTCAAGCTGACTATGTAGCTTGTCACAAGTCTGCCTATGTAAACCAATACGAAGTATTGGAAGGCATTAAGGATGGCGGTACCTTTGTACTGAACTCCGAGTGGACACTGGAAGACATGGAAAAAACCCTTCCTGCCTCCATGAAGCGTACCATTGCTGCCAAAAAGTTGAAATTCTTCAATGTGGATGCTGTAAAGCTTGCCACTGAAGTGGGCCTTGGCGGTCGCATTAACATGATTATGCAAACCGCTTTCTTCAAGCTTGCCAATGTACTGGATTTTGATACCGCTGTGGCCATGCTGAAGGATTCCATCAAAAAAACTTACGGCTCCAAGGGTGATAAGATTGTTAACATGAACATCGCTGCTGTGGACGGCGCTTTGAATGCTTTACAAGAAGTGAAGTATCCAGAATCTTGGGCCACTGCCACAGATAGCTGCTGCACAGGTTCTGCCGCTGCTTCTTGCGGTTGCGGATGCCATGACAATCAAGACCCAGACTACATTGCCAATGTGGTACGTCCCATCCTTGCGCAACAAGGCGACAAGTTGCCTGTTTCTGCCATGGACCCTGCCGGCATCATGCCCCTTGGCACGGCTGCCTTTGAAAAGCGCGGCGTAGCCATTGCTGTACCTGAGTGGCAAGTGGAAAATTGTATCCAATGTTTCCGCTGCTCCTTTGTGTGCCCGCATGCCACCATTCGCCCAGTGCTTGCCACAGAAGAAGAGTTGGAAGGCGCACCAGCCTCCTTTGCTACCAAGCCTGCACAAGGTAAGGAACTCAAAGGCCTTGCCATGCGTATGCAAGTGTATGCCGAAGACTGCTTAGGTTGCGGCTCTTGTGCTGATGTGTGCCCTGCCAAGGTAAAGGCTTTAGTTATGAAGCCCCTTGACACCCAATTAGAAGAGCAAAAAGCTAACCTTGCCTTTGCTGAGCAAAACGTTCAGCTTAAAGATGACATCATGCCTCGTGACAGCATGAAGGGCTCGCAATTGCAACAGCCCTTGCATGAGTTCTCTGGCGCTTGTGCTGGTTGCGGTGAAACTCCTTATGTGAAGCTCTTAACCCAAATGTTTGGCGATCGTATGATTATTGCCAACGCCACCGGTTGTTCTTCCATTTGGGGTGCTTCTTCCCCCACCACGCCTTACACCACCAACAAAGACGGTCACGGCCCTGCTTGGGGTAACTCCCTCTTTGAAGACGCCGCAGAATACGGCTTTGGTATGGAAATGGCCTATCAGCAACGCCGCAATGGCCTCGCATTGCGCTTGCAAGAATTGCTTTCTTTAGAAGGCCTTGAGCAAAGCCTCATTGACGCTTGCAATGGCTGGTTAGAAAATATGGACGATGCTGAGCTCTCCAAATCATACGGTGAACAAATCCTCGGCGGCCTTACCAATGTAGAGCATCCTCTTGCCCACGAATTATGGCATATGGATGACCTCTTTACCAAAAAGAGCATTTGGGTATTTGGCGGCGACGGCTGGGCCTATGACATCGGCTACGGCGGCCTTGACCACGTGCTTGCTTCTGGTGAAGATATTAACGTGCTTGTTATGGATACCGAAGTGTACTCCAACACCGGTGGTCAAGCCTCTAAGGCTACCCCGCTAGGTTCCATTGCCAAATTTGCCGCTGCCGGTAAACGCATTGGCAAAAAAGACCTTGGCGCCATGGCCATGAGCTATGGCTATGTCTATGTAGCTTCTGTATCCATGGGCGCAGATATGACCCAAGTTATCAAAGCCTTCCGCGAAGCTGAAGCCTACAAAGGGCCTTCCATCATTATTGCTTACGCTCCTTGTATTAACCAAGGCATTCGCAAAGGCATGGGTAAAACCATGGAAGAAGGCAAGCTTGCCGTAACCTCCGGCTACTGGCCATTATATCGCTACGACCCCTTACGTGCTGAAGAAGGTCAAAACCCCTTCCAGCTTGAAAGCAAAGAGCCTGACGGCACCATCCAAGAATTCCTCATGGGTGAAACCCGTTACGCCTCTTTAGACAAAATCGCTCCTGAAGTGTCTCCTCAATTGAAGGCTGACCTTGAAAAGCAATACGTGAAGCGCTATAAGCATTATAAGCTTCTTGCTGAAATGCCCGGCATTGAATAAGTAAAATAAGGGGATGGGGCATAAAGCTTCATCCCCTTTATGTTTGATTTGTTTTTTCTGGGAAGGGAACTTTTTTAGAAAAAAATTTCCTTCACAGACCCTCCCCTCAAAAAAAACTATGGCAACGTAGGAACATTTTTGGAGCGCACTTTTCTCCGCATAAGGATATATAAAGCGCGTTTTGGGAGAGGTAGGGGGTCTCCTTCCCCCCAAAAACATATATTTTTTACCACACGGTGTGAAAATTTTCACGTTAGCCCTTTAACAAGTCGGTGTTTTATGTACAAAAGTCTCTATATATCAGCTACAGAACCGCGTTCGGGAAAATCAGCCATTGTACTTGGCATGATGCATTTGCTTACCAGAAATATGCAAAAAGTGGCTTTCTTTCGCCCCATCATCAATGAACCAGTGCTGGACGATAAAGACCATGACATCAACCTTATGCTGGAGCACTTTAAGCTAAACCAAAGCTATACAGACTCTTTTGCGTACACTTTGGAAGAAGCGCGACATTTGGTGAACTCAGGCCAACGCAATGCACTTATTTCTAGCATATTAGAAAAATTTCATACCCTTGCTGATTCGCATGATTTTGTGCTTTGCGAAGGCACCGACTTTCTAGGGCAGGACTCTGCCTTTGAGTTTGAACTTAATGCAGAAGTAGCAAGCAACCTTGGCTCTGTGATGATGATTTTAGCCAACGGCCACGGTAAAGAGGTTGATGAAGTTATTGAAAACACCAAAAGCGTGCTTGATCAGCTGACAGAAAAAAGCGTAGATGTGATTTCTGTGGTGGTAAACCGGGCCGATTACGGCGAAACAGAAAGATATGACCTGCGTGAAGGCCTTGCCCTTCCTGAAGGGCAAAAGCAGCTGCTTATTTATAGCGTGCCCGATGAGGCTGCCCTTGGCAAGCCCACCATGCAAGATGTGGCAAAATGGCTTAACGCTGAAGTGCTTTACGGCGAAAAACGCCTGGAGACATTGGTGGGTGATTATCTTATTGCCGCCATGCAAGTACACAATTTCTTAGATTATATCCATGATGGTAACCTTATCATTACCCCCGGTGACCGTACTGATATTATCCTTGCAGCGCTGGCTTCACGCGTATCCTCTGCTTGTCCGGATATTTCCGGCGTATTGCTCACAGGTGGTTTACGCTTACCGCTCAACGTTTCACAGCTTTTAGAAGGTTGGACAGGCGTGCCTGTACCTGTCTTACTTACTGAGCACCATACGTATAAGACCATTCAAATGTTATCCGAGTTGTATGGACGCATTGAACCGGAAAACATGCATAAAATTAACACTGCCTTAGGGCATTTTGATCGCCATGTGAACTCCAAGGAAATTGGCAAGCGTCTTATTACTGATAAACCCACACGCGTTACACCCATGATGTTTGAATTTGGCCTCATTGAAAAGGCACGTCAGGAAAAAATGCGTATTGTGCTTGCTGAGGGTGAAGAGGAGCGCATTTTGCGTGCAACGGATATCCTCTTACGCCGTGGCGTAGCGGAAGTCATTTTACTTGGCAATGCCGACACCATAGGCAAGCGCATTGCAGATTTGGGCCTTGATCTTTGCGGCGCACGTATCATTCAGCCAAACCTTGCCCCGCAATTTGAAGATTATGTGCAAACGTACTTTGAACTGCGCAAGAAAAAAGGCATGACTGAAGAGCAAGCCCGCGAGCGTATGATTGACAGCACGTACTTTGCCACCATGATGGTGCACAAAAATGACGCTGACGGCATGGTTTCCGGTGCTGTAAATACCACTGCACACACCATACGTCCGGCCTTTGAGTTTATCAAAACCAAGCCCAATTGCTCCATTGTTTCTTCGGTCTTTCTCATGTGTTTAAAAGACCGTGTTTTGGCCTTTGGAGATTGCGCCGTTAATCCTAACCCCACAGCGCAGCAATTGGCAGAAATTGCCGTGGCTTCAGCCCACACAGCAGAAATTTTTGGCATTGAACCACGCGTGGCCATGCTTTCTTATTCCACAGGTTCTTCCGGCAAGGGTGCCGATGTGGATAAAGTGAATGAAGCTACCAAAATTGCCAAGGATTTGGCCCCAAATCTTCTTTTAGAAGGCCCCATTCAGTACGATGCCGCCATTGACATTGACGTGGCACGCACCAAGCTGCCTAATAGCCAAGTGGCAGGGCGCGCGACCGTCTTTATCTTCCCAGACCTAAACACCGGGAATAACACCTATAAAGCAGTACAGCGTGCCGCAGACGCCATTGCTATAGGTCCGGTCTTGCAAGGACTGAATAAACCTGTTAATGATTTATCCCGCGGTTGCACCGTGGCAGACATTGTGAATACTGTCGCAATCACTGCCATACAAGCAGCTGCAGAAAAAAAATCCAAATAATATCTTTGAGGAGCGTATGAAAATTCTTGTAATCAATGCTGGTTCTTCTTCTTGCAAATACCAGCTGTTCGAAATGGCAGACAAATCTGTGTTGTGTTCTGGTATCGTTGAGCGTATTGGCGCCAGCATGGGTAAACTTGCTCACAAACTCTTTCCTGACAGCGACAAAGAAGAAAAAATTATTGTTGAGAGAGCTTTCCCCACCCACGTGGAAGGTATGGAAGCTGTTATCAGCTTGCTTACAGATTCTGAAAAAGGCGTAATCAAAGACATTTCTGAGATTTCCGTCATCGGTCACCGTGTATTGCACGGCGGCGAAGACATTAAGCAACCTGTGCTTATTGACGAAGCAGCCAAAGAAATTATCAAAAAATACATCCCTCTTGGCCCCTTGCACAACCCTGCTAACCTCATGGGCATTGAAGTGGCTGAAAAGTTGCTCCCAGGTGTACCCAATGTAGGTGTGTTTGACACCGAATTTGGCTCCAGCATGCCTCCTGAAGCCTACATCTACCCCTTACCTTATGAAATCTACGAAAAGCATAATGTACGTCGTTACGGCTTCCACGGTACTTCTCATAAGTACATTGCCAAAAAGACTGCAGAGTTCCTTGGCAAGCCCCAAGCAGAATTAAACTCCATTACCTTACACCTTGGCAATGGCTCTTCTGCTTCTGCTGTGCGTGATGGCGTTTGCGCAGACACCTCCATGGGTCTTACGCCTTTAGAAGGCCTCATGATGGGCACACGTTGCGGCACCATTGACCCTGCCATCGTACCTTTCTTACAAGACAAGCTTGGCCTTTCCACTTCTGAGGTGGATACCCTTATGAATAAGAAGTCCGGCCTTGTGGGTATTTGTGGTAATAGCGATATGCGCGATGTACATGACATGCGCGACAAAGGCGATACAAAAGCACAATTGGCCTTTGATATGCTCTGCCGTAGCATCAAAAAGCAACTTGGTGCGTACTTCTTCTTACTTGGCCGCGTAGACGCCATTGTTTTCACCGCAGGCATTGGCGAAAACGATGAATTTGTGCGCGCTGGCGTTATCAAGGGTCTTGAGCCTCTTGGCATCGTATTAGATGAAGAAGAAAACAACATCCGTCGCGGTATTGCACGTGTTATTTCTAAGCCAGAATCTAAAATTCCTGTGCTTATTATCCCCACCAATGAAGAATTGCAAATTGCCGAAACTGCCATGGAAGTGGTAAAAGGCTAATGAGCCGCTTAGCATAAAAGCATAACATAAGCCCCTGCACTTTACGGCGCAGGGGCTTTTTATATACTTTGCTTGTTACAAAATTCTATTTTTA
>CAYJNG010000111.1:0-7664 GCA_964371505.1 uncultured Desulfovibrionaceae bacterium
GTGCTCCTTCGACCAACTCGGACACCTCTCCGCACAAGCGAATGTCTTTCTATGTGAAATCCACACTCTTGGCAAGTACTTTTTTTATATTTTTTTACATTTTTCATCTAAATAGCGAAAATAACAGAAAATATATTTTTTACATCCACTTTTATTCATCTCTTAAATGGCGAGCCATAAGCGCCATGGCGCACTCTCGTGGTGGCATATGGCCATAAAGAATACTATACACGGCCGTGGTAATGGGAGCGCTAATGCCATGCTTTTGCACCATGGCATGCACAGCCTCAGTGGTTTTCACCCCTTCTGCCACCATGCCAAGGGAGTGAACAATATCCTCAAGGCTCTCCCCCTGCCCAAGGCGCAAGCCCACTTGCCTGTTGCGTGAAAGGTTACCATTGGCCGTAAGCGTTAAATCTCCAAGGCCCGAAAGCCCCATAAAAGTAGCAGCATCTGCCCCGCACGCCACACCTAAACGACACATCTCTGCAAGGCTGCGCGTTATAAGTGCCGCTCGGCTATTGTGTCCAAAGCCCAAGCCGTCGCACAAGCCCACAGCAATGGCCATAATATTTTTCAGCGCTCCGCCAAGCTCAATGCCCACAATATCCTTACCGGAGTAACAACGAAAATTCGCCGTGGAGCATAACGCACGTAAACGCTGACCAAGCTCTTTAGTATCTGCCCCCAGCACCACAGCTGTGGGATGGCCCTGCATCACTTCATCGGCAAAGGAAGGACCCGACAAAATAGCGTATTGCGGCGCTTTACCTTCCAGCGCCTCCATAACCACTTGGCGCATGGTTTTGGAGCTGTCACTTTCAAGCCCCTTGGCAGTATTAATAAGAATACACCCCGTGGGAAGATATTGAGAAATTTTTTGCAAATAGGCCCGCAAAGCCTGAGCAGGTATGGCAAGCACGTACAAATCCTGCTGGCGAAGCTCCTCAAAAGATGTTGTGGCGCTTACCTGCTCATGCAGCGTATATTGCGTAACGTACTGCGGATTTTTGTGCTGCTCGTTAATGCATTGCATGGTAGCCTCTTGGCGTACAAAAAGCCGCACCTTATGCCCTGCCTGCGCCAACACATGTGCCAAAGCTGTTCCCCAGCTTCCGCCACCCAATACCGCCACGCGCAATTTTTCCATACCCTGCAACTCCTTTTAGGTTAAACAAAGCCCCTGCCTGCAAAATATTGGCAGCCCACCATATAAAAGAACATACACCATTCAGCCACAGAAAAAAAGCTTGCATTATCTTTTTTAAGAATATAGGGTGTCCATTCGAGTTACTCAAGAGGGGGTGATTTCTTTGCCAGGTGTATTCCTTAACGAAGACGATTATAACTTCGATATCGCATTACGTCGCTTTAAAAAGCAAGTAGAAAAGGCTGGTGTTCTTTCTGAAATGAAAAAACGTCAACACTACGAAAAGCCAAGCGTTATGCGTAAAAAGAAGAAAGCCGCTGCTAGAAAGCGTCTTATGAAAAAGATCAGAAAGATGAACATGGGCTAGACCCCCATATTCAATATAAGTGCTATGCACTTTGAGATGTCAGAGATCCTGCGGGGAATTCGCATATCGAATTCCCCGCCTTTACTATTTGTTTTAGTACACAAAGGCCTTTCCCATGACGTTAAATGAGCGCATTGAAAAAGATTACATCTCTGCCTACAAAGCTAAAGATCAACGTAAACTTGATGTATTACGCCTACTTAAAACCGCTGCAAAAAACCTCCTTGTGGAGTTAAAGCGCAACAATGGCACCCTTGAGGATGCTGAAATGATGGATGTGCTTTTACGCCAAGCCAAACAGCGTCAAGATTCCATCGTGCAATTTAACGATGCCGGGCGCCCCGATTTGGCCGAAAAAGAAGCTGCTGAACTGGTTATTTTACAAGAATATTTACCGCAGCCTCTCACAGCAGAAGAATTAACCGCTGCCATTGATGCAGCCATAGCTGAAACAGGCGCTGCCAGCCCCAAAGATATGGGCAAGGTAATGAATGCCATCATGGCTGCCTATAAAGGACGTGTGGACGGCAAAAGCCTTTCCGCCACCATTAAGGAGCGTTTAAGCGCGTAAGCCCTTACAAAGCCTTATGATACCTGCACGCACCTTCACAGCTCTCGAATTTGATAAGGTACTAGAGCACCTTGCCAACAAGTGTCTTTCTGCCTCTGCCAAGACGGCAGCTCTTGCCTTGCGCCCTTTGCAAAGCGCCCATGCCGCCACAGAAGCTGCACGCCTACATGATGAGTGCCGCACCTGGGCCGCCTTAGCTGAAGGTGCCATGCACGGCTCAGATAAAAAAGGCTTTCGCATGGCGTCCTTTCCTGACGTGTCGTCCATTGCGCCTTTTTTACGTGCTCCCCACGCGCTTTTAGATCTTGACGCTTTATGGACCTTACGCGAAGTTTTGCGTATGGCCCACCAAGCAGCTCTTTCCGTAAAAACTTTGGCTGAATCTGCCCAAGGGGAAAACACTTGGCCGCGCCTTGTGGCCTTGGTAGAAGCCTCTCCCTTACCCGAAGCGCTTACCCAAGCCTTACGCCGCTGCCTTGGCGATGATGGCAATATTCGTGACGAAAGCTCACCCGAACTTTTACTCGTACGCACAGAACTGCGTCGTTTACACCAAAGCTGTTTGCGCCGTGTTAAAGACTTTGCAAATGAATATAACATCTTGCACTATATGCAAGACAGCTTTATGACGCTAGCTTCTGACCGCTACGTACTGCCTTTGAAGTCCAATTTTAAAGGTAGGTTGCAAGGCATTATTCACGACTGGTCGCAAACAGGCGAAACATGCTATTTTGAGCCCATGTTCTTGGTAGAAGTAAATAACAATTTACAAGATTTAAAACGCCAAGAACGCGAAGAAGAGCGTAAAATTTTAGAATACCTCACAGCCCTTGTGCGTGAGGCTCTGCCCCTTGTGCAGCACGCCACGGACTTGCTCACCCGCATTGACCTTTTGCTAGCCTTGGAAAAATTGGCGCAAGATATGACACAGCACATGGCGCCAAAGCAGAGCACAAAAGTGCTTGGCAAAGCCGCTGCCAAAAGAGCCGCTTTTGAAGCCGGCATGCCAGTGCCACAATGCCATTATGTGCAGCTTATGGAGCAAGACGCCGATGTCTTCTTACCAGAAGCTCGCCACCCATTACTGGCGCTAAGCAGCAATGCCCAGCCCATAGATATTTTGCTCAACAAAGGAGAGCGCGGGCTCGTGATTTCTGGGGGAAATGCCGGCGGTAAAACCGTCTGCCTAAAAACCCTTGGACTCATGGCGCTTATGAGTATGTGCGGCTTTCCCGTGCCTGTGGGCGCAGGGGCTCGTCTCCCCGCTTGGACGCATATTCATGCTTTTATTGGTGATTCTCAAAGCCTTGAAGACCATGTTTCTACCTTCACGGGGCAAATTCGTCAGCTTACCACCGCGTGGGAAGATGCCGATACCCACAGCCTTATTTTACTGGATGAATTTGGCGCCGGTACAGACCCTGCCCAAGGAGCCGCACTGGCACAAGCCGTACTCGATGGCCTTTTAGATAAAGACGCCACCGTCATGGCGGCAACGCACTTTCCTGCCTTAAAAACCTATGCCCTCACACGAGAGAAAGCGCGCGCCGCATCGGTACTTTTTGACCCCAGCACCAAGCGCCCTCTTTTCCGTTTAGCCTACGATCAAGTGGGTGCAAGCCAAGCCTTAGATGTGGCTCGTGAGCATGGTCTGCCCGAAAGTATTTTGCGCCGTGCTGAACATTATTTACTTATGGATGGCGAAGACACCAGCGCCCTCATAGAGCGCCTCAACGTCTTGGCCGTCAAGCGTGAAGAAGAAATCGACGCTTTAAAACGCGATCAAGTAGAGCAAAAACATAAGCAGCACCAATTGCAAGAGCGCTTTGAGCGTGAGCGTACCAAGTTATACGAGGAAGTACGCACCAAGGCCTCTGAACTTATGCAAGCATGGAAAGCTGGTAAAGTTACGCATAAACAGGCGCTTAAAAACATGTCTACCCTACGTGCCGATTTGGCGCAAGACGGGGCTGTTTCCACAGAAAGAGCCGCGAGCCTTAAGCCTGTTACCGTGGACGCCTTGCGTGTGGGTTCCTTAGTTTTGCATAAAGCCTTTGGAAAAAAAGGAAAAGTGTGCGAGATAGACACACGCAAAAACCGTGTGCAATTGGATATGGGCGGTGTAACTCTTTGGGCTGACATGAAAGACCTTGGCACGGGAACCGAAAGCGCGGGGCGCGCTCATGTGGAAAAAATGCCCAAAAGATCTGGCGGCGTGCTCACACGCACCGAGCCCACCGGCCCCCTACTCAGCCTTGACATACGTGGGCAACGCGCCGATGTAGCTCTTGGTCAATTGGGAACTTTTTTAGATAAAGCCATACTTGCCAGCCGCGAAAGTGTGGAGATAGTACATGGGCGAGGTACAGGGGTTTTACGCAAAGAAGTGCACAACTTTTTACGTTCCTTCCCTGGCATTGAGAGCTTTGAATTGGCCCCAGAAGATAGGGGCGGTGATGGAATGACTATTGTACATTTGAGATAAGGACTTATATATACACAAAGTAAAAAGATACTTCGTATTTTTTTGGAAGTAATGCAAACAAGGCCTCACACTAGAAGCATTACTGCAAAGTAAAAGGATGCTCATGCAACGCAAAGATGCCATTCGTCACATAAAGGAACGTGTCAGTATTGTAGATATTGTACGCCGTTATGTAGATTTACAGCGCAATGGCCCGCGTTGGGCGGCTCCTTGTCCTTTCCATCAGGAAACGAAACCCTCTTTTTCCGTCAACGAAGAAGAAGGCCTTTTTTATTGTTTTGGTTGTCAGGCTTCTGGCGACCTATTTGAGTTTTATGGGCGCATAAACGGGTTAGACTTTAAAGAAACTTTGGAGCAATTAGCTTTAGAGGCCAACATAACCCTAGACCCTTGGCACGGCAATAAAGGAAAAAACGCCAACCAAGGTAGCTTTGGCCAGCAACAAGGCGGGCAAAGCGCTGCCAGTAAGCAGTCTGCACGGCAGAACATGTTTCGCATGTACACTTTGGCAGAAGCGCACTTCATGGCAAATTTGCAAGGGCCCGACGGGCAAGAATGCCGTGAATACATGGATAGACGCAAATTAAGCCCTGAGATTATCAAAACTTTTGGCCTTGGGTGGGCCAAAAGAGATTGGCAAGCCTTGGCAGCAGCGTTACAGCGCGCCGGCTTTGCAGAAAAAGACGCCATAGAGGCCGGCCTTTTGGGTAAAAGCGCCAAGACGCAACGCGGTTACGACCGCTTTCGCGGAAGGCTCATCTTCCCCATTCGCTCCTTAGCCAACCAAGTTATAGCTTTTGGTGGCAGAATTATTGGCGAAGAAGATGAAGCAAAGTACATAAATAGTTCTGATTCTCTTATTTATAAAAAAGGAGATCAACTGTATGGCCTTGCGCAATCGCGAAGCGGTATTACTCTAAAGGGCCATGTGCTACTCACTGAGGGCTATATGGACGTATTAACCCTGCACCAATTTGGCTATACCAATGCGGTGGGGGTGCTTGGGACATCATTAACCCCTGAGCAAATAAAAAGAATTTCTGGATTTACTTCTAACATAGTCCTGCTTTTTGACGGAGATAGAGCAGGCAGAAAAGCGGCCTTACGCTCTTGCGAAATGCTGCTTACCCGCGGGCTTAAGAGCTCTGTAGTACTCTTACCCGAAGGAGAAGACATAGATAGCCTCCTGCATAGTGCAGGTGTAGAGGCTTTTGAAAAGCTCCAGCAAACAGCGCCGGATGGTCTGTCCTTTTGCATACAAGTTTTGCGAAATATGGCCCCTAAAGACGCTGTGGACTGGGCAAAATCCTTTTTAAAAAAGGTAGAAATTCCCGAGCTTATAAGCTCATATACCAGTAAACTGGCTACAGGTTTACAACTGGCAGAAGAAACGCTGCGAGAAACGCTAAGCAAAAGCCGCCAAGGAGTACAAAGGGAAGGTAACTCCCCTGCGGCGCAGCAAGCCCACGCTGGGGGCTGGCAAGGGCAACGCTCAGGTCATGCTAATGGCCATGGTCCGCACACTCCACAAGGAGCCGGACAAACAAGACCCCTTACTGCCGCTGCCATGCGTGATAAACAAATTATGATGTACGCTGTACGTTATCCACATCGCCTGCAAGATTTACGAAATCTCGGCGCAGACCTTGCCTTAAATAGCGATGTGGCACGACAGCTATGGAAAAAAATGGAAGACTTTGACCCCGAGGAAGTGTTTTATCAGCTCAATGAGCGTGAGAAAACCTTTTGGGTGCAAAGTCGTACCGGAGAAGCCCCCCCGAGGGACGAAGGTGACAAAGAGCTTATAGGCCTAGAAAAAGAATTGGAAAGTTTGCATAACACTATGCAAAAATCCTCACTTTTTGCAGCCTTACGTGAAAACGCCAACCTTGGCGATTTTGAAGCAGACCTTGACTACCTTCGTGTGTTGCAGGAAACTTTGAGGAGGATTGATGAATAATCTTAAAGATATACAGCAAATTAAAGCCCTTATCGACAAAGGGAAAGCCATGGGCTTTCTTACCTTTGACGAAGTAGCCAAGGCTTTACCTGCTGAAATGAGCAACTCTGAGCAACAGTTTGAAGAGGTTATTACCATCTTTGAACAGCACGACATTGCCATTGTTGATTCAGAAAAAGAAGGTAAGAAGATTACCATCAATGCTACAGGCGATGATGACGAAATGGTGGGCGAAGGCAATCTTGACCTTGCCGATGAAGAAGAAACCATTGACTACTCTTCACGCAATACAGACCCTGTACGCATGTATTTGCGCGAAATGGGTGCTGTGCCTTTGCTTGATCGTGATGGCGAAGTAGTTATTGCCAAAAAGATTGAACTGGGCGAGCAAGACGTACTGTACGCTTTGGTAGAAGTCCCCGTGGCTGTAGAAGAACTTATCAATGTAGGCGAAGATTTACGTCTTAACCGCATTAAGCTTAAAGATGTGGTTAAAACCATTGAAGAAGACGACCCCAGCGAGGATGAAATGAATCAACGCACCCGCGTTATTCTTTTGCTGGACGAAATAAAAGCCACCTTCCGCAAGAAGAAAAAAATCTATGCCAAGCTAGATGAGTGTTGCACCTTAGAGCGCCGCGTGGCCGGTGTTCAAAAGGAAATCATTAGCTATAAGGAAGAAGTGGTTATTCGCTTGCGTGATATTAAGCTAGAAAAAACCTTAATTGACCGCATTATAGAAACGGTGGAAGATTATGTGCGCCAAATGCACAACTGCCAACGTGACCTTTCGGCCTATATTCTTTCCACAGGGCGCACCCAAGCGGAAATTCAAGAGCTGTTTCACAACCTTGAAAACCGTAAAGTAAGCCCTACCGATGCTGCCAAGCAATTGGGCTTCAGCGTTGATGAACTTTTCTCCTTTAAAGAAATGATCATCGGTAAAATTGAAATATTACGTCGACTTCAAGAAAAATGCTGCCATAATGTGGGCGACTTAGAAGAAGTACTCTGGCGTATCAAACGCGGCAACACCGCCGCCATGCGTGCCAAGCAAGAGCTCATTCGCTCCAACTTGCGCCTTGTGGTATCCATTGCCAAAAAATACACCAACCGCGGCCTACAATTCCT
>CAYJNG010000112.1:0-7608 GCA_964371505.1 uncultured Desulfovibrionaceae bacterium
TTTTTTTTCCTAAAAAAAGTTCCCCTCCCCACAAAAATAAAACTAAAAAACAAAAATATTACGGAATCAGAATGAAAGTAGCTATTACCACCACAACCTTTGCCTCCTACGACATGGCCCCCTTGCTGTACCTTTTTGAAAGGGGCATACATTGCATACAGAATGCTCGCGGCCGAACCCTTACAGGCGAAGAAGTGATTTCCCTTGCTAAAGAGTGTGACGGCATCATTGCCGGTACAGAACCTCTTACTGCGGCGGTGATGACTTTTTGCCCGCAACTTAAGGCCATAGCACGAGTGGGCGTGGGGCTGGATTCGGTGGATGTGCCCTTTGCTACACAAAAGGGTATAGCTGTAAGCACCACTTCGGCTGACTTTTTGGGCCGCGCGGTGGCTGAGCACACATTGGGGGTTGCTTTACATATGCTGCGCCATGTGGGCCAGCACCATAGAGAAATGGGCGAGGGGCTGTGGCAAAAGCATATGGGAACATTTTTACGCGGTAAAAAACTGGGCATTATTGGCTTTGGGCGTATGGGGCGTGCTGTGGCGGCGCTTTTTGCTGTGCTTGGTTGTGATGTGGCCTATGCCGACCCTCATGTAAGCGCTGAAGAGGGGGGCCGTTATGCGAAGATGGAACAAGAGGCATTGCTGGCTTGGGCCGATGTGGTGACCTTGCATTGCAGCGTTGAGGCGGGGCAAGAGGGCGTAACACCGCTGATGGGTGAGGCGGAATTTGCCACCATGCGGCAAGGTACGTGGTTTATAAATACGGCGCGTGGTTGCTTGGTAGATGAAGCTGCCTTGTGCGCAGCCTTGGAGAGCAAGCATTTAAGCGGCGCGGCTTTGGATGTTTTTGGGGCGGAGCCTTATGCAGGGCCCTTGCTGCAAGTGCCGCAAGCCCTTTTAACACCGCATGTGGCTTCCTATGCGCGGGAGGCCCGCGTTCACATGGAAATGGAAGCGGCGCAAAATATGTGTAAAGCTTTGGGCGTTGAGTAAAGCTACTGTAGGCAAATTCGCTATAAGCTGTTGCAAAGCGTTAAGAAGGCTTTGCAACAGCTTTTTTTGTATGGGCTAAGGGCTTTATGGTTGCGGGCTTTGGCGCGTGCTATAATATACGCTAGGAATTAAATACATAAGGCCCACTTCTTTTTTATCTGCCATATACTTGGTGGCCACGATGACATGGCCTAAATTCCACATATAGCCATGACCGGCTTCGCTGGCTGTGGGTTTATCATAGCGCTGCTCAACCATTTTTTGCACAGCATTGGCTGTTTTGTCTGAAGGCGCGGCGTAGTCAATTTTTAAAAATCCGATTTTTTGATGTGCTAAGGGGTTTTGCTTACTGTCTTCAGCAGACTGGGGGGCACTGCCATAGCAAACGGACATCTCATGCGCGCCGGGCACCACACCTTTGAGGTCGTAAATATCGCAAATAAAGGTTGTGTCTTCACGTAAGGGCTTTACTTGAGAAACGGAAAGGGCAGAGCGCATGGTGGCGCGGCTAATGCCTTGCTCTGTGGCAAGGTCAATGCCAAAAAGCGTTATTTTGGGAAAACCTTTTTCGCCATAAGCTTCTTGGCTCATGTCAAAAAGTTCTTTTTGCGCTTCTTTACTACCGTCCATGGTAGCTCCATAAAGGAGCAAGGCTGCACGCTGCTCATTTTTGGGTACGCCTTTTCCCATGCGGTAGAGGGAGCCTAAGCGGGCAAGAGCAGAGACGTTTTGCCCTGCCGCCGCAAGGCTGTACCATGCGGCAGCTTCAGCGTCGTTTTGTAAAACGCCTTTGCCATTTTCATATAAAAAGCCCAGAAGGTATTGCGCTTCATGTTGGCTTTTTTCTGCAGCCCTTCGTAGCCATGTGGCGGCAGTGTCAAAGTGCTGCGCGCCGCCGCGGCCCAGTACCAGTAATCGCCCGAGATGATACATGCCGTTAACATCGCCAAGGTCTGCAGCTTTGCGAAACCATGTCATGGCCTTTTTGGTATCTATGGGCACACCTTCACCGCGATCATGTATAAGGCCCAATGCCGTCATGGAGGGGGTGTGGCCTTCCTTGGCTAGGCCGTCCCAAAGCACAAGTGCGTCTTCGTATTTTTGTTGCCCATAGGCTAGGGCGGCGTCTTTATATTGTTGCTCCTTGCGTGCCACTTCGCGCGCCAAGGCTTCTTCTTGCTGTTTTTTGGCTTCTTCAGCTTTTCTTAACGCTTCTTGGCGTTGCTGTTCGGCTATTTGCTCAGCGGTGGGCTGGGCCGGTGCATCGGGAAGGCCTTGCGGCTTTACGACGGATGCAGGTAAGGGCGAAGGCGGTAAAAGCCGTTCCTGAACATGCGGCGAAATAGCGTCAGCGGGAAAGGGGGCTACCTTGGCGCGTACTGCTGGGCCAAGGGTGGTGGAGGTGGAGTGGGTGGCGCCGGTGTGCGGCGTGCCCAAGGTGGTTTGGCTTCCAAAGGCTGGGGCACTGCCTTGATTGGGTGAAGAAAGTGGTGCTGCCCCTTCTTGCGGGAACTGTATGGGATTTGCTTGCTGCATGCCTGAAGCGCCAGAAGAGCCTGAAGAACCTGAAGATGCAGGGACGCCAGTGGAAGCAGAAGCGCCGGAAATGGGGGCCACGCCTTGCGCAGGTGGCGGCCCAAGCACCGTGGAGGTATCGCCTTGGCTTATGCCTGAAGGCGCCACAGGGGCAGGGGCGCTGTAAATATCCATACCTTGACTTGGCGAAGCTGCAGGCTGTGCGGCGTGAGCTGTATATGCAGTGGTGGCAAAGCAAGAAATGGTAAGAAGCACAAAACAAATTTTTTTCATGGAATCCTCTAAAGTGACGCGAGGGACGCAGGGCCGACGCGGTATTAATATGGTATACGCAGCAGTATAGCTTTATTTGTAATAACTTGCAAAATGAATAGTGATGATTAACTCATAAAGGAGGTGGCCTTTTTTTGGTGTATATCATGGTACATATACATGCCTTTTGGAAATATAACTTGAAATACCTCCTAGTATAGGCTAGTAGGCCACTACGAGATACGTATATGAAAAAAATTTCTGTTTATACCATTAGCTTGGGATGCCCTAAAAACCGTGTGGACACGGAGCATCTACTGGGCTCTTTGTCTATTCCTTTGCAGGCCACCGAACACATGGGCCGCGCACATATGATATTTATTAACACTTGTGGTTTTATTCTTTCTGCTACAGAAGAATCTATACGCACCATAATGCAAGTTATTAATCATATATCGACCCTAAAAAAACGTCCTCTATTGGTGGTGGCCGGCTGTATGGTAAGCCGCTATGGCATGGAAGCCTTGGCAGAAGATTTACCAGAAGTGGATGTATGGCTTACCAATGCTAACCTTGCCTCTTGGCCCCACGATGTGGCTCAGGCCTTAGGTCTTGGGCAAGAGAGCGTACAAGAAGGGCGCTTGCTTTCTACGCCAAAATCTTACGCATGGCTTAAGGTAAGTGATGGCTGTCGTCATGCTTGCTCATTTTGCACCATTCCTTCCATACGTGGTAAGCACCGCTCTGTACCTGCCAAGAGCTTGGTGGACGAAGCGCAGCTTTTACTCGACCAAGGCGTGAAAGAATTGGTCTTGGTGGCGCAAGATGTGAGCTCGTGGGGGGAAGATCTTTGCAAAAACGGTACGCAAAATTTACGCACTTTATTAGAGCAGCTCTTGCCTTTGCAAGGTTTGGAGTGGCTGCGCCTTATGTATTTGTACCCTTCCGGCCTTACGGACAATACCTTAGCCTTTATTAAAGAAGCTTCTGATAAAGGGCCTTTACTACCGTATTTTGACATACCCATGCAACATGCCCACGAAGATATTTTACAACGTATGGGACGCCCCTTTGCTAAAGACCCGCGCAGAGTAGTGGATAAGGTTCGCTCTTACGTACCGCATGCCGCCTTACGCACGTCCTTTATTGTGGGCTTCCCCGGTGAAGAAGATGCGCACTTTGCCTCGTTGCGTAGCTTTATACAAGAAACACGCCTGCACCATGTGGGAGTTTTTGCTTTTGAACCAGAAGAAGGCACTAAGGCTGCCCTTATGCCGCACCAAGTGGATGATGCTGTAAAACAAGAGCGCCGCAATGAACTTATGGAAATACAAGCTGAAATTTCTGAAGAAATCATGGAGCAAGAAGTGGCTAAAGACCATAAAGTACTTGTGGACAGCGTACATGAAGAATGGCCCGGTTTGCACGTGGGTCGGGTATGGTTCCAAGCGCCGGAAGTGGATGGCATAACCTATGTGAGCGGCCCTGGTGTGGAAGTAGGCGCCATGGTACGCGGGCAAATAGTTGAAAATACAGTGTATGATTTGACAGCCTTGGCAGATTAAAACGCTATCTTAGAGTAAACATTTTTAGAGTCTACGGAGCATATATGTCTTTTGATAGAGAAAGCATGGCTGCAAATCCTTTGTACGAAGAAGGAAAAAGTTTTTGGTGGCGCCACTTTGAAGGCAAGGCAGAGCCAATCATTGCTTTTGAAGATATCAGTGTATTGAGCTATCTTGACCGCGCAGCTGCGCAGCATCCGCGTAAGAAAGCCATAATATTTCAAAATTATACTTTAAATTATGCACAATTAAAAGATAAAGCTGAAGCTTTTGCCGCGGCTTTGCGCCTGCGTGGTGTGCAAAATGGGGATAGGGTAGCCATCATGCTGCCGAACATTCCGCAAACCATGATTGCCGTATGGGGCGTGCTCAAAGCCGGCGCCGTGGCTGTGATGACCAACCCCTTATATATGGAAAAGGAGCTCACGCACCATTTTCATGATTCGGACGCGAAAATTCTCATTACCATGGATTTACTTTGGCCTAAGGTGGCTTCGCTTTATGATAAACTAGGGCTGCGTTTAAGCATTGTAACGCGTATAGCCGATGGTTTGGCTTTTCCGCTTAATTATTTGCAACCATGGAAGGCTAAAAGAGAAGGCGCTTTGCCAGAGGTCCCCTTTGATGGCAAAGAAATTGTGTCTTGGCGTGATTTTGTGCAAACCAAGGAGCGCTACGCCGCTACCATAGAAGAGCCCAACACAACGCCGGCCTTTTTGCAATATACCGGCGGTACCACCGGTGTTTCTAAGGCGGCTGTGCTTAGCCATGGCAATATGACATCACAGTTGCAGCTATTGGGCTACATGATAGATGCCCCCAAGGATGTAAATTATTCCTTTTTATCTATACTTCCTTTTTT
Organism: uncultured Desulfovibrionaceae bacterium; assembly: GCA_964371505.1. Classification (GTDB taxonomy): domain Bacteria; phylum Desulfobacterota; class Desulfovibrionia; order Desulfovibrionales; family Desulfovibrionaceae; genus CAYJAD01. The sequence goes on from CAYJNG010000112.1 coordinate 5,217, forward strand.
TCATATTTTTGGCTTGGCAGGCAATATACTTTTGCCGGCCTTTTATGCGGCGTCCTCCATACCTGTACCACGCTATACCCCAGCTGATTTATTGCGCACCATAGATAAGTATAAGCCTAACTTCTTTATTGGGGTGCCTTCGGTGTATATGTCACTGATGCAGCAAAAAGATTTACCTAAGCATGATTTATCGTGTATTGAACTTTGCATTTCCGGCTCGGCGCCTTTTCCCAAGGAGGCATTGGAGCGCTTTCAAAAGCTTACAGGTGCGCGCTTAACGGAAGGTTTTGGCCTTACGGAAGCTTCTCCTTGTATTACAGCTAACCCCTTATATGGATTGCAAAAAACAGGATCTGTGGGGGTTATGCTTCCAGGCACTGAGGTGCGTATTGTGGATAGGGAAGATGGCATTACCGTGCTTGCTCCTTATGAATTTGGCGAAATTATTGCCCGTGGGCCACAAATAATGCAGGGCTATTGGAATAAGCCTGAAGAAACAGCACTTACTTTGCGCGATGGTTGGCTATATACGGGAGATATTGGCTATTACGATGAAGATGGATACTTTTTTATAGCTGATAGAAAGAAAGATATGGTGCTTGTGGGTGGGTATAATGTGTACCCGCGTGAAGTGGACGAAGTTTTATACGAACATCCTGATGTGGCGGAAGCTGTGGTTATTGGTATTCCGCATCGCACACGCGGGGAAGTGTTAAAAGCTTTTGTGGTGCCGCGCAGCGGTGCAACGCTAACAGCAGCGGACATAACGGCCCATTGCCGTGCTAAGCTTGCCAACTATAAAATACCTAAGCATATAGAGTTTTGCGAAGAATTACCCAAAACCTATGTGGGTAAGGTTTTACGCCGTGTTTTACGCGATATGGAAATGGATAAGATGAAAGCCTCCGGCGAGCTTGCGGCCATCAACGCCCCCATGGAAGACTTTGTGGATGAAGCCTTAGAAAAACAGCATCATACCCAAAAGGATATGGCCGCGCAGATGCGTTTGCAAGCTGAGGAAATGATGGCTGAAGCTAAGAAAAAGGCCGAAGAAATGATGGCTGAGGCTAAGAAAAAAGCTGAAGAAATGATGCATGAAGCCAAGAAAAAGGCAGAAATGCTTTTGGAGCAAGCCAAGGCCGCCAAAGAAAAGTTGAGCGAGAGGGCAGAGACTGAGCTGAAAGGGCAAGCCCCAAAAGCCAGCGAGCCTGAAGAAACTCATAAGCCCGAAGAAGCCCATGAGCCCGAAGAAAATCGCCTACCCGAAGAAAGTGCACAAAAGGTAGAAAATAAAAAGAAAGAAGAGAAAGAATAGGTAAAGACGGTTTTATAGGGTATAAAATACGGCAAAATTCTCTTTCGACTGCCATATAATAGTATTTTTACTATGGACTATTTCAGTCAAGTTAGAAAGCGTTATCTTCCTAGCGGAAGGTGACGCTTTTTTACTTGTGCTTAGGGGGTAATTCTGTTATTTCTCCCAGACCCCCTAATAAGGGAAATTATTGTTTGGAGGCTGTGGAAATATGGCAAACCGTGAAACCGGACATGAAGCTGAAATTAGCTTTGAAAGTGCTCTTGAAAATTACCTTAGCACCGATTTTGGTGACTTAGAAGAAGGTTCCATTGTAAAAGGCGTCGTTGTTCGCATTGGCGAGGAACATGTACTTGTGGACGTGAACTTCAAATCTGAAGGTCAAATTCCTGTACAAGAATTCCGCGACGCAGCTGGCAACTTAGTTATTGCTGAGGGTGACAGTGTAGATGTGTATGTGGTGCGCAAAGATGAAGGAGCTATTACTCTTTCCTTTGAAAAAGCCAAGAGAATGCAAATTTTTGATCAACTTGAAGATGTTCAAGACAAAAATAGCGTTATCAAGGGGCACATTGTGCGTCGTATTAAGGGTGGTTACACCGTTGATATCGGCGGCGTAGATGCTTTCTTGCCCGGCTCACATGTGGACTTGCGCCCTGTTCCTGATATGGACGCCTTGGTAAATCAAGAGTTTGAGTTCCGTGTTCTCAAAATTAACCGCCGCCGCAGCAACGTTATCGTTTCTCGCCGTGTGCTCCTCGAAGAAGAGCGCGATTCTAAGCGTCAGGATTTACTTGGCACCTTGGAAGAAGGCCAAATGGTGGTTGGTAAAGCCAAAAATATCACTGAATACGGCGTATTCATTGATCTTGGCGGCTTAGACGGTCTCTTACATATCACCGATATGTCTTGGCGCCGCATCCGTCACCCCAAGGAAATGATCAGCGTAGGTCAAGAACTTGAGTTGAAAGTGCTTTCTTTTGATAAAGAAAACAACAAAGTATCTCTTGGTCTTAAGCAACTTGTTGCTGACCCCTGGCAAGATATCACCGCTCGCTTCCCTGAAGGCATGAAAGG
>CAYJNG010000113.1:0-7356 GCA_964371505.1 uncultured Desulfovibrionaceae bacterium
GAGGGTTTGGGAGGGGAAACTTTTTTTCCCTAAAAAAAGTTTCCCCTCCCAAAAATTTTACCAGTAAATTTTATAAAACGCCTACTTTTTACGCATCCAAAAACTGCCACCTATATTTTTTGCACATATAGGCGTGTGCTGCTCCAGCAAATCCACATGCTTAAGGCCAAACCAATGCCCAAAAAGTAACACTTCAAAGCTCGTATTGTATTGCAAAAATGAGCGCAAGAAGTAGCATTCATTCCATGCTAAATGGCCATTTTCAATCCATTCTCGCGGGTATTCAAAGGGAAAGAATATATCGTGTAAATGTATAATGACGCCACTTTTAAGCTGAGGTAAAATGGTGTGAAAAAGATAGAGCACATCACTACCAAGCTTCCCCACATGGGAATTATCAACAAAAAGAATATCCCCTGCTTCCAACTCTTGAAAGCAAGCCGTGTCCACATTTTGCACCAAGTCTTGCAGAAGGCGAATATTACGCCTTTCTTGCGGCTTTATAACGGATAATAATCTTTCAGGGTTAGGCTCAATAAAGGTAAGCTGTACATCTTTAAGGTAGTGGTCTTTAGCGTCTAGCATAAGGCAGGAACTAAAACCTGACCCCACTTCCACCACACGCTTGGGCTTAAAGTGGCGTAAAAAAGCGTATAACCAATAGCCATCGGCATGCCCAAAGTACACATTGTCTGAATAATAGCGCAAAGTATCCCTTGGCGCATCCTGATACGGCCAGAACATATAATAACGTGCCAGCTCTTTATATAAAGCCACCTGCTCCTCATAGCGCATGTCTATATCAGGAAAATGACCATCATGCTTGGCAAATACACGCTCAGCCACACGCTGCACTTCTTCTTTTGAGGGCAAAGGGCTGTAGTAGTGACCTGGTGCGTAAGAAATCACATAGGTCATATCAATGCCGCATTTTATGGATAACTCAACGAATTTTTGTAAAGAATCGTTCATACCACTCCCTCTTTTACAGGCCATAGATATGCATTGCTGATGGTATAAAAGTGCCTATTCGCTTTTATACCATCAGCAATAATCAAAGAGTAAAAATAGGTAAAGCTACGCACCTATTTTTTGCATATTAAAACTCAGGTGCGTAGAGCTCGCAAGCTGCCTCAAACACGCCTTCTGCCAAGGTGGGGTGGGCATGAATGGTATTGGCCATATCTTGCACCGTGCCGCCCATGCGCATGCATAAAGCTGCCTCGGCCACAATGTCAGAACAATGCTCGCCGGCAAAGTGCGCGCCCAAAAGCTTACCCGTGGCTTCTTCTGCCACAAGCTTAATGATGCCGGCTAGGTGACCAGAGGCTTGCGCCTTACCCAGCTCACGCATTTGGAAAGTAGCGCACTTGGTGGCAATGCCCTGCTCCTTGGCTTGCTCTTCACTTAGGCCCACACAACCTACTTCCGGCGTGGTAAATATGGCAGAGGGCACCACAGAATAGTCCATGGGCGCCATGGTTTCTTTATCTTCTGCTAAAATATGTCGCACAGCATGCACGCCTTCAGCAGCTGCCATGTGCGCTAACATAATGGCATTGGGGCCCAAAATATCGCCTATGGCGTAAATACCGTCCACAGATGTGCGCAATTGCGCATCCACTTCTACCCAGCCTTGCGCAGTAACCTTAACGCCGGCTTCTGCAAGGCCCAGCTCTTGGGTTACAGGGCAACGCCCCACCGTAACAAGCACCACGTCTGTTTCCACCGGGGTGATTTTCGCCTTGGGGTCACAAGGGCTGCCATCGAGAATAAGTGGTTCAATCTTCCCTGTGACTACGCCATTTTCTACACACACATCGCCAAGGGTGCTGCCAAGGTGCACGCCAATGCGACGCTTTTTCATTTCGCGCTGCAATAAGGTGCTTATGTCATTATCCACACCATTGATGGGAAGTAAGCGCTTTTGCCCTTCCACCAAGGTAACAGCCACACCAAAAGATTGGTAAATCATGGCCATTTCGCAACCCACAACGCCGCCGCCCACCACAATCATGCGTTTGGGCAAGTTTTCAAGGTCAAGGGCATGGTCACTATGGATAATATGCGTGCCGTCAAAACACAGCGAAGGGAGCTCACGCACCTTAGAACCTGTGGCTATAATAATGGCATCACCCTCTACCATAAGAGTACCTTCTGCCGTTTGCACTTCCACTTGCTTGGCGCTGATAATACGCCCTGTGCCGTGATGAAAAGTCACTTTATGCTTAGCGCAAGCTTTAGTGAGGCCACCTTCCAAAATGGAAAGCACTTTATTTTTTCTGGCAATAACAGCCGGCATATCCACCACTGGCGTAGCTTCTGCAGCAAGCTTTATACCGTAAGATTGTAAACTTTGTGCCGTTTCTAAAGCATCGGCAGACGCTTTTATGGTTTTTGTGGGCACACAACCGGTATTTAAACAGGTGCCGCCAAGGCGATGCTTTTCAATGAGGGTCACCTCACAGCCAGCCTTAGCCGCAGCAAAGGCCGCAGAATAGCCGCCAGGCCCCCCGCCAATAATAGTAATTTTTGGCATTTTTTACTCCTAATAATCCAAAGTGAAGAGAGATTTGTTGGGCATAAAGATACTGCCTCAAAGTACAAAGTCAAGAATTCTTTTGCATATACCAAACCAAGGTTAAAGGTCATAAAAAAGGGCTTTGCGCACAAAGCAAAGCCCTTCAGTGGTTTTTTCATCACAATGTGAGAAACAAACTAATCACCACAATACTGCACCTTAGTAAAGCCTTGGCATTGCGTTGCAAAGTCTTGTAAAACTTCCTGAGCTTTAGGGCTTTGCGTGGCCTTAACATGTGCCTCTAAAAGCTCTTTAAGCATTTGACAATCTGCACTATCTAAAGGCGCAAGCGCCAAGGCATTGGGGCTAAGCTTGGGGGTAATGGCTTCGGCAGTGTTTTGTATATACACTGCGCCCCCCGTCATACCGGCGGCAAAATTGTACCCTATATCGCCAAGAATAACGACGCTTCCTCCGGTCATATATTCACACGCATGTTCACCCACACCTTCTACCACCGCATGGGCGCCACTATTACGCACGGCAAAACGCTCCCCTGCACTACCAGCTATAAAGGCCTTGCCGCTGGTAGCGCCGTACAAAGTCACGTTACCTATGAGAGATTGACCGGCATGTGATAGCCTCATATCTTGCGGCCTTACCATCACAGTACCGCCACAAAGCCCTTTTGCCACATAATCATTACCGCTGCCTGTGAGCTGCAAGCGCAAGCCCTTGGGAGCAAAAGCCCCAAAGCTCTGCCCTGCCGTGCCGTGGCAGTCAAGGGTAATAAAATCTTCTTCCACATCCGTATAACTTAAAGCCAAAAGCCCTGCTACTTCAGTGCCTATGGCGCGGTCGGTATTGCCTACATTTTGCGTGAAGACTAAAGGCGTCTTGCTTGCCATGGCGTCCTTAGCTTGCGCAAACAAATCATCTTCCCAGGCTTCTAGCTCAATGGGGCGAGCCTTTTGCGTGCCACGCTGCGCATAGGGTAAATGCTGGAACAAAGCCGACATATCCACATGTTTTGCCTTTTGCGGTAAAAGCGCAGCATTTACTTCAAATAAATCCGCACGGCCAATGAGTTCATCCACGCTGCGCATACCAAGCTCCGCAAGATAGGTGCGCGTTTCTGTGGCAAGAAAGGTCAAATAACTTTCTATATGCTCAGGTTTACCGGCAAATCTACCGCGAAGCTTTTCATCTTGTGTGCACACGCCCACAGGACAAGCCCCTTTAAAGCATTGACGGCACAAGACGCACCCCATGCTTACCAACAAGGACGTGCCAAAAGCAACATCGTCTGCACCAAGCATAAAGGCAGCAATGATATCCTTACCAGACTGAATTTGTCCATCGCATTGCAATTTCACCTTATGGCGCATGGCATTAACAATGAGCGCTTCATGCACTTCTGCAAGGCCCAGTTCCCAAGGCATGCCCACATGGTAAATGGAAGATAAAGGCGCAGCGCCTGTGCCACCATCATGACCAGAAATACAAATGCCATCAGCTCCGGCCTTTACCACACCCACAGCCACGGTACCAATGCCCGCTTGAGCCACCAGCTTTACCGTAACTTTCAAGCCTTTTTTCAATTTTTTAATATCAAAAATAAGCTGCGCCAAATCTTCGATAGAATAAATATCGTGATGGGGTGGCGGTGAAATGAGGGAAACTCCAGCCTTGGTATGGCGCACCTTAGCAATATACGGTGTCACCTTATGGGCCGGTAATTGACCGCCTTCACCGGGTTTAGCCCCTTGCGCAATTTTAATTTGCACTTCATCACCGGCGGCTAAATACTCTGCCGTAACGCCAAAGCGACCGGAAGCAATTTGACGCACACGTGAGCATAAGTCCCGCTTGGCCCCGCGCGAAAGAGAGCGTGCCACTTCTTCGCCACCTTCGCCGCAATTGGATTGTAAGCCCAAATTATTAAAAGCTTCAGCAATACACTCGTGCGACTCTTGACTGAGCGCCCCCAAAGACATGGGCGCGGCCCAAAAACGCTTGCGGATGGATTCCACCGATTCCACTTGCGCCACGTCAATGGCTTCCGTATTTTTAAACTGCCACACCGAGCGCAAGGTAATATCCTCTTCTTGCTTGGCCAATTGCTTGGTGTACAATTCAAAGAAGTTATAGTTATTTTCCACCACCGAAGCACGCAAAATGGAGCAAATTTCCTTAGACCAAATATGCTTTTCACTCTTAGAGGTTTCACGCGTGTTAATAACATAGGAGAGAAAACGCTCGTGATTTTCCGTATAAATATCTTCTAAGGAAATACCGCCAATGCGTGAGAGCGTGCCTGTGAAATATTTTTGCATAACCTGCGCATCTAGGCCTAGGCACTCAAAGGCTTTGGAGCCAATGAAGGAAGCCAAAGTAGAAACGCCAAGGCGCGCAAAAACTTTTAAGAGGCCTTTTTCCAAAGCTGCATGATAATTTGCAATATAGTTATAAATTTCAGAGCTATCTTTTAATTTTTTCTTTTGCACATACTGCGCCATGGCCGCGTAAGCTGCATAAGGGTAAATGGCATTGGCCCCAAAGGAGAGCAACAAAGCCATATGCATCACCTCAAAAGCTTGCCCGCTTTCCACCACAATATCACAGGCATGGCGTAAATTTTTACGTATAAGCTCCTGATGCACCGCCGCCACAGCTAAAAGCACAGGTATGGGCATGGTATCCTTGGTGAGGCCTTTATCCGAAATAATAAGTACCTTAGCCCCTTCATATACGGCCTTTTGCGCCGCTAAGGAAATGCTTTCTAGCGTTGTGGTAAAGCCTGTATACCCCGCATGCAAGGGCATATTAATATTAATAGTTTGCGTCTTAACTGCGGCGCTTTCACGCATAAAGGCCACATTTTGCCCGTACAGGAAGGGATTTTCCAAGGAGAAATACGGCGTTTGCTCTTGCGGGGCCTGAAAAAGATTGGCCTTACCCCCAAGGTTAGAACGCAAAGACATGGAAAACTTTTCGCGAATGGGGTCAATGGAAGGATTGGTCACTTGCGCAAACAATTGCTTAAAGTAATTAAATAACGATTGCGGCTTGGAACTTAACACAGCCAAAGGCTCATCCAGCCCCATGGCGCCCACGGGCTCTTCCTTGGTGCTTGCCATGGCGCAAATCATGGCTTCTGGGCCTTTTTCGCCAAGTCCAAACAATTCGAAATAACCAGAATTATCAAATTCTATTTCATTCTTTTCCCCATGATTGGCAGAAAGCTCCAAACGTTTGGCCTGCAAAATGCCTGCAAAGTCCGCTTTAGCAAAAAGCTCTTTTTTTAGCTCGGCATCATGCACAACCTTGCCTTGAGCAAAATCCACCATAAGCAAGGTACGCGGGGCAAGCTGCCCGTGCTCTATGTACTGGCTTTGGGGCAAATCCAGCACGCCGGCTTCGGATGAAAGAATAATAATATTATCTTTCGTAATGGAATAGCGGCAAGGGCGCAGGCCATTTCTATCCAGCGTAGCCCCCACCTTGCTGTGGCCGTCGGTATATACCATGGTGGTAGGGCCATCCCAAGGCTCCATAAGGGGTTCATGGTAAGCATAATAGGCCTTTTTGCGTTTGTGCTCTTCACTATTTCCCCCTTGCATAATGTCAAAGGTAGGCTCTGGAATAAGCGTGCTTATGGCATGGGTAACATCGTACCCACCCTGCACTAAGAGCTCAAACACGTTGTCAAAAGCGCCGGAATCGCTCGTGCTTGGGTGAATGCATGGCAAAACATCTTTAAGACGCTCACCAAGCACAGGGCTTTGAAGGGCAGATTCACGCAAATGCATATGCGTTTTATTACCACGAATGGTATTAATTTCGCCGTTGTGAGCTATATGTCTAAAGGGCTGGGTCATATGCCATGAAGGCTTAGTATTGGTGCTAAAGCGCTCATGGAAAATGGCAAAAGCCACTTTAAAGCTTTCGTGCTGCAAGTCAGGATAAAAGCTCCCTAAGTTTTTGCCGGGCATAATGCCTTTGTACACAATGCTGTGTGAAGATAAGCTGGAAATATGAAAAGCACTGAGCTCCACCTTTTGTTTTTTCAATACTTTAATGGCTTCAAATTCCATTTGTTTGCGCAACACATAAAGATGCCGCTCTATATTTTGAGCTGTAATATCTGCCTGCTCTGCCACAAAAAGAATTTGGCGAAATTCAGGTAAGGTAGCCAATACTTTTCTAGAAACAATATTAATATCTGTAGGCACTTCCCGCTCTGCCGCCACACGAAAACCGTATTTTTTCGCCACAGTTTTTATGCATTCCATAAGGCTTTCGTGTAAAAAGCTGTCATAAGGCAAAAAGAAATTACCAAGACCCCAACGTACCTCATCATCACATATTTCAGGAAAAACCTCTGCAAAAAAATCCTTAGGAATGGGAATAAGCAAACCGGAACCATCGGACATTTTTTTATCGTCCTCTTGGCCGCCGCGATGCGTTAAACGAGACATGGCTTTTAACGCGTATTCCACAATGCGATGCTCTGCAACATTAGCAATATTACCTACAAAACCTACACCACAAGCATCATGTTCCAACATGGGATTATACAAAGATTTTTTCTGCATATATATACCTCAAAAATATAGTCTATAAATTCTAGGGCATGGAGGGGCAAAGAGGGGAAGCGCCATGCCTTAACGCCTCCCCTAACTGTATGTCTAGTTTATATTGTTACTCTTAGTTTTCTCTTTAGCTCGCCAATTGACTGTATATATTAATTACACAGTACAAAAAGGGAATTGCCCTTTTAAGAAGATTGCTTTCAAAGGACTGTAGGCAAGGAAGACGATGCTTTTTACGAA
>CAYJNG010000114.1:0-7273 GCA_964371505.1 uncultured Desulfovibrionaceae bacterium
AAAAAAGGGAAAGCACATCATGTGCTTTCCCTTTTTTAACTTTATAATTTTACTCTTATGCTGTTTTTAGGCTTTGAATAATATTCTCTAGATTTCCAGCACTTTCACGTAAATGCCCCACAGCAGCATTAGCTTCTTGCATGGCCTTCGATGTTTCTGTAGCGTGCTCGTTAATGCTGGTAAGCGCGCGGTTAATCTCCTCAGACGTGGCTGATTGTTGCTCAGCAGCTGTGGCAATGGTGCGCACCTGATCGGCTGTTGTATCTACCATTTCCACAATTTCTTCCAAGGAAGCGCCAGCCTGATTGGCAAGCTCTGTGGTCATATTTACACTTTCCACTGAAACATCCACATTCTTCATATTGCGCTCTACACTGCTTTGCACACCAGCAATGGCCGTGCCCACTTCCACAGTGGCTTGCATGGTTTTTTCTGCCAATTTGCGCACTTCGTCAGCCACCACCGCAAAGCCTCGTCCGGCTTCGCCGGCCCGTGCCGCTTCAATGGCCGCATTAAGAGCCAGTAAGTTCGTTTGGTCTGCAATATCAGAAATCACATTCATAATGGCGCCAATGGCTTCAGCTTGCGAGCCCAGCTGCATCATGTCATCCTTAAGCATTTGGGCTTGTGTTTCCACATCACTTATGCGCTGCATCATAGTGTGTACAACTTTTGCGCCTTCATCGGCACGGCTACGTGCTTCTGAAGAAATATTGGCTGCATCACCTGCACTACGGGCCACTTCAAGCACAGTGGCATTCATCTCTTCCATGGCAGAAGCTGTTTCGGTTATGCGATCTGAGGTAATGCTCATGCTACGCTCAGCTTCATTCACTTGTTCAGTCAACACATGCGTGGTAGAAGAAACTTCTGCGGCAATAACTTCCAATTGCCCGGCAGCATCATTCATACCCTGACTTTTAGCCACCTCGGCTTGCGCTTGCGCTTCTTGCGCTCTCATGGTGGCTTGCGCGGCTTCTGCGCTGGCAAGCTTGGCATCTTCGGCCTGCTGCTCTGCCTTGGCTATATTTACCTTAAGAGCTTCCACCATCTCACGTAAGGCTGTAGCAAGTTGCCCTAACTCATCGGTGCTATGCACACACAAATCTTCATCAAGCTTTCCAGAAGCCACGGCTTGCGCAAAAGACACCCCTTTAAACAGTGGCGTTGTAATACTTCTCGCCAAATACACACTAAAAGCAGTGCCGGCCAGCACTAGAAACGTAATGAGACCTAACATAAATTTTTGACTGCTTTTATTGGTGGCCACAGTAATTGATGAGCTTTTTTGTAAGTTCTTTTCTACGGTTACAATGGCATTCACAGTCAATTTATCTATTTCAGTAAAAATTTTGCTTCGAGTAATATTTAACTGTGTAATGTCTTGCCAGCTTTGCGCCAACTGTGCTGCTTTTTTCTCATAGGCCTGCAGCTTAGTCACAATGGCAGCGGCCAAAGTTTGCCCTTCGCTTGTCATGGAATCTTGCATGGCAAGCATGGCAGTATATATACCCTTGCTCTGTACCATCAGCTCTTTTACGGAAGGCACATCACGCTGGGTTAAAGCTAAAATACCAAGGGCTTGTACTTTTTCATAATCAGCCACAAGCTTTTGCATGCTCACAACATTTTGCTCTGCAGCCCTTTGTACAGTAAGCGGTGTTGCTAAATCATCCCTTGTGGCATAGGTTTGCTGCACAAGCTCTTCAAGAGCCATGAAATCGCTTTCAATATTGTCTGCCATGGGAGCAAATTCATGCAATAATGCATTATTTGCTACAACCACCGCATGGGTTTCTTGCGTAGTAGTAAGGTACTCGGCTAATATTTTTTCAAAAGAACCTAAGTAACTATCTAAAATTCCAGCATCTTCAGTGCTATTAGCTAAAGCGTGAAGCGCTTGAACTTTCTCACGTATAAGAGGAATGGCAGCATTAAACGAATCATAATGCTTGGGGTCTTGAGTGAGGCTATAAACACGCATATGCATGTAAGCGTCTTCAAAAGCTGTTTCAACCCCTATAAGCCCCACCAATTCAGGAATATAAAAATACGCAATGCGACTACTGTCTTCAGCAACCACTTCTTTATGCCTAATATCTGTTATTCCCAAGAAACAAATACATAGTAGCAACACCCCAAAACCAAGATACAATCGTTTAGATACTGAAATGCTATTCATGCACCCCTCCATTACGTCAACAAGTTATACTACATTTTTCGGTAATTATCATAAACTCTTTATGCATTAAGATGCTTTTTTTCTATACAAAAATGCAATTAAGACACAAAGCGCTTAACCCTACGCCTTGAATTATAAAATATCAAGCTTTCTGCTATGCTTTTCCTTTTGCGAAAATCATCAAAAAATTTAAATAACCCTTTAAAACAATCATCAATACGAAAAAAATACCTATACTCGTGAGTATATACGCTTTTCTTTTGAATATTTACTTTATTTTTTTCTCATGCTATTGCCTTAGGAGCTAGGGGAGCCCATACAAGATGGGCTGAGATTGGGATTGTCCCTAACCCTTTGAACCTGATGCAGATTATGCTGCCGTAGGGAAGCCTTTATTTCCTTTCGTAGCTTGTATGCATCTTGATTTCCAACCTAAAGGATGTCAGATGTCCATGTTTACCAAAAACCCTGCGCTGTCCGCTTTGGCGCAGCAGTTCCTCCCGCAATTGGCCCAAGAAGAGGGCCTTAGCGAAGCAAGCATTCGTGAAGCCATAGAAAAGGGCACCATGGTGCTTTTAGGAAACCCTAACCATCCTAACTTAAAGCCTATTCTTATAGGGCAACCTGCTCGTATTAAAATTAATGCCAACCTTGGCACTTCTCCTTTATCCCACTGCCTTGCCACAGAAGCCGAAAAGCTGCGCATTGCTCTGGAAGCCGGCACCGACACCGTCATGGATTTGTCTATTTCCGGCGACTTAGACGCAGCGCGCCTCACCATGCTACAAAACTGCCCTTTACCTGTGGGTACCGTGCCCATGTACGCAGTGGGTCAGCAGCTTTTAGACAATGACATGCCCATTAAAGACATGACCATAGATATGCTCTTTGATGAAATTGCCAAGCAAGCCAAACAAGGTGTGGACTATATAACTGTGCATTGCGGCCTTACACGTCGTGGGGCGCAATGGGGTGATATACCCAAAAACGAATACGGTGATGGGCGTGTTATGGGCATTGTTTCGCGCGGTGGGGCCATGTTAGCCCGCTGGATGCTGGAGCATGACCAAGAAAACCCCCTTCTTGTACACTATGACAGGTTGCTGGAAATTGCCCGAGAATACAATGTAACACTCTCCTTGGGTGATGGATTGCGCCCTGGTGCCGGATGTGATGCAGGCGATGCCGCCCAGTGGGAAGAAGTGATGACCCTTGGTCGCCTTGCCTTGCGTGCTCGTGAGTTTGGCGTGCAAAGCATGATTGAAGGGCCGGGCCATGTGCCCTTACATGAGGTAGAAGCACAAATTACAGGTATTAAAAAACTTACTCATGGCGCCCCCCTTTATGTGCTTGGGCCCTTGGTGGTGGATGCCGCCGCCGGTTATGACCATATGGCGGGAGCCATTGGCGGCGCCCTTGGCGTACGCGCCGGCGTGGACTTTTTATGTTACCTTACCCCTGCCGAACACCTTACCCTACCCAACGCCGCCGATGTGCATGCCGGAGTAATGGCTTCACGCGTGGCTGCCCATGCCGGTGAAGTAGCCCTTGGTACCCCGCGCGCCTTGGCACGAGAGCACGCCATGAACACAGCACGCCGTAACTTGGACTGGGAAGGCATGGCAGCAGCAGCCCTTGACCCTAAGGCTCTGCACGAACGCCGCCAACCGCATAAAACAGAAGAAGTGTGTGCCATGTGTGGCAAATTCTGCGCTGTGAAAATGCTCAAAGATAGAGAGAAATAAAACTTTATTTCTTTACCATGGGGGGCGTTGTCACAATGCCCCCCGCAATTCTTCCCTTTACTTCTGCCATGGGAGCACGTAATTTACGCCATCACCTCAGCGCGGAGAAATACATGTCGCAAACGCCCCTTACCTTCATCATACCGCAAAACTATGCAGGCCAGCGTGTAGATAAAACCCTTGAAGCCCTCTTTCCTCAGTTGTCCTTAAGGGCGCGTAAACTGCTCTGGCAAGACTGGCAGATTACCCTTAATGGGCATAAAGTAGCAGCAGGGGCGTATGTGGCGCTGGGTGATGAGCTTATGGCTAAGCCTAAACAAGCTCCATGCGAACAGCAAAACACCGTGAGCTCACAGCCACAAACGTTACAACCAAGCTTTTTACAAGCCCATGAGGATTGGCTCTTTTTTTCAAAGCCACGTGGCCTACACTCGGCGGCTGTGCAAGGCGGCGGCCCTTCTGTAGAGGGGTATTTATTACAGCAGCAAGAGCACTACGGTACGCTGCACTTATGCAATAGACTTGACGCACAAACCTCCGGCATAGTGGTGGCAGCTCGCAGCCTAGAAGGTGTACGACATTGGCAAGACATGGAAGAAAGAGGTTTTTGCCAAAAGCGCTATGTGGCTTTGGTGCAAGGACAGCCTTATAAAACACGCGTGCGTGTAGCTTTAGACACAGATAAACGTAAAATAACACGTGTACTCTCGCATGAAGCTGAGCCTTTGCGCCAATCACACTTTTTCCCTTTGCAAGGCATAACCGCACAAGAATATAAACAATTATGTAAATTCTTTAAAGAGTTTCCAGCCAGCATGCAAGAGAATTTGCATTTAATAGGCTGCACCATATATAAGGGTGCGCGCCATCAAATACGTGCCCATGCAGCCTATGCAGGCTTTCCCCTTTGGGGCGATGCTCGCTACGCAGAGCGCACGCTTGTACCCACAGAATGTTTTTTACTGCACCACGGGGCAGTACATTACGAAACAGGAGCCGTGCTTTGTGCGGCGCCTTGGCAAAAGGCTTTACACAGCACTCAAAGCATGGAAAGTTTTTTCCGTTAAAAATTGTACGCACGGAACATGACACGGAACATGGCAATGCATTTTAAAAAAGGGAGAAGCCTAGCAAGCCCCTCCCTCTATGATTATCTAGTTAGTTACTGCCTAAAAACGTGTTTCTACACGTTCATTTCTGGCAAAGTTTATTTCGATACACGAACTAAGAGCGCTATATTTCTAGGAATATAAGTTGTTTTTCAGTGTCGATTATCTAAAAGAAAATATCGCTTCCTGTGACTGCCCTTGAGCAACACTTTCTACCATCTGCTTCCACATATTCTCAAAAACGGAACCGTACATTTTTTCAAAATTAACATCTTCATACAAATCTGTTTTGGGATCAACACCAGTGAGTTCATAAAGCTTTGCTAAAGCCACATCTTGTCCGCCTAAAGCATCCACAAGGCCCAGCTCTTTTGCCTCACGCCCAGTGAAAATACGCCCATCGGCAATCTTTTTTATGTCCTCTACGGTTGTTTTGCGCCCTTCAGCAACCATATGTACAAATTGCTCATATAAATCATTAATAACACCTTGTAAGTAGGTGCGATCTTCAGGCGTCATGGCCCGCATCATGGAGCCGGCATCCTTAAATTTACCAGAGGTGAGGGACTCTTGCCCAACGCCTATGCTTTCCATAAGTTTATACACTTGGGGCACATCCATGCGCACCCCTATGGAGCCCGTAATGGTACTAGGATTAGCCACCACATAGGGCGCTGCCATGGCTACCATAAGCCCACCAGAAGCCGCAGAGCTGCCCATGGAAGCCACAAGGACTTTCTTTTGGGCTAAAGCTTGCAAGGCGCCATGTATTTCTTGAGAAGCCGCCGCACCGCCCCCCGGAGAGTCGATGCGCAATAACACCCCCTTAACTGAGTTCATTTTCTCAAGCTTACGTATCCACTCAAGGGTGGGTTCCGTTTCCATAATGGCCCCTTCTATCCGTACCACAGCAATGCGATCGGCCGAAAAAGAACTTTCTTCATCGGCAAATGCCTGCCACAGCACCAAGAGCGCCAAAAGTATACTACCCCAAAAAATAATGGGATGGCGCTTGCGAAAGGGTTTAGGACGCAAAAGCCCCACCAGTTCTTGCAGTAATGTTACCGTGAGCAAAGAATCCGCACTTTGCCCAGCACTGCCTTGTGTCGTTTCATTTTTCACTTGTGCGGTAGCCTTCTCACTTTGGGCAGCAGTGGGAAACATTTCTAAAGTAAAATCTTCTTTCGTACTCATAATTACCTCAAGTATAAAGTAAAGGCTGCAAAAGAATATAAAAAAGGGAGAAAGTACAACCTTCTCCCTTAATTTATGTCATTCATGGCCTTTATTCAAGCCACGAAAGCTATGCATTTTGCTTAAGCGAAATTATTCGTTGTCGCCTTCAGCTTCGGCTTTTTCAGCCATTTTTTGTTGGAACAAGTCGCCAAGGCTTTGACCTGTTTCAGCAGGGCCAGCGCGGAATTCTTTAGGCTTCTTGCGCTCTTCTTCATCACGGATTTGCTTAATGGACAAACCAAGACGACGCTCTTCAGCACTTACATGAATAACTTTAGCTTGGATTTCTTGACCTTCTTTGTAAAGCTCAGAAGGAGATTTAATCTTTTTGCCGGAAAGTTCAGACACGTGCACAAGGCCTTCAATGCCTTCTTCCACTTCTACAAACAAACCAAAGTCTGTAATATTAGTCACAATACCCTTTACGGTGCAACCTACAGGGTAAGTTGTAGGCACATGACCCCAAGGATCGTCTACCAATTGCTTAATACCAAGGGTGAACTTTTCGCTTTCTTGGTCAACGGTAAGAACCTTAGCTTGAACCACATCGCCAGTCTTAAACATTTCGTTAGGATGACGAACTTTCTTGGTCCAAGAAATGTCAGATACGTGAATGAGGCCGTCAATGCCATCTTCGATGCCAATGAACATACCAAATTCGGTGATATTTTTAATGGTACCTTCAAGAACAGTACCTTCTGGGTATTTTTGAGCCACAAGTTCCCATGGGTTTGGCTTAACTTGCTTCATACCAAGAGAAATGCGCTTTTTGTCGCCGTCTACGCCAAGGATAACCACTTCCACTTCGTCGCCTACGCGAACCATTTGGGAAGGATGACGTAATTTACGGGTCCAAGACATTTCAGAAATGTGTACAAGACCTTCTACGCCGGACTCAAGTTCCACGAAGGCGCCGTAATCTACAAGGTTAGTAACCTTGCCTTGGCCTTTCATGCCTTCAGGGAAGCGAGCGGTGATATCTTGCCAGGGGTCAGCAACAA
>CAYJNG010000115.1:0-4565 GCA_964371505.1 uncultured Desulfovibrionaceae bacterium
AAAATGGCTTTTTTTCCTGTATTTTAAAGCTGTAAAATATATTTTTTGAGGTTTTCATCGAAAAAAATAAGTAGATTTTTAAATTATAGGGTTTGTCATTGGTCTGAAGCCTGTCAAATTTCTTTGACAGGCTTTTTCTTATTTTTGCAATCGTTTTCGTGTTTCTACATCTATTTGCGTGCGTAATTCTTGCAGCAAGGGATGTATGGACGTATATTCCTGCCCATAGCTTAAATTAAAATCATAATCAAAAGTTGCAGGGTTCATGCCTTGTGTATGTTGCAGCAGCGTTTCTAGCTTATCAAAAGCTTTTACAAGTTTAGCCTCAAGGCTTTGGCCTGCTTCATATTCATCCCATAGGGCCACAAGCTTTTCGCATAAAGGCTCAGGCAAAGCCTTACACAAGGCTAACAAACCTTGCCGCTCCACGCGTTTTTTATCCTCTTTGGGCCTAAGCTCCACAGCAGGAATATCACCACACACAGCTTCGCCAAGGTCATGCACAATGGCCATGGAAAGCATTTTTTCAAGGCTTGCTTCAGGAAAAGCCTCTTGTACCAACATGGCCAAAAGAGCCACGCGCCAAGAATGCTCCGCGCTGCTTTCTGCTCGTCCTTGTGATGTACTGGCGGAGCGCAATGTATTTTTTAAATTTTCTGCATGGCGTAAAAAAGTAAGAACTTTTGCCACTTCAAGACTCTGCATAGTTTCCTGCCCCTATAAAATATTCCTGTATGCCAAGGCATCAAGGAGGCACTACCTTAGCCGCAATGAGAGCATAAAGCAAGAGCATGCAAAGCCTAAACCATGGGCTTCAAACGTCAAACCCTGTATGCAATTAGTACAAAGAAGTAGAGAAAAAGCGCTTGCCGTTATGCAAAAGCAGTACTATAAGTAGCGGGTTCAACAAAAGGAATTACAAGGAATTACCATGTCAACAGCTCTCATTGAAAAGTTTAAAAACGATTATAATCAAACCTGTCACCCTGCTCTTTTGCAAGCCATTGGAGCCACCACAAATTTTCAGTACACAGGCTATGGGCTTGACGCCATCTCTTTGCGCACGTCCGATCTCTTACGCGAGCATTGCCACTGCCCTCATGCCCATATACACTTTTTAGCAGGGGGCACACTTACAAATTTACTTGTTATTTCTGCATTTTTACGTCCGCATCAAGCCGTCATCGCTGTAGAAAGCGGTCACATCCATGTGCACGAAACCGGCGCTGTGGAAGCCACAGGGCATAAAATACTCCCCATATCTAGCCCAGACGGTAAATTGCACCCTACCTACATAGAAAGAGTGCATGCAGAGCACGATAATGAACATATGGTGCAGGCCAAATTGGTCTATATTTCTCAGTCCACAGAGCTTGGCACCGTTTATAGCAAGAAAGAGCTTGAAGCCATATCCGCTTGCTGCAAAAAATTGGGTTTATATCTTTTTGTGGATGGCGCACGCCTTGGCTGCGCTCTTATGCAGCAAAATGCTCCCGATGCCCCGCCCACTTTAGCAGAAATGGCAGCCCTTACCGATGCCTTCTACATAGGCGGTACCAAGAACGGCGCCCTTTTTGGAGAAGCATTGGTACTTACGCATAAAAAAGTGCAAGAGGATTTTCGCTACTTATGCAAGCAGCGCGGCGCCATGCTTGCTAAAGGCTGGCTTGTGGCAGCGCAGTTTGAAGCTTTTTTTCAAGATTCGCTCTATTACGATTTAGCAAAACATGCCAATGATATAGCAAAGTATGTGGACGGCGCCCTTACACAAATGCGTATTCCCTTACTTACTCCCACTAAAACCAATCAAATCTTCCCCATAGTAAGCAAGGAACTAGCACACGAATTGGCTAAAACCTATGCTTATGAATTGTGGGCACGCCAAGATAAAACATATACCATTCGCTTTGTTACGTCGTGGGGTACCAGCATAGAGGATGCCAACGCCCTCATTGCTCACCTTAAAAGCCTTATATAAAAAAAAGCCCTGCCACATGCTTAGTTGTTATGTGGCAGGGCTTTCTTAAAAAAACAAAGTATTATTTACAGTCACACGACGTATTCTTGGTACCGCATTGTTTACATTCTACATTATACGAGTGCAAACGATTATGCATTTTTTCGCCAAGTTCATCTTCAGGCGTTGTTTCAGCAGCAAACACATGCTCCACCACTGAGGTATCCACCGTAAAAGGTGAGTGATGCGTACCGCATTGCTTACATTCGATATTGTAAGAATGCAATCTATCATACATTTTCTCAGTGAGCGCTTCATCTTCTAAAGCTTCTTTAACAGGCACCACAGCTACGTTCTCAGTGCGAGGCGTAGTGGCCACTTTATGCACTTTCTCTTGAGAGTATTTATGATTCTTCCCGCATTGCGGACATTCAATATTATAAGAATGCAAGCGATTATGCATTTTTTCGCCCAATTCTTCTTCTGGCGTGGTTTCCGCAGCAAAGACATGCTCCACCACTGAGGTATCCACCGTAAAGGGGGAATGGTGCGTACCGCATTGTTTACATTCAATATTATAAGAATGCAGCCTATCATACATTTTCTCAGTAAGCGCTTCATCTTCTAAAGCTTCCTTAACAGGTACAGCTGCAACACCCTCCGTGCGGGGGGTAGTGGCCACTTCCTGCACTTTTTTATGAGAATAACTATGATTCTTACCGCATTGTGGGCACTCTATATTGTATGAATGCAAACGGTTATGCATTCTTTCACCCAGTTCTTCATCTTGAACATCTATAGCTTCTTTATCAGACATAACCTTTACCTCATCTTAAATTTCTCGCGCCATATGCACGATGGAACAATCTAAGAAGGAAGCCCCTGCTTGTCAATGCCTTCACACAGATAACACACAATTTTCATCTGCAGCGTGCTTATAAATCTTCCATAATTTTCGCATATTGGGTAGAAGCTATCATAAAGCCCACAGGGCTTAAATCCTTATACATAAGACCTATATCTCTTTGCTGCCATGCGCTGAGTAACTCTGCAATAGTGGCACTGCTCTTACAAAGACTTTGCGCAACTTCCTGCACAGAAAAAACGCTTTGATCGTACAAATCCAGAATTTTTTCTTTTATCTTAGCATCATCAAGACTTTCTAAATCTGCTTCAAGGCATGTTTTATTTATGGTGGTAAACTCGTAAGTGCCGTCTTGCTTCGCTGGCATTAAAATATACGAAAAGTCAGCGCAGGGTGCTCCCACGTTTTTTTCAAAGTGTTCTTGTGTAAAAGACTTGGTGAAAAGGCCTGAAAAATGCGTTCTAAAGGCTTCTTCAAGCGGGGGAAAGTGTTTGGAATTTTCCAGCGAATACAGTGTTTTTAAATATTCCAAATAGCGAATACTTAAACTGGAAATATTACTGGCTTCATACAAAGCTTCTACTTTTTTGCTAAATACTTCAAAGTCTGAAAAAGTAAGCAATGCCGTAGAATGCAGGCGTGTGAGTACATAAAGAAGCGTTAACGCGTTAACCGCTGATGTAGGCAACTTGGGCAAGACCATGAGCACATCATCCAGCAAGTCTTGTCTTGTGCTCCATTCTTTTTCTTGGGCACGCTCAAGTAAGGCCTCAATAAGCCTTTCTTTTACTTCCTCATTGCCCACTTTTGCATGAGCACATTGCACTTTATGTAGGATAGATTGAAAACTCGGCGTAGCAAAAACAGACGTATCTTCCAGTTTTTCTTCTGCCAAAAGCAAAAACTCTGTCACAAGCACTTCTACACGCAGCAGTGCCAGCTCCTTTGCCTCTTCTGAAAGTTCCGTAAAGCTGCTCTTCGATAAATCCAAAAGCAACTCTCTCACCTCAGCATAGTCCATATGTGCTGTTACATCTTTTTGTGCAGCTTCTTGCTGCATCAGCTGCTTAAATAAATTATCCCATACCTCTTGGCTAATTTTTGAACGACCTATCATAACTCCTCCGTATATCCTGCTTACTCATAGTAGTTACAACATTGTTTTCCACAGTGTATACAGGTCCATGACATTTGTCGATGTTGAAAAAGAGAGCTTATAAAAGGGGCTAAAGCAAAGAGGCATGCGCTCTACAAAGCGCCTTTGAGTATACAGCAAGGCTAAACTAAAAAAAATTACATTAAGGTAGCAAAAAGATGCGGTTTTAAGCCTTGTACAATACTGTACAGTGACCTAAAACCGCGCCCAGAGGAAATGAAAAATATATTACTTTTTCATGCTACGTTTAGAAGCTTTAAGCGGGTTAACTTTAACTGCGGTGCTTTTAGGCATATCTTTAACAAGATGCTTATTTTCTTCATAAAAAGCCTTATAATCAATACCAAGAGCATTGATTCGTTGCTCCATAAGCCTACGATCACTGTTACGGTTAGGGTCAGATAAATCTTTATCCACATAACGGCCCGTGGTTAAGTATAAGCCCTTCTGGTCAATGGCAAGTAAAAATGTAGCATCGTTTTCTACAATATCTTGCACCACCATTTCTTTTGCCGTGCCAAAACGTGTAATCATGAAAATCTCCTTTTCTAAAGCTTTATCACTGTCTAGGATGTGCCACACATGGC
>CAYJNG010000115.1:4665-7230 GCA_964371505.1 uncultured Desulfovibrionaceae bacterium
GGAGTGGGGATGGAAAAAGAGTATGAGAAGATTTACTTTGGTACAAAAGGTAAGGCTGTAGCATCCTTTTCTGACAATAAGGGGCTTTCCACAGGCCATGTAATACCAAGGCTTGGGGAGTTCCATGCAAAGGCGCCTTCGTCTTGAGGGTCATAATAGTCTGTCACCTTATAATGCAAATGCGCCCAAGGCGAGGTGACTACAAAACCATGCGCCAAACCCGGAGGCACCCATAGTTGGCATTGATTTTCCGCATTCAGCTCCACGCCGTACCATTGGCCGTAGCTAGGTGAGTCCTCTCGGATATCCACTATCACGTCATACACAGAGCCCATGGACACGGAGACCAATTTACCTTGCGGTTTTTTCTTTTGAAAGTGCAATCCGCGCAAAACCCCTTGGCCCGAGCGCGAGTGATTATCTTGCACAAAGGGCAAGCTTATGCCAGCTTCTACATAGCGCTTTTCTTGCCATGTTTCCACAAAGTAGCCACGCGCATCGCCAAAAACTTTGGGAGTAATGAGCAAAGCCCCTACAATGGGCGTTTTATTTATTTGCATAAAAAATATCCTTATTGCCATCGGCTAGTTCTAGAAGATATTCCCCATAAGCGGATTTACGCAAAGCTGAACCAAGAATACGTAACTGCTCTGCACTAATAAAACCTTTACGCCACGCTATTTCTTCGGGGCAAGCCACATACAGGCCTTGGCGTGTTTGCATGGCCTGCACATAGGAAGAAGCCGCCAAGAGGGAGTCATGGGTACCGGTATCAAGCCAAGCTATGCCGCGCCCCATAAGCTCCACATGCAAATCGCCGCGTTGTAAATAAGCATTATTTACGTCGGTTATTTCCAATTCACCCCGTGCTGAAGGCGTAATGGATGCGGCAATATCTACCACATCAGCATCATAAAAATAGAGTCCGGTAACAGCATAATTAGAACGCGGCACAGCCGGCTTTTCTTCAATACTAATGGCCTGATGCTCTGCGTTAAATTCCACCACACCATAACGCTCAGGATCGCTTACATGGTAGCCAAAGACCGAAGCCCCATGCTCTTTTTCGGTGGCGTTCTGTAAGAGTGTATCTAAGTTATGCCCAAAGAAAATATTATCCCCTAAAACTAAACAGCAAGGGTGCCCTTCTATATAGGGCCGCGCCAAAATAAAAGCCTGAGCAAGGCCGTCGGGGGAAGGTTGCACAATATAACGAAAGGTACAGCCCCATGCGCTACCATCGCCCAAGAGCTCTTCAAAAAGGTGAATGTGCTGCGGGGTGGAGATGATGCTTATATCCCGAATACCGGCTTGCAACAATATGCTTAAGGGATAGTAAATCATGGGCTTATCGTAAATAGGCATGAGCTGCTTGCTAATGCTTAGGGTCAGCGGGTGTAAGCGTGTGCCAGAGCCGCCAGCAAGGATGATACCTTTACGTTCTTTCATGCTTACCTCGCCGTGTAATTCTGCTGTAACCAATCTTGATAAGCGCCGCTGCGTGCTCGCTTAACCCAGTCTTGGTTTTCAAGATACCAACGTACCGTTTCTAAAATACCTTGTTCAAAGTTGTGAGATGGAACCCACCCAAGCTCTTGCTCTAGGCGTGTGCAATCAATGGCATAGCGTAAATCATGCCCTGGGCGGTCACTCACATGGGTAATAAGGTCACTGTACTGCCCTACCGCTAAAGGAACAAAATTATCCAAAGCGCTGCACAAGGTTTTTACCACATCCATATTATTGCATTCGGCTCGGCCCCCAATGGCGTAGGTTCGGCCCACTTGGCCTTTTTGTAACACCACCTCAATGGCAGCGCAGTGATCTTCCACATGTAGCCAATCGCGAATATTTTCCCCCTTGCCGTAAATGGGTATGGGCTTGCCATCTAAGGCATGACAAATAACTAAGGGGATGAGCTTTTCAGGGAATTGCCGCGGCCCATAATTATTGGAGCAGTTGGTAATGAGAATGGGCAAGCCATACGTTTCATAAAAGGATCGCACCAAGTGATCGCTAGAGGCCTTGGAGGCAGCATAGGGGCTGTTGGGCGCATAGGGAGTATCTTCCGTAAAGGGGGCATCATCCATACCAAGGGTGCCAAAAACTTCATCGGTGGAAACATGCAAAAAGCGGAAGGCATCTTTTTTATCTGGACCAAGATTTTGCCAATAGTTCAGAGCCACCCGCAACAAAGCGCAAGTGCCCAAAACATTGGTGCGAATGAAAGCGTCAGGATCCTTAATGGAGCGATCCACATGGGATTCGGCGGCAAAGTTAATGATGGCGTCCGGTTCGTACTGCTTCAATGCATGCGCCATAAGCTCTTCATTGCCTATGTCGCCGTGCACAAAAATGTGGTCTTTATCTTGCGCCAACACAGCAAGATTGTCCATATTGCCTGCATAGGTAAGTTTGTCCACATTGACCACGCGCACACCGTTGCCACGGCTTTGAAGCACATAGTTTGAACCAATAAAGCCTGCGCCGCCTGTAATAAGATAACATGCCATATTTCATCACTTGGTAAAAATTCGGGGAAAGGGTGTTTTAAACGCTTTTTCA
>CAYJNG010000116.1:0-7226 GCA_964371505.1 uncultured Desulfovibrionaceae bacterium
CTGTGTTCTTATCGCACCATTTATCGCACACAAGATAGAAATAGAGGAAAATAGAAAGAAATGCAATAAGCCTAAGTTTACTGCATTTTTTCGTGAAGTCTTTATATTTAAGGGATTTTCTAGATATTTAATGGCGCGCCCGGCGTGAATCGAACACACGGCCTTTGACTCCGGAGGTCAACGCTCTATCCAACTGAGCTACGGGCGCAAAAACTTTTTAATTCCTATACTGCGTGCCCCTTGCTGTCAAGGAAACAGTGCTTATAATAAGTATCGAACACGTAAAAAAGGAGCTTTTATGGCTAATATTACTTGGCTTGGCCACTCTGCTTTCTTAATTGAAGAAGAGGATATTCGTATACTTATCGACCCTTTTTTGGACGGTTGTCCCACATCCAGTGTGGTTTCGGCAGCACTTCCCCCCATTGACCTTGTGCTTGTGACGCATGACCATGGTGACCATGTGGGGCAAGCTGTTGACATATGCCAAAAGCATAAGGCCATGCTAGGTGCCATGGTGGAAACAGCCGTCGCCCTTACGGAACAAGGCGTACCGCAAGAGCAAGTTCTCAACGGCATTGGCTTTAACTTTGGCGGTACCGTAAGCCACAAGGGTGTGAGCGTCACCATGGTTCCCGCTTTACACACCTCCACCACCGGCTTGCCAGTGGGCTATATTATTACTATGCCAAGCGGCGTGCGTATTTACCACGCTGGAGATACAGGGCTTTTTGGTGATATGGAGCTTTGGGCACGACTATATCCTTTAGATGTGGCACTTTTGCCCATAGGCGGCGTATTTACTATGGATGCGCGCCAAGCAGCCCATGCTTGCACTCTTTTGCATGTGGATAACGTAATTCCCATGCACTTTGGTACTTTTCCTGCCCTTGACCCCAATGTTCAGCAGTTTGAAAAAGCGCTTTCGCGTCATGCGCCCAATTGCAAATGTATTGCCTTGGAACCAGGGCAAAGCGCCAGTATAAGCAAATAAAAAACGCACATATTATTAGTAAAACAAAAAGCCTCCCTTCATGCGAAGGGAGGCTTTTAGCTATTGTGTACTGTTGCCATGCTTTGTGAGGAGATCAAAGTAGGGTACACGAAACGGAAATCTAAAAATACGCCCAGTGTGTATTTTTAGGCCCGTGAAAAATTTAGTCCATTTGTGTCTTCAGCCATTGCTTTATGCCAGATGTGGGGGCAAATATACCTCTTAAGTTGGCATTTTCTTCGTAAAATTCTTCGCGCAATTCGTGCGGCAAAGGCATGGTGAAAATATCTTCGGCATTTTCGGAATTACGGCGTACTAAGCGCAACATGGGTTCATCACCCCAAGTATCTATCACAAAATATGTAGAAAAATCGTCCTTAGAGCGCACAGGGGGATATTCTGCATTCCAGTCATTATTTCCCCATTCTAAATACATGGTAACTGCATGCTCAGGTGTTAAATTCCAGTCTATATCATAACGTATTTCTTGTAGGCTTGTCATGGCGCCCTCCTTGTGTGAGCTGTTGTAAGTTAATAGTAATCATTCCTTTTAAGAAAAGCAAGCAAGAAATTGCGGGTGGGGAAGTTTTTCAATCCACGAGAAAAACTTATTGAATTACTACGATTAGCCTATAAAAAAAGGGAGAAGCTTAGCCTCTCCCTTAAAAGATAAGATGTTTTTTTATCTAGTCAACGTATTCTTCTACTTTTGCTTTATTGCCACGCATAAGGAAAGCTGCAAGGCAAAGTACAGCAAAGCCGCCGCCAATCATGTTGGCAGTGCTGTATTCAAGGCCAAAGCCCATGGCTTTTTCTGCCAAAATATAGGTAGAAGCAGCAGCTGTCATCAGCGTTGCAGGGAGGGAAGCTATAAAGTGGAAGCGACCGTTGCGATATAAATAGGCTGCGCCGGCCCACAATGCCATGGAAGCAAGGGCTTGGTTGGCAAAGCCAAAGTAACGCCAGATAATATTAAAGTCTACTTGAGAAATAATACCACCTAAAACGAACAGAGGCACAGCAATCATAAGGCGCTTGGCAGCATCTTTTTGATTGAATTTAAAAACTTCAGCAAGGGTCAAGCGTGTGGCGCGGAAAGCCGTATCACCGGAGGTGATGGGCAGAACGATAACGCCAAGCATGGCAAATACACCACCTACGCTACCCATGAGGGTATAGGCTGCATCGCTAACCACTTTACCAGGGCCGCCGGCAGCAATGGCTTCGCCAAGGGCGGCAGGGTCTTGATAAAAAGACATACCCACAGTGGCCCAAATAAGAGCAATGGCGCCTTCTGCAATCATACTACCGTAGAAAACGGGCTTGCCCAAGGTTTCGTTGGGTAAGCAGCGTGCCATAAGGGGGGATTGCGTAGCGTGGAAGCCACTAATGGCACCACAAGCAATGGTAATAAACATAAGAGGCCAAATGGGTAATTCTTTGGGATGTTGATTTACCATTTCAGCGGCAGGGTAGAAGGTGTATCCATCTACAATAAGCATGGTAATCATGCCCACAGACATGATGAGTAATACGGCACCGAAAAGCGGATATAAATTCCCGATGATTTTATCAATGGGGAGAATGGTAGCTAAGAAATAGTAGGCAAAGATGATAATCATCCATGTGTTAAAGCTCATCCAATCAGGTGTCATAACGCTTAATAACTTGGCTGGAGCAGAAACGAAAACTACACCTACGAGTAAAAGGAGTACTACGGAGAATATGCGCATGAGTTGCTTTGCGCCATTGCCAAGAGTATAGCCCACAATATTAGGCATATTGCTGCCGCCATAACGCATGGAAAGCATGCCAGAAAGGTAATCGTGCACAGCGCCCGCAAAAATAGCGCCAAACACAATCCATACTAAGGCTGCAGGGCCGTATAAAGCGCCCAAGATAGGTCCAAAAATAGGCCCTACACCGGCAATGTTTAAAAGTTGAATGAGCCAAATTTTTGCTGGCTTCATTTCTACGAAGTCTACACCGTCTGCTTTGGTTTGACAGGGCGTTTTCCTACTTGGGTCTGCACCAAAAATTTTGCTTACAATGGTGCCATACACCATATAGCCCACAAGCAATGCGCCTAGGGCTGCGAAAAAATACATAAAGTTAGGCATGTGTCCTCCATTTGTTGTAACTTTTACTCAAAAATTACAATTTATATAGTCCTTTAAAGTTGGCTAACGTATTTCACATATGGGGTCAAGAAAAAACGTAAGGGTAGAAATAGTTTTATTGTTAATAATTCCTTAACATAACTTTACCATAAATAAAAGATGAAATATTTTTCTCAGCATGAACTTTCTTGAAAGAAGAGAGGGCAAAAGTATGGCCTCTAGTACATGAGTGCTAGTGGTAGGAATGTTTTAGTAAAACTATACTTATTTTATAGACAAAATCTAGAAAGTGCCGCATACTGGTTGTGGTTTATGCCACCCATTAAACGCCTATACTTATTTATATACTGAGGATTTTTATGATAAACTCTCCCTCTAAATCTATGCAAAATTTGCCTAAGCCTTCCAAGGGGCGTGGCGGCCTTATGGCGCTTACCCTTGTAACGCTTATGGCGGTAGTGGCCACGGCTGCAGCGTTGTACTGGCTTTCACGTGATGAACAAGATAGGCAAGCCTTTGGCAAAACAGTGCAGAAAAATGTGGAAACGGTAGTAAAAGATACACCGCTGGAAAATGTTGTGCGAGATTATTTACCAGAAAATACGTCAAATAGCTCCGCAGCCAGTGCTAGGGATGCCGCCCGTAAGCCAAGTGTACAAAGTGTTATGAGGCCCATGTCTGCTCCGCCGGATACGTTGCAAGGTGCTAAAACGTCTACACAAATGTCTTCTCAGGCATCTTTATTGGCCCCAACACAGAGTGAGCAGTCTCCTTTAGGCTCTACAGCCGCAAATGACCAAGACGCAAGCTCTCCTGCCGCTGGTGCTGGTTCTCACACAGCAGAAAGCACTTCTGCAGCAGGGGGTACGCTACCTTCTACCGATCCAGCTTCCATGCAAGGGCAAGCTTCTGGTGCAACTTCTACGGCTGCGGTCATTACTCCTGTGGCTCCCAAGGTAACGCAAGATAGCAAAGTGCCCTTAAGCTTTGTGGATGATGCCGCGCAATGGTTAGTGCGCCGCTACAGTCCGCGAAAAAATGCTCAATTAAGCCTTTCCTCTTTAAATTTACGTTATGGCCAAAAAATGCACACGCTCATGCCTGAGGGCGGTTCTGACGTACTTGGGGCCAGAAGCGATTTATTGCGTTATGCTTTTAATAGCACCATGATGACGGCTTTATATGATTTATACGCGCCGCATTTTGTACAAAGCATGCAAAAAGCCGCCACGGAGCCCTTAAAAAATGGGGAACAGCGCGATGTTAAAAAAGTGTTGGGGGCTTATGCAAAAGATTTTAATATTGTGGGTAGTGTCTTGGAGGGCATAGGGGCTTTACCGGACTTTGCAGCCCATATGCAAGATATTGAAGCTACGGTGCAAGCATCCTTAGATATACACGCTAAGCTTACGGAAGTGGTGTTCGAATACGACACCGCCCTTGAGCAAAAAAATCAAACCGCCATGGACACTATTCAATTGCGTATAGACTCCCTAAATGCTCAGTATCAACGCACCATACACGAAAGAACTCTTGCTAGAGAAAGTCTTATAGGCGCAGTGCGTAAGGCAGCGCCTGCGGCTCGTTCCATGGATGCTGATAGTATTCTTTATATTTCTCAGTGGCTTGAGCGCAGGTTAGAACAAGGCCAAGACGCTGCGAAATTGGCCCAAAGCGCACAAACAGCAGGGAAGCTGCTACAAGATTTATCTTCTAGATTGCAAAAAGCCGGCCTTGAAAGTCATGAACAGCCACAAACATAAGCAAGAAAACATCACTCTTTTTGTGGGCGGCGCGCGCAGCGGTAAAAGCGCACTGAGCTTACGTTATGCAGAAAGCTTGGGGCCGCGGCGTTTGTATGTGGCCACAGCCCCGCCATGGGCGCAAGCTGACGCAGAAACAAAACTGCGCATTGAAGCCCATTGCGCGCAGCGCGGGGCAGGTTGGCACACGTGGGAAAGCCCCACCTTGGACTTTAAACAAATGCCTAAGGCACAATTGGAAAGCGTGGATGTTGTTCTAATAGATTGCCTTACATTTTGGCTCAGCAATATTATGGAAAAACACGCGCAAGTGGAGGATTCAGACCTTGCTATGCGTCATTGCCAAGAGCAACTCATAGATTTTTTACTGCAAAGCCCTGTGCCTGTGGTGCTTGTGAGCAATGAGGTGGGGCAAGGTATTGTGCCCATGTCTGCCTTAGGGCGTTCCTTTCGTGACTGGCAGGGCAAAGTAAATCAACACATGGCCCAAATATGTTCTACCGTACTTTTGGTAAGTTGTGGCTTGCCTTTAGCACTCAAAGGCAGCGTGCCTGTAGAACTTGCAACCATATAAAAGCAATGTTGAGGGAAATATGAAACGCATTCTGTCTTATTTTTTTATTTTTAGTTTAAGCCTTGCCTTGCAGGCGGCTCCTGCTCAAGCAGGGAGCACCCCTGTACAAACGCTGCACGACATACAGCAAGCCCTAGATACAGGCGATCAGGCTTTTTTTGATGCGTCCATTAATATGGAAAGCCTCATAGGCCAATGTGTAGATATTTTTATTGAAGATGCCGGTAAGGCTGATCAGAAAACCCTGCCACCCGTGTTAGCTCTCATGCTTTCCACAGTGACGCAAAATGAAACTGCACGCAAAACCCTACGTAATACCTTGGTGGGTGAAGCGGCAGCCTTTGTACGTTATGGCGTGCGCTCTGGGGCCTTTGGCGGTAAAGAAATTCAAACAGAACAACCCGGTGGGCTACTTTCCACCCTTTTTGCCGACGCTTCCATGGGGCGCAAAGAGATTGTAAACATAGGCAAGCCTGTGGAAGAAAGTGGCGCTGTGTATGTGCCTTTTACTCTTAAAGATCATGGCAATGGTAAGTCCTACCCTGTAGAAGCATGGCTTCGTGAAGAAAATGGTAGCTGGCGCGTCATTGGTTTGCGCAATGTACGTACCTTGGTGCGCATCATACGCGGTGAAAGCAATCAAGGTGCAGAAAACGTTTAGTAAGTAAAGTTCAAACTAGGCAACATACATATTAATTTACGCAAAAGGAGTTTTTATGCGTCTTGTGTCTTTTTATACTACGGCTCAGCCTGAAGTATTGTCTTGGGGTATTTGGCAACCCGAAAATGATAGTATTGTAGATGTTTGCAGCGTTGACGCTACGCTTCCACCTTCTTTGCGTTTGGCCGTAGAGGAGGGGGATGCTCTTTTTCCGCGTTTGGAACAAGCCTTACAAAAAGCAGGCAGCGCCAACACCTTGGCCGCTTCTTCCTGCACTTTACAAGCTCCCTATGTTAATCCTCCGCGAAATATATTGTGCACAGGTATTAATTATGTGGCGCATTTACAAGAGTTTACTCGCCCAGATGCAGAGCAAAAAATACCAGAATTTCCTTTTCTTTTTACCAAGCCTTGTACTGCCATTGCGCATCCTGAAGCAAGCGTAAGTCACCATCCACAGCATACGCTTAAATATGATTATGAAGTAGAGCTTGCTGTTGTTATAGGGAAAAAAGGTATAAATATCAGTGAAGAAGAAGCGCTTAGTTATGTTTTTGGCTATTCCATAGTTAATGACCTTTCCGCGCGAGATTTACAAAGACGCACAAGCCAATGGTATGCTGGAAAATCCCTTGACGGCTCAGCTCCCTTTGGCCCTTGCATTGTAACGCGTAACGCTTTGCCAAATCCGCAAAACGTAAAACTTGAAAGCCGTATCAATGGTGAAGTACGTCAAAGCTCACACACGTCGCTTATGATATTCACTGTGGCTAAGCTTATCCACATACTTTCGCAAGGTACAACGCTTTTGCCGGGGGACATCATTGCCACAGGCACCCCTGCAGGCGTGGGTATGAGTTTTGACCCGCCCAAATTCCTCAAGTCTGGTGATGTTATGGAAATGGAAGTTGAGCATATAGGTATTTTACGCAATACCATTGCTTAAAAATGTGCGGTGTTTTTTCCTGTATTAATAGGATGATGCCCTAGTGTATAATGTTTTTTTTTTAAAAGTAGTGATTTTTTCATTGACAGGAAGGGCTACTTCTTATAGAACACTCTTCGCGGGCAGTTAGCTCAGCTGGTAGAGCGCCGCCCTTACAAGGCGGATGTC
>CAYJNG010000117.1:0-7034 GCA_964371505.1 uncultured Desulfovibrionaceae bacterium
AAAAATACCTCAGACTAATGACAAACCCTATAATTTAAAAGTCTACTTATTTTTTCGATGAAAACCTCAAAAAATATATTTTACAGCTTAAAATACAGGAAAAAAGCCATTTTTTCGTAAATTTCAATTGCGCAAAAACCTTGATTACAACGACAAGGTGTGGCCGCAATTAAAGTTTTTTGGAAAAGGGGTCTGAGGAAAGAACCTTTTTTTCAAAAAAGGTTCTTCCCCAGTAGACTTTGTCAGCAGTCTTACCTTTGCAAGGCAAAGGTAAGGGCTTTAGGCCGTTATGACTATTGTTTTAGTATGCGGCCACTTGTCCATCGGTACGTGGTTCTGTACCGCCCATGAAAAGAGGGGGGCTATCTTTTGTAGCACGTTTTTGCCATATGCATTGTCCTCGCCCAAAGTCTCTATCGCTTACCGTACCATAGCGGATATCATGCCCTTTGCGTTGTAGGGCTTCTGCTAGCGATGGGGGGAAGCTTGCTTCCACTTCGACGGTGCGGCCTTGAACCCAGCGAAACCGTGGAGCGTCAAGTGCCGCTTGGGGGTTGAGATGCTGGTCTAGCATACGGTGGGCGAGCATGACGTGCCCTTGGGGTTGAATGAAGCCGCCCATCATTCCAAACGGGCCAAAGGGCTCAAACGAGCCAAAAGGAGCAGAAGTACCACAAGAGGTAGAAGAGGCGTTTGTACTATCTGACTTTGTGATAAATCCTGGTATAATGGTGTGGTATGGCAATTTTTTACTGCCAACAGCATTAGGATGCGCTGCATCCATGCTAAAGCAGGCCCCGCGATTTTGCAAAGCAATACCGGTATTGGGAACAACAACACCGGAACCAAAGCCAGTATAATTGCTTTGTATGTAAGAAACCATATTACCTTGCCCATCGGCGGTGGCTAAATAGACCGTGCCACCCTTGGGGGGGCTTACAGGTGCTGGGTCTAAAGCTGTTTTCCCTATAAGGGAAGCACGCATGGAGGCAAAGTCTTTGTGCAGAAGGTCTTCAACGCTTACACGCATGTGGGCAGGGTCAGCAATGTGGGCTAAGCCATCTACAAAGGCAAGTTTCACCGCTTCAATGAGTTTGTGTAGGGTTTCGGGGTTATCTGCGTGACTCATGTCAAAATTATTGAGAATTTGTAGTGCCATAAGAGAAACAATACCGTGGCCGTTGGGGGGAAGTTCCCAAACCTTGTGCTGTCCGTATTCCACACTTATGGGCTTAACCCATTGCGGGGTAAAGTCTGCCAAATCCTCACCACGCAAGTAGCCACCTTCTTTTTGCATGAAAGCATCTATCTGTTCTGCTAATGCGCCACTATAAAAAGCTTTTGCTTGGCTTTGTGCAATGGCTTTTAAGGTTTGGGCTTGATGAGGCATGCGCCATAAGCTTCCTGCTTGAGGGCACTTACCTTCATAGGTAAAAGCTTGAAAAAAATGACGTAGAGAAGGGTGTTTGGAAGCTGCTTTGGCGTAATGGTCATGGGCTTTTTGCCAGAGTTCCGCGGTGATGGGGGCCACGACAAAGCCTTTTTCGGCATATTCTATGGCAGGGCTTAAGCATTCTGTTAAGGAAAGCTTACCAAAACGCGTATTAAGTGCTGCCCAGGCTGCCGGAATACCGGGCACAGTAATGGGGATAAGTCCATCAAAAGGTACGCTTTCATGACCGTTTTTCTTTACCACATCGTGCGTGAGCAGACGTGGTGAGCGGCCACTGGAGTTTAATCCAAAGAGCTCTTCTTGCATCCATACTATGGCAAAGGCATCTCCGCCAAGGCCATTACCCGTGGGTTCTACAACACTTAAACACGCAGCCGTGGCCACAGCGGCATCCACAGCATTACCGCCTTGTTGTAAAATGCGTAAGCCTGCTTGTGCGGCTAAGGGCTGTGATGTGGCAACCATACCTTGTGAGCCAAAAACAACATTACGACGAGATGCATAAGGATAGTAGTAAGGATCATAGTGCATAAGGGCTCACTTTGCGCATTGGCTAGTTTGTTATAAAGTTTTATTTATACAGTTAAAATACTTTTTGCCCCGCCGGCCATACGGATAAGCTCTTTATGTCTTTCTTCGTCATTGAGGGGGGTGCAAGTGGTAAAAGTTTTTCCATTTTCTTCTTGTTTTACAATACGAAAATGGCGAGAACCTTGCGCTGCCAATTGAGGCCAATGGGTAATAAGTAGCATTTGGCGCTTTTGGGCTAAGCTTTGTAAACGCTCTGCCACCATATTAAGGGTAAGGCCCCCAATGCCGGTATCTACTTCGTCAAAGATATAAGTGGCACTTTCTCCGCTATTTTTAATGCTTACAAGGGCCAAAAGAAAGCGGGAAAGTTCGCCGCCGGAGGCTATTTTGTCAAGGGGCTGTGGCGCTTGGCCGGGGTTAGGCGCCCAGAGCAAACGGGTTTTTTCATCATAAATCTCTCCCCAAAGTTTCAGGGGGGTAAAGTCTACAATGACGCGAATATCTTTTGAAAAACCAAGACCTGCAAGGGCCTCTTCCAATTTAGTGGCAAAGTCTTGCGCGCAGGTGCGGCGTAAAGGAATAAGAGCATCAAGTACTACTTGAAGTTTTTGGGTGAGGGCACTTTCTTCTTTTTCCAGTAAAGACATATCTAAGGCGCAAGAATCTAAGAAGGAAATATTCTCATCAATCTCGGAACGCAGTTCTAGTATTTCCTCTAAAGAGCGGCGCAATTTACGCTTAAGCTGCGCTAAGGCATATAAGCGAGACTCCAAGGCGTCCATATCAATGGTGGAAGCTTCCGGCGCTTTACGTAGCCGTGATTCTAAGCTTGGTAAATTATCGCGTAATGCTGTAACAGCCTCTACTTCAGCCGCCATGCTTGTATCGTACTGGCTAATACGCTCTAAGGTGTGTTCAAACTGGGCTAAAAGGTCACGCAGGCCAGGGCCATCATCGCCATAAATAAGTGTTAAACCTTCAGAAAAGTCTGCAGCGCGTTGCGAGGCTTGTCGCGCTTGTGCGCGAATGGCTTCAAGTTTTTCTTCTTCGCCTTCTTGTGGCGCTACTTTATCAATTTCATGTTGCTGCATTTCAAGTAAGTCACGCTTTTCTGAAAGAGCAGTATGCCGTGCTTGCAAGGCTTTACGTTTTTCAGAAACGGCTTGGAGCTGTTGCAAAATGTGAGTGCGTTCCTGTAGGAGAGATTTGTCCGGAAGGCTTTCGTCTATAAGTTGCGCTTGATAGCTGGCTTGTAAAAGCTTGTGTTGCGCGTGTTGGCTGGTGTGTACAATGAGGTTTGGGCGCAGTTCTCGTGCTGTTTCTTGTGAGCTTAAGCTATCATTAATATAAAGGCGACTGCGCCCGCTTTCAGCCATGAGTTCACGGCGTAAAATAAGCTCTTGGCCTTCATACTGGAAAATAGCTTCAATTTGCGCTTTCTCATTGCCGGCGCGTACCATATCTGCGCCGAGTTTTTCGCCTAAAAGGAAGTTTAAAGCTTTTAAAATAAAGCTTTTTCCTGCGCCTGTTTCCCCTGTGAGCACATTCATGCCCGAAGTAAACTCAAGCTCCATATTTTCAATAAGAGCAAGGCCTTGAATACGTAAAAATTCTAGCATGTTTTTCTCTAAATATTATCCATTGCGTAAGCGTGGATCAAGCATATCGCGTAGGCTTTCACCAAGCAGGTTATAACCAAGCACCGTGATTAAAATGGCAAGACCAGGATATAAAGAAAGCCAAGGGGCTATTTCTAATACATTTTTTCCTTCAAGTAACATATTACCCCAAGAGGCTGTGGGGGGCTGCACTCCAAGGCCTAAAAAGCTTAGGGAAGATTCTATTAATATGGCACCTGCAATGCCAAGGGTGGCCGATACAAGCACCGGGCTTAAGGCATTGGGAAGAATGTGTATACCCAATATGCGTGCGCTGGAGGCTCCGTTGAGTCGGGCTGCAGCCACAAAGTCTCTTTGGCGCAAGGTTAGTGTTTCGGCACGTACAAGACGAGCTACGCCCATCCATGATGTGAGGCCAATGACCACCATGATATTGGTAAGGCTAGGTTCTAAAAAAGCAATAACAGCTAAAATAAGAAAAAAGGAAGGAAAACACAGCATAATATCTACGCCGCGCATGATGCCTTCATCCACATAACCCCCAAAATAGCCAGACATAAGGCCTAGCACTAAACCAATGCTTACAGAAATTCCTACAGCCACAAAACCTACCCAAAGAGATATGCGCCCGCCGTAAAGCAAACGGGAAAGTACGTCGCGCCCCAGTTGGTCGGTGCCAAGGGGAAAGGCCTCACAAGGAGGCAGTAAAATGGCATCAAGGTGCAAAGCGTTAGGGTCATAAGGGGCAAGCCATGGCGCTAAAAGCGCTGCCAAAGACATGCAAAGCACAAAGCTTAAGCCCAAGGAAAACATAAAATATTTTTTAAAAAGCATGCGGAAGCGTGGTGTCATTACGCGGCCTCCTTGGCTGTGCGTATGCGTGGATCGGCAAGGCCATAGCATATATCAGCAAGGACGTTACCCACCAGGGTAAGCACAGCGCCGATGACAAGATTTCCCATAATCATGGTATAATCTCGTGCCATAACGGCGCCGTAAAAAAGTTGCCCAAGGCCTGGTAGGGCGAAGATGGATTCTATGATAACCGATCCGCCTATGAGCCCTGGCACTGAAAGGCCAAGCAAAGTAATGAGCGGTAATAAGGCATTACGTAAAGCATGGTGAAAAATCACACGCCTTGTGGGTAAGCCCTTGGCTTGTGCGGTAAGTATATAGTCTTGGCGTAAAACTTCTAACATGGATGAGCGCATAAAGCGAGACATGCCGGCTATGGAGCCCACAGTATAAATGGTAATGGGCAGGATAAGGTGGGAGGTTATATCCTTTATTTTTCCCCATGTGGAGAGGTAGTCATAATCGAGCGATGTGAGGCCTGATATGGGTAGCCAAGCGTTTTCTATGCCAAAATAGAGCATGAGTAAAAGAGCAAGCCAAAAGCCGGGCATGGCAAAAGCTAAAAAAACAAGAACGGTAATGCCTTTATCCAGCCAAGAATCTTGCTTCCACGCAGAAAGTACCCCCATGGGAATGGCTATACACAAGGTGAGAAAAAGCGCCGCCACATTCATACCCACCGTAAGCGGCAGGCGCTCCATAATTTTATCTAAGACTGGTCTGGCATCGCTGGACATGGAGTTGCCAAAATCCAATTGTACAATGCGCCAAAGCCAGTTGCCGTATTGTTCGTATAAGGGCTTATCTAAACCGTATAAAGCTTCCAGCCTTTGCCGTGCAGCTTCACCCACCATGGGATTAAGTGTGGTTTCTAAATCTGTGGGAGAACCCGGTGCAAGATGGATGACGATAAAGCTTATGATGGTTATGCCCCAAAGAACCATAAGCATCCAAAGTAGTTTGCGCAGTATACGCAGACTAAGCGCCAAGAGTAGGGGGGCTTTAGAGCTTATGGAAGTAGAGGGCATACTTATTCCTTATGAGTGGCTACGCATTATATATTTTCACGTTTGGTCATCCACTCGTGAATGCGCTGCACTTCTTCCTTCCATGCTGGGGAAAGACGAAGTAAGATAAAATGTTTATACAGCCCATCTAAAAGCTCTAGGCATATTTCCATAAGATAGATTTTTTCCAGCAAAAAAGCATCCGGATCATCGTCATCGCTTTCTTTTTCTATTTTAGGAGAACGCAGGCCATTGCAAGAAAAGTCTTCTGCTTTAAGGCCCACTTGCCACGCTAGTTCATCTTTCTCAAAACGAACCAAGGCGCGTGTTACCTTTTTTCCTGTGGCAAGGCCAAAACGTGCTTCACGCAAAGGAGAAAGAGAACCAGACACAGAGGCCGTTTCTAAGCTGTCGCCTTCGCCGCCTTGCACCACAATGCGTTGTTCCATAGACACGCTAAAGGGCATACCATTTTTATCGGTAAAGTCATGGGGGGCGGTATCACTTTGAAACCAAAGCCATGTTAAAAATTCTTGCCCAAGTACAATATCTGTCGTGATTTCATTGGCCATGTGTTACTCCGCAGCAAAATGGGTAGGTTCGAGCATATCAAGTTGAATAAGCTTTTCTTCATCAAGAAAAGTACTGGCAAGACCATAAGGAGTCATTTGATCTAAATGTAAATCAAAGGTCTTGGTAAAAAGCTCAGTAAACATTTCTAACATTTTATTTTGTGTGGACATAAACCACACCGTATTATTGGTGCTAGACCATACCACGTTAAATTCTGCCGGAATGGGTAAAAAACGCTGGCGTAGGCGCAACATTACTTGTTCTTTAAGTTCTTTTTTGCGTTCACGGCTAATATAAGTTTTGTTTTGCTCTTGCATCTTTTTCTTTTCGTCTTGTAATGCCAAAGCAAGGTGTTTTTTTATAACACCAGGGGGCACACGGCGCGTATCTAAACGCAAAGAAAATACAATATATTCACCTTTTTGTGGCGGAGCAGTATTCCATTGGGTATCTAGCATATCGTCAAAACATGTCCACCCATGCGAGCTTTCTTCTGCTGTATTATCAATGTCTTGAAAGGCAAATAATTGCAATTTTTCTGGAATGCTAGTCCATAAATCTTTAGGGATTTCGTCCATAATACGAAAACGTGTGAACGAACTAGAGGCGCTGGTAAGTCCCATAGGAGCTCCTTTACATTATTAAAGCGTGTCGCACATGTTTTACGCTGTGCAGGCGTGCATGGCAAGTGTGT
The DNA here is from genome assembly GCA_964371505.1 of uncultured Desulfovibrionaceae bacterium. Lineage (GTDB taxonomy): Bacteria > Desulfobacterota > Desulfovibrionia > Desulfovibrionales > Desulfovibrionaceae > CAYJAD01. Next base: position 6,733 of record CAYJNG010000117.1, read on the forward strand.
AATTATGAAAAAAAGAGTTTTTATTGTGCGGCATAAAATTGCTGAGCAATGCTGAAGAATATGGGGAAAACTCACCAGCGCTCAAGTGTTAGCCACCCATGGGAGCCGTCCATGGGGATGCGGCCATAGGGATGTGGGTAAATAAAACTGTGTACCGTGCGGCAGTGGCTCATCACGGAAAAGAAAATATGCAAAGAAAATATGTATGGCGTCGCCGTGTGGGGTGGGCATTGTGTCTTTTTATAATTGTCCCATAATGATAATTATGTAAACTTTCAAACAAGAGTTTTGAGGTTGGGTAT
>CAYJNG010000118.1:0-6919 GCA_964371505.1 uncultured Desulfovibrionaceae bacterium
CTATAGATAAAGGGAAAAATGAGGCCCATAAATACAGCCATGCCAAAGACGCACAAGGTCATGGCTATGAGTAAGGGCATTTTAAAAATCGTTTTAAGCACCATAAGCCCAGTAATGCTTACGCCGCCACTGCCTATAAAAAAGGCCATAACAACACCAAGGCCTACGCCATTTTCTAAAAGTGCCTTGCTGGCTGGAATGAGCGTTTCTATGTGTACATGCAAGGGTAAGCCCACCAATGCCGCCAAAGGAATGGTGGTAAAGGTGTTTTTGTGCGCGTATTTTTGTAAAAATTCCTGCGGTGCATAGCTATAAGCCAAGGCTCCAAGCAAAATCCCCATAAGTAAATACGGGAAAGCAAGTTTAAAATTGGTAAAGCCACTTTTAAGGGCCGCTTTAAGGGCGTTTCTCAACGAGGGCTTTTGCATTTTTTGGTCTTTGTGTGCCTGATGTGCCTGATGCGCCTGATGTGCCTGATGCGCGTGATCCGCGTGAGGGCAGCAAGTATACTGTATGTTGTCTAAGGCATGGCTGGGTATGAGATACTTTTCAAAATGTGCCAGTTCCAAAAGTGTCCCCATGCTTAGGGCCAAAAGAGCCACAAGGCTAGTGTAAATTACGGTGAAAGTACCTCCAAAGGCCGTAAATAGTAAAGATAAAATGATGGGGCTTAACAAAGGCGAGCAAAAAAGAAAGGTCATGGAAGGACCAAATTTTGTATTTGTACGTAGTAAACCTTGTAACATGGGCACGGTGGAGAAGGTGCATAAAGGGGTGAGAGCGGCAAAAAAAATAGCTACTACATGCCCGCCGCCGTAAGGCAAGCGAAAAAGCTTTTGTATTTTTTCTTTGGGTATATACGCAAAGACGAAGGCTATAAGTATGCTCATGCCCAAGAAAATAAGGGTGAATTCCATTGCCAAGTGCATGAAGGTGTCTATAAAACCGTCTAAGCCTTCGCCATGCCCCCCATGTCCATGTCCGTGTTCATGCCCATGCCCCTCATGTCCCCCATGTTCATATTCATGCCCCTCGTTCTCATGATGGTGCTCGTGGGGGGAAGATGCAGGCGTATGATTGTGTTCGTGTGTTGTGTCTAAGGGGGCATGCCCATGTTCACCATGGCTATCTTCATGCGCTGCGTGCGAAACTGTTGGATGCTCACTTGTGGTCGTCATATAAGCCTCGAGGTGTTAAAATTACCTATAAAAAAATAGGCTGTGCTATTTAAGGTAAGCCCATTACCCATTGTAAAAAGGTGATAGCGGTAATGTCAACCTAACGTGTTGTAAAGGTATATGTACAGGGTTTTTTGATACGCAGGGCGGGTAGCTTTTCGCGTGCTTATGAATGTATATGAAGGATTTTTCACTGTCCAGAGGGGAAAGAGATATTTGACTGCACCAAAAGTAAACGCAGGCATAAAGCCTGCGTTTATACTTTGTCATCCATGACGTACCCCCTTGCATCCTGCGCTGGGATGTACCGTTCCCCCTCGTTTTGGCTCCCGACCTTGGACCTTGCAAACCCAAGGTCGGAAAACCGAGTGGGGAGGGAATTTAAAAAAACTTCTGCATTCTTGAGAAATGGGCCTACGTTAATTAAGCCCGAAGCTTAAGCTGCCATGCTCGCAATAAGTTCTTGAGCATTGGCATTGGAAGGGTCCAAGCCAAGCACCGCTTCCAAGTGTGATTTAGCTTCTTCGGTACGTCCTAAAGAGATAAGAATGCCGGCAAGGCTTACTTGAATGGCATTGGCTTCGGCAGAAACTTTCATGCTAGCTTCAAGAGCAGGTACCACATCAGCTAAGCGGCCTAAATAGTAACCTTCACGTACTAAGCAGTTGAGGGCAATCATGTTTTCTGGGTTGCGGTCAAGGGCACGAGAGAAATGGTCATAAGCAAGCTCATGAGCATTTTGCTCCATATGTACAAGACCAATACCAGTAAGAGTTTTGTCGGTTTCTTCAAGAGAGTGAGCTTTGGTATAAAGCACCATGGCTTCATCTAGTTTAGCACGCTGTACAGCAATGGTAGCAAGGCCAAGGTAAGGTGCAGCATTGGCGCCATCAAAGTTAATGGCCTTACGGTAGTACTCTTCGGACTTGTCAAGGTCGCCCATAAAAAGATAGCACTCGCCTAATTCTTTGTTAATTTCGTAATCGAGTTGACTCATAATATCCTCCCCAAGGATTATAATGGGTTTATGCATAAGCACTATGCCTATGTGCAGTATGTGAATACTCTTGCACAGGGTATGCCAAGATGCTTGGGGTGTGTAATATAAGGCCTTTAGAGAAAAGTGAGGGGGTGAAAAGGGTATTTTTTGCCCACTTTCGCGGGGCACAGGAGGGTAAAAAGTGCCCTAGTAAGCTGTTGAAAGAAGGTACACAAATGTGAAATTTGACGAATAGATAATCTTCTTTCAACAGCGTTAAATGATCTACATACCACCGGCACCGCTAATATGGTGTAGCATTTTTCCTAGCACAGCAGGGATGTCTAAGTCAGAGGTGTCAATGATGGTGGCGCCAGGGGCAGGGCATAGAGGGGCCACAGCGCGGGTGCGGTCTAAGGTGTCGCGCCGGCGGATTTGCTCCGTCAGCTCCATAAGGTCTACACTTTCCCCTTGCTCTTCCAACTGGCGCTGGCGGCGCACCGCGCGAATATTTACGCTGGCATCCAGAAAAAACTTAAAACGCGCCGTGGTAAATACTACCGAGCCCATGTCTCGTCCTTCAGCCACAAGGGAAGTGTTTTCTCCAAGTTGTATTTGCGCTTGTTTTAAAATGTCTCGTATGACAGGCACAGTGGCCAAGCGTGAAGCTAAAAACCCCACTTGTTCCGTGCGTATTTCGCTGCGTACGGGTGTATTGTTGCACAGTAAAAGGGTATTGGCGCCACTGCCATAAAGGCTAAAATGCCATTGCGTGCACAATTCTTGTAATTCTTCAGCGCTGCGTAGTTCAGCGCCTTCACCAAGCTTAAGCGCAAGGCAGCGAAACATGGCGCCCGTATCCATATAGGCAATGTTTAAGTGCGCCGCCAAGGAGCGCGCCAAGGTGGATTTTCCCACACCGGCAGGGCCGTCTATGGTAACGATAGGGAGCAGAGTGGTGCTAGACATCTTCGCGAATTACCTCAGCTAAAGCTTGTAAAAAGTCTTTGTTTTCTTGGCTTGTTCCCACGGTGATGCGGCATAAGTGCGGTAAACTATAGCTTTTTAAAGCACGGATAATAAAACCTTTATGCAGCAGGGCTTCAAATATTTTGCCGGCTTCCTTGCCTTTAGGCGGTGCAAACATAAGAAAATTGGTGTGGCTTGGCCATACTTTGCAGCCTAAGGCATCTAGGCCCTCGGTAAGTTGCTCTCTACCCAGTTTAGCCACTTCAATGCTCTTGGCATAAAAGTCTGTATCTTCCATGGCGGCAAGGCCTGCCTCTTCGGCCAAAATATTTACAGAGAAAGGCATACGCGCGCGCCAAAGGTATTGTGCTAACGCTTCAGGCATAACGGCATAGCCTAGGCGAATGCCGGCAAGGCCGTAGCTCTTAGAGAAGGTGCGTAAAAATACTATATTGTCAAGGTGATGCCCTTGAGCAAGTAAGGAGTATGTGGCTTCGTCGGTAAAGTCCATGTAGGCTTCGTCAATGATGAGCAGACACGTTTGGGGTAATGCCTTGGCAAAGGCTAAAAGCTCGGCTGCGTCAGGGCAGAATCCGGAAGGGTTATCAGGGCTTGTAATGAAGACAAGCTTTGTATTCTCATCAATTAAAGAAAGCATGGTTTCAAAGGGCATGCTAAAGTCATCATTAAGCGGCGTTTGGCGTAATTCAAGGCCACAAATATGCGCTTGAACACTATACATACCAAAGCAAGGTTTAAAGCATACGATATTGTCTTCATGGGGGACGGCACGAACGCGCATGAGCAAATCAATGATTTCGTCTGAACCGTTACCCACGATAATGCGCGAGCTGTCTACGTTGTGTTTTTGGGCAATGGCTGCCACAAGGCGTGGGTTGCCCCCTTGCGGATAGCGAAAAACTAAGTCAGCATGGCGGCGTAAGCGCTCTTGCACTAAGGGAGAAGCGCCTAGGGCGTTTTCATTGCTGGCCATTTTTACTATGCGCTCACAGCCATAGCGTTGGCGAATTTCTTCAATGCTTAAGCCAGGCACATAGGCAGTTAAGGCTTCAATTTCTTTGCGTACAGACGTAGAAGGGTGCTCTTTGGACATGGAAAAAACCTACTTGGGAAAGAATGCAAGATTATGATAAATAAAAGGGCTGTTGCCTTGGCAACAGCTCTCAGACCCATGGCAAATGCCACTTGGTGGGTCTATGCCGCTCTTGTTTTTTGGGTGTGTTGGGTTGATATTGCGTTAAGGGCCGCTTTTTAGGTAGCAGCCCTTAACATAATTATGCTGGTATTAATCAGGGCGAATGGTAAGCACAGGCTGGCGTGCGTTTTTCACTACGCTTTCCGCCACTGAGCCAAAGAGCATGCGGTCAAGCCCTTTGCGGCCATGCGTACCCATGATAATAAGGTCTACTTTTTCCTCTTCGGCTTTTTCCACTATTTCTTCAGCGGCGTAGCCTACAAGCACATGGCCTTTGGCCACAATGCCGGGGAAGTTTTCTGCAATAAAGCCGTCCATGGATTTTTCTGCGCCGGAAACAATTTCACCCACAAAATTTTCAATGGTATTAGGGGGTACATGAAAACCCACATATTGGCTTAAAGAGGGGGCCGTGTACACCACAAGAACCTCAGCGCCAGTAAGCTTGGCAAAGGTGGTGGCATAGTCTGCTATGGTCTTGCTATGGCTAGACAAATCAACGGCACAAAGTATTTTTTTAATTTCTTTCATGGTGGCATCCTTTTAACTTAAGTGTGACACGTTACGAGATAACTAAAACCTAAGACACTATACCCCTTTTTTTGTGTATAGACAAGCTTTCATGCAATGCCTATACTTTATAGACAGGAAAAGCTTGCTTTTGCGTAAGGGAAAAAAATTCCTCTAAAATTTTTCTAGAGTGTGTCATTTTAGCTAGTTACAAAATTTTACTTTTTTGGCAAACTTTTTGCAGTAAATTTGCAAACGCCAAGGTTTGGAGGCGATATGAATATACGCACACAAAACGTTGAAGCCTTACTCTTGCAACAAGAGCTTCTAGCCAAGAAGACCTCTGCCATGAAAAATGGTGCAGGCTCTGGCTTTGCTGAAGCTTTTGCAGAGCAGGCTGCCCTTGGTGGAGCAGTAGGAAGCATGCAACAGGGTACATCTGCAGTGGGTGTGCAAACAAATGTTGTGCAACAAATGCTTGTGCAAAATGCGGCAAGTGTTGCCGCCACTGATACAGTGGATTCCACAGAGGCTGTGCTTAATCAAGCCTCAGATGCATTAAATGTATTGGGATCATATGCTGAAACACTGCGTAAGCCAGAGGGTGAAAGAAGTCTGCGCGATGCTTATTCTCTCTTAGAGAATGCAGAGTCGCACGTTTCCTCGCTAAAGAGTGATTCCCATAAGGAAACTCTTGCGAAAAACCCTGAATTGGCAAACCTTGTCAATGAGCTCGAAATTATGAGCGTTACGGAAAAAATTAAGTTTAACCGTGGCGATTATATATAGCTTGTAAACAAGGATGCCTTTAAAAACGCCGTACCTAAAAGTGCGGCGTTTTTTTTAGGGAAAAGGGCGTGAATTATAAGAGCACTTGGCGGCATTCTAGTAATTGCCAAGAGGGGCTCTTTCTGGTAAGTAATACTCCTGTACTTATAATTTTTTTGTGGTATTTTTGTGTCTTTACAATGTATTGTACTGGTATGAAATGAAGTAGTACAGTGTAAAGAGTATGAAAATCAAGCGTTTGATTGCAGGCAAGGTGCCGTTGGTGCTTGATTTTTGGCCACATTTACTTGCGCCACGGCTTCCAAAGCTCCGCATGATGTATCGTGTAGGGGCTTACATTTTGCCAGTTCAAGGGAAAGCTATTTTTATTGAGACCGTTAACCATAGAGGCAGCTATGCAATTTGACTTTGATGAAAAAACAGAAGCCGATGATGACGTTATTGAATTAACTGAGATTATAGAAAAGGGGTCTGCTTCTGCCCCCGCCGCACCTGCCCCTTCTTCTGCACAAGGTGGCGCACAAGGTGGCGGTGTGAGTGATCTTGGCAATAGCAAAGTGCCTGATTTACCCCCAGATATGGATATGGATCTTGACGCCCTCATGGCGCAAATGGATAGCGATGGGGGCTTTTCGCACTTAGAAGATCTTGAAAATACAGCCAATGCAGTTTTAGGTGAGAATTCTGATGCTTCTGACTCAGAAGCTTTTGACGCTGCACAAGGCGCTGAAGAAAGTGATGAAGCGTTAGGTGAAGACTTGCCGGACATGTCGGATATAGACGCTCTTTTGGCAGAAATGGATATGCCTGAGCAGCCTGAAACCACCGCCGCTAGCGAGCCTGCGCCTTCAGCAACTACGGAAGAAAGTGCCGCCGCTGAAATGGACGCTCTTCTTGAAAGTATATTAGATGAGGCACCTGCAGAGCAAGCCCATGCTGGCAGTGGAGCCAGTGGGACTAGTACCGCCGAAGCCGATGCCGCCGCCGATATGGACGCCCTTTTTGATAGCGTGCTTGAAGAAGTGGCACATGTGGCAGGGGCTGACCAAGAGCCAGATATTTATGATGGGCCAGACCCGTCCGTTCAAACGCCGCAAAGTATACCAGATCCTCGCTCTGTGGATGTTTCTGAGTTGAATTTTGGTGAGAGCACAACCTCGGCACAAGATCCCCTCGATGATATGGATGCCTTGTTCAAAGATGTGCTTGGTGATGCGCCTCTTTCTGCTGCTGAGGTGGCAGCCATGGCTGTGCCGCCTGTGCAACAGGAAGAACAGG
>CAYJNG010000119.1:0-6880 GCA_964371505.1 uncultured Desulfovibrionaceae bacterium
ATAAAATTAGTATTGAGAAAGAGTTACGTAAATCTTATTTGGAGTATTCTCTTTCTGTAATCATAGGTCGTGCCATACCTGATGCACGTGACGGCTTAAAGCCCGTCCATCGCCGTATTATGTTTGCACAGCACGAGCTTTCTAACTCTTACAGTAGACCACACAAAAAATCGGCACGTATTGTTGGTGATGTTATTGGTAAATACCACCCTCATGGTGATTCTGCCGTTTATGATGCCTTAGTGCGTATGGCGCAAGAATTTGCCATGCGTGATCCACTCATTGATGGACAAGGTAACTTTGGTTCCATTGACGGCGACGCAGCAGCGGCCATGCGTTATACAGAAGCGCGTATGTCACGCTTAGCAGGCGAATTTTTAAATGATATTGAAAAAGAAACCGTAGATTTTCGCCCAAACTACGATAATACCTTACAAGAGCCAGCAGTATTACCAACTAAAGTACCAAACTTATTATTGAATGGTACTGCAGGTATTGCTGTAGGTATGGCTACGAATATTCCGCCCCACAACTTAGGTGAACTTTCCGATGCTTTATTGCATTTATTGGCCAATCCTGAATGCACCGTAAAAGATTTGATGGAGTACGTAAAAGGGCCAGATTTTCCCACCTCGGGCTTTGTTTATGCCGGCCAAGGTTTGCATGATGCTTACCACACTGGGCGTGGAACGGTGAAAATGCGCGGTAAGGTGGAAATTGAAGAGCGTAAAAAGGGTTTTCAATCCATCGTTATTCGTGAAATACCTTACGGTTTAAATAAATCACGTTTGGTGGAAAACATTGCTGCTTTAGTTCATGATCGCAAAATTGATGGTATATCAGACTTACGTGATGAGTCAGACCGCAAGGGTATACGCATTGTTGTGGAATTAAAGCGCGGTACTATTCCTGAAATTGTAGTTAATTCTCTTTATAAATTTACGCCATTAGAAAGCTCTTTTGGTATTAATATGCTGGCAGTGGTGGATAATAGACCGCAACTGCTCAACCTTAAGTCCGCATTGCGTTGCTTCCTAGAGCACAGACGTGATGTTATTATTCGTCGTACACGTTATGATCTGGCCAAAGCTGAAGCAAGAGCGCATATTTTGGAAGGTTTACGTATTGCGCTAGATAATATTGACGAGATAGTTGCCATTATACGTGCTTCTGCTACGCCAGAAGAAGCACGTATGCGCCTTATGGAGCGTTTCAATTTAAGTGAAATTCAAGCTAAAGCCATTTTGGAAATGCGTTTACAGCGTTTAACTGGCTTACAGCGTGATGAACTCATGGCAGAATACAAGGATATTTTGCAAAAAATTGAATACTTCAAATCTATTTTAAGTAATGTGGAAGTATTGCGTAATGTTATTCGTGAAGAAATAACACATATTCGTGATACTTTTGCTACTAAACGTCGTACCGAAGTTCTTGTGGACGAATTAGTAGGCATTGATATTGAAGATCTTATTCCTGATGAAGAAGTGGTATTTACTTTATCTCGCCGCGGCTATATGAAGCGCACTACACTTGATAATTATCAGCAACAAAAGCGTGGTGGCAAAGGTATTGCCGCTTTGCATACGTCAGATGATGATTACGTACAGGAATTTTTAACAACTACAAATCACCAATATCTTTTATTGTTTACCAATAAAGGCCGTATGCACCAAATCAAGGTACACCAAGTACCAGAGGGTAGCCGTACAGCTAAAGGTATGCATATAGCAAATCTTTTACCCATGGAAGAAAATGAATGGGTAACCACGGTACTTTCTGTACGTGAATTTGCAGAGGATAAGCATTTCCTCTTTGTGACCCGCCGCGGCATGGTAAAGCGTTCTTCGGCATCGCTATACGCCAAATGCCGTAAAACAGGTCTTATTGCTGTGGGCCTTAAAGATGATGATGAACTGGTTGTTGTACGTCCCATACGTGAAGAAAGCCATATTGTTTTAGCCACGGCTAATGGCTTCTCTATCCGCTTCTCTTGTAAAGATGTTCGTCCCATGGGCCGTGGTGCCACAGGTGTTAAGGGTGTAGCCCTGCGCCGTGATGATGCGGTGGTGGCTTGTGTTATTCTTAAGCCAGAAGATCAAACAACAGAAATTATGTCTATATCTTCTAATGGTTATGGTAAGCGTACTCGTGTTGATTTATACCGCGCCCAATCACGTGGCGGAAAGGGTATTATTAACTTTAAGGTAACTTCCAAAACCGGCCAAGTGGTGGGCGCCATGCCAGTGCGTGATGATGATGGTTTGGTATTGCTCACATCAGCCAATAAAATTGTGCGTATTGGTGTGGACGATGTGCGTTCTAAAGGGCGTGCCACCATGGGCGTTATGCTTGTGCGAATGGACAATGGCGCTACTGTTGTAGGCTTTGACCGTGTGGACGAAGGCGGCGCACGCAAAGAAGATTTTGATGAAGATGGTGCAGAAACCGTGGACGAAAATGCAAATGGTATTATATCTGATACAGAAACAGTAACGCAGCAAGAAAATACTGCAGAAATTGCGGATGATTCAGAAAATACCGAGGAATAATTTTGCGAATAGCCTATAAAATAGGTGCTCTTTGTATATGTATTTTTCTTCTTTTTGTTGTTTTTGATACACAGCAAAAAGAAGAAAAATTACAAGATATACGTAGCGCACTGGCAAATAAGCAGTGGTCGCAAGCTGAAAATCTATTAAAGGCTTATTTAGCTTCTGAAATAGATGTGCAGCAAAGCTGGAAAGTATGGTTGTTATTCATAGACATGAGCCGTATGTCTGACTTACATCCTGATACCTTACTGTCTTATTTGCATGCCATGTTAAAAGATTATGGCACTGAGCCAGATAAGAAAAAATTTATATTGTTACAGATTGCTGAAATAACAGAAAGAAAAAATAATATAAAGAGTACTATTGAAGCTTGGGAAGCATATGCTAAACAGCGTAATTTATTACCTGATGAAGCTTATAAAGCGCATAGAAAATTATTACGCATGTACTATGAGCAAAGTAATTTTACTAAGGCTCAAGAAGTTCTAAACGATTGTATAGCTTTGCCTATTTCAGCGGAAAAGTTAGCATATTGCCAATACAATTTGGCAGATATATTTGCAGAAAAGGGAGATTTAGAAGTGGCAACAGAATATATTGTTGCTGCTTTGAATGCGCCTTTAGACCCTTATACAAAGGCGCAAACTCAATTTTTGCATGCTGATATTTTAGAACAACAAAGAAAATATAAAGAAGCCTTAGCACAATTTACTTTGGCTAAAGAGCATTATGGCAATGCTGCTGTGGTAGATGTGCGTATAGCTCGTTTAAAGAAAATTTTAAAAATTAAATAACGTCATTCGTTAAGGTAACACAGGGGTAGTTGCATGATTCATCACGATTGTGGTCTTCTTGGTATTTCTGATCACACAGAAGCAGCGCGTTTAACATATTTTGGTTTGTATGCGCAGCAACACAGAGGTCAGGAAAGTGCCGGCATTGTAACGTGGGATGGAGAAAATTTACACGAACATCGTGGTATGGGCCTTGTTCCCGATATTTTTTGTGAAAATGATTTCTCTAAACTTCAAGGGAATGTGGCCATAGGTCATGTGCGTTATAGCACCACAGGGGTTTCTTTTGTGCGCAATGCTCAACCTTTTGTGGTAAATTTTAAAGGTTCTCAAATTGCTTTGGCGCATAATGGTAATCTTGTGAATACTCAAGAGCTGCGTGCAGAACTAGAAGATCATGGAGCGATTTTTCAAACCACCACGGATTCTGAAGTCTTTGTACATCTCTTAGTGCGTGCCATGCGCACTCGATGTTTAGAAGATGCTTTGCGTGAAGTTTGCTCTAAAGTACGTGGTGCTTATTGTTTACTTGTGCTTGTGGACGGAAAAATGGCTGCTGTGCGTGATCCACACGGTTTTCACCCCTTAAGCGTGGCAAAATTAGATAAATCTTTTGTTTTTGCTTCAGAATCTTGTGCTTTTGACCTTATGGAAGCGGAGTTTATTCGTTCCATTAAGCCTGGTGAAATGGTTATAGTAGAAGGTGAAGAACTGCGCAGCGAAAGCATTTTCTCTTACTTTTTGCCGCAACCTGCCACCCCTAAACAATGTATTTTTGAACTAGTATATTTTGCACGTCCAGATTCCAATATATTTGATGAAAATGTGTACTTAGTGCGTAAACGCATGGGCTGGCAATTGGCGCATGAATCTACCCCAGATGTGGATTTTGTAATGCCTTTTCCTGATTCTGGCGTGTATTCTGCCGTAGGTTTTGCCCAATGTGCAGAGCTTCCCTATGAGCATGCCATGATTCGTAACCACTATGTAGGCCGTACATTCATTCAGCCTTCGCAAAATATGCGTAACTTTGGAGTTCGCATTAAAATAAACCCTGTGCGCGAAATGATTGAAGGCAAAAAGATTTGTATTGTGGATGATTCCATAGTACGTGGCACTACCATGATGACGCGCGTAAAAAAATTGCGTGAGCTTGGTGCAAAAGAGGTACATATTCGTATTTCTTGCCCGCCGGTAAAGTTCCCCTGTTTTTACGGTATTGACTTTGCAGACCCTAAAGATTTGGTGGCAGCCAATAATAGCATAGAAGAAATTCGTGCCATGCTAAATGTAGACTCTCTACATTATTTGAGTATTGAAGGGTTATTACGTTCTGTGAACCATGAAAGTCACTATTGTACTGCGTGTTTTACAGGTGAATACCCTGTGGAGTGTAATGCTTCACGTGAAGCATGTGCATCGGGCTGTATGAAGCGCTAGTATTAAAAAGAGCATTATAGAGTGTTGGGCTTGCGTTTTGCGTAAGTTCAACACATTTATTTTATAGTAGGTATAAAGGATTGTATTTATGAGCACACAAAGTATAAAGGGGTTTGCGGACTTATTTGCCCCGCAAAGTGATACTTTTACCTTCATTGAAGATACGGCACGACGAGTTTTTAGCCGCTATAATTATGAAGAATTGCGTACGCCGATCATGGAATTTACTGAGCTTTTTTGCCGCGGTATTGGTACAGAAACTGATGTGGTGCAAAAGGAAATGTACACTTTTCCCGATCGTAAAGAGCGCTCTCTCACTCTTCGTCCAGAAGCCACAGCCGGCGTTATGCGTGCTTATATTCAAGCAAAAAAACATAATGTGGAACCAGTGTCTAAGCTTTTTACCTATGGTCCCATGTTTAGATATGAGCGCCCGCAAAAAGGCCGCATGCGTCAATTCCACCAAATAAATTGTGAATGCTTAGGTGCAGCACATCCTAGAACGGATGCTGAAGTTATTGTGATGTTGAATGACTTTTTACATCAACTCAATATTACAGATTTTGAAGTGCAAATTAACACCCTTGGTTGTGCCACTTGCCGTCCTGCCTATAAAGAATTGCTGACAAAATATTTACGTGAACTTGATCAATCTGCCTTGTGTGAAGATTGCCGCCGCCGTGTGGATACCAATCCTTTACGTGTGCTTGATTGTAAAGTTCCTTCTTGTAAAGAACATACGGCGAAAGCTCCACAATTGCCAGATCATGTATGCGGCGAGTGTTCAGAAGCTTTTTCTTATGTGCTTAAGTTTTTAGATTTTAATAAAATGGTTAAATTTGTCATTAACCCACGTTTGGTACGCGGGCTTGACTATTATTGCCGCACTACCTTTGAGGTAGTATCCAATGGCGTAGGTGCGCAAACGTCCATTGCCGGTGGTGGCCGTTATGATGGCCTTGTAAAGCAATTGGGCGGGCCAGACGTACCCGGTATTGGTTTTGCTTGTGGTATGGAGCGTCTTGCCATGCTTATACCTGATATGAACAAGCTACGCCCGCATTTCCATATAGTTTTTTGTGATGCCATTGAGGCTTCTCATATGACTTTTTTATTGGCAACGGCTTTACGTCGCACCGGTATGGTGGGTGATTATACGCATAATGGTGGTTCTTTTAAAAGCCAAATGCGTCAAGCAGGAAAAATGAATGCTCGTTATGCTCTCATTATAGGTGAAGATGAAATCAACACAGAAAGCATTACTGTAAAGCATATGGACAGTGGTGAGCAACAAACAGTTAAATTGAGCGAAGTTCAATCTTATCTACACGAAAAACTTAAAGAAGATGTTTACGGGGAAGCAAATGAGTCAAAGTAATGAGCAAAATCTTAATGTGCAAGCAGAACACCAACAATATGTACAAACTTTAGGTGATTGGAAGCGTAGTCACCATTGTGCACAATTAACTCTTACCAATGATGGTGAAGAAGTATGCCTTATGGGCTGGGCTCAATATCGCCGTGACCATGGTGGTCTTATTTTTGTAGATATGCGTGATCGCCAAGGTTTAACCCAAGTGGTGTTCAGCCCAGAAGTGGCTCCTGCAGCTCACGAAACGGCTAATATTTTGCGTTCTGAATATGTTTTTGCCATTAAGGGTACTGTACGTCCGCGCCCTGAAGGTATGACCAATGCCAATATGGTTACTGGTGAAGTGGAAGTGGTAGTACATGAATGGAAGCTTTTGAATACTTCTAAGACGCCTGCTTTCCCCATTGAAGATCGTTGCGATGCTGGTGAAAACTTACGTTTGCAATGGCGTTATTTAGATTTGCGCCGCCCCAAAATGGCTCAAATTTTCCAATTGCGTCATAAAGTTGCTCAATCTGTTCGTCGTTACTTAGATGATAATGCTTTTTTAGAAATTGAAACGCCTATTCTTACCAAGTCTACACCAGAAGGTGCGCGTGACTTTTTAGTGCCTAGTCGTGTCAATGAAGGGCAATTCTTTGCTTTGCCACAATCTCCGCAAATCTTTAAGCAATTACTTATGATTTCTGGCATGGACAGATATTTTCAAGTGGTGCGTT
>CAYJNG010000120.1:0-6788 GCA_964371505.1 uncultured Desulfovibrionaceae bacterium
AGACCTTGCCATAGGCATGGTCTCGGAGTGCTGATAAAAGCAGCACGACCCAAAATAACGCATTGGATTCAGCGAAAAATTTTATAGACTTTTTATAGAAAATTTCTTGATATGTGCACTTACTTTAGTATACAAAAGTATCAAGAGATTTTTTTTGCGACCTTACCTTGGCAAGGGCATTTATTATTTACATACATTTAACAAAAAAAATCCTATAACACACCTTAAATATTATGCTAACTACCATTATAAAACGAGACGGCAGCAGTGTAGATTTTGACTCCACAAAAATTTTGCACGCTATGAGCAATGCCAATAAGGCCGTTTGCCGTGAAAACACGGCAGGCGATGAAGAACTTATGTCCGCCACAGACCTTGCTTTTTTAACAGAAAAAGTTTGCCAAAAGCTCCTAGCCGCAGAGTTGCATAATGTAGAAGAAATTCAAGATGTAGTAGAAGAAATGCTTATTCGTTTTGGGTATGCCAAGACAGCGAAAGCTTATATTCTTTACCGCCATGAGCATGCTAAAATACGCCATGCAGAAGACAGCCTCATGGACATTTACAAAACCCTCACTTGGTCTGCTGCTGTAGAAGAAGATATTAAGCGTGAAAATGCAAATATTGACGGTGATACAGCCATGGGAACCATGCTCAGATACGGTTCTGAGGGGGCAAAGTATTTTGTGGACAACCACATTCTCCCCAGTGACATTGCCCATGCGCACAGCCATGGCGATATTCACATCCATGACAAAGATTTTTACATGCTTACGCAAACATGCTGCCAAATTGACCTTATAAAGCTTTTTAAGAAGGGATTTTCCACAGGTCATGGGCACTTGCGTGAACCTAATTCCATAGAAAGCTACGCCTCTTTGGCGTGTATTGCTATTCAAGCCAATCAAAACGAAATGCATGGCGGGCAAAGTGTTCCCAACTTTGACTTTGCCATGGCGCAAGGTGTAGCCAAAACCTTTGCCATGGAATATCGCAAAGGCTTTGCTGCCTATTTACAGATTGCGCATGATCTTCAAGGTATAGATTTAGCTGCCATGGGCGTAGCGGATGCCAGTGTTCTTTTAGACGCCATTAAAACGCCTATCTGCATGAAAAATATGGACCAATTGTCCGCAGAATTTAACACATTGCAGCCAGAAATACTGCGCCCCCTATTACAAAAAACGCACGCACATGCCGTACGTGAGGCTTATAAAGCCACGGAAAGACGTTGCTATCAATCCATGGAAGCCTTTGTACACAATTTAAATACCATGAATTCTCGTGCAGGGGCACAGGTACCTTTCTCTTCCATCAACTACGGTACCGATACTTCCCTTGAAGGCCGTATGGCAGTGAAAAATCTTTTGCTTGCCACTAAGGCTGGCCTTGGCAATGGGGAGACTTCCATTTTCCCTGTGCAAATTTTTAAAGTTAAAGAAGGTCTTAACTTCAACCCTGAAGACATTAACTATGACCTTTTTCAATTGGCCATGGAAACTTCTGCCATGCGTCTTTTCCCCAACTTCAGCTTTTTGGACGCCCCCTTTAATCTTCAATATTATAAGCCTGGCGACTATAATAGCGAAGTGGGCTATATGGGTTGCCGCACACGCGTGCTCGGTAATGTGTATGATAAAGAAAGAGAAGTTACCTGCGGGCGCGGTAATTTAAGCTTTACTTCCATTAACCTCCCTCGCATAGCTTTGGAGGCCAAAGGCAATGAAGAGGCTTTCTTTGCGCTCTTTAACGAGCGCCTTGAGCTTGTGTACCGCCAGCTTTTGCACCGCTTAAAAATTCAAGGGGCAAAAAAAGTACGCAATTACCCATTCCTTATGGGACAAGGCATTTGGCTTGATTCTGATCAGCTTGGCTGGGACGATACCCTTGAAGAAGTATTAAAACACGGCACACTCACTTTAGGCTTCATTGGCCTTGCCGAAACGCTGGTAGTACTTACCGGAAAACACCATGGTGAAAGCGAAGAGTCTCAAAAACTTGGCATACGCATTATTAAATATATGCGTGACCATATTGACGCCAAAGCTGCAGCATCAGGACTAAACTTTACCCTCATTGCCACGCCTGCCGAAGGACTTAGCGGGCGCTTCGTGGCCCTTGATAGACACAAATTTGGTATAATTCCTCATGTTACAGACCGTGAGTATTACACAAATTCCTTCCACGTACCTGTGTACTATCCTGTGGCTGCCTTTAAGAAAATTCAATGCGAGGCCCCCTATCATGCCTTTACCAACGCTGGACACATTACCTATGTGGAGCTCGATGGGGATACAAGCAAAAACATTCAAGCTTTTGAGTCCATTATTCGCTATATGCATTCGCAAGGCTGCGGCTATGGCTCCATTAACCATCCTCTAGACCGTGACCCTGTGTGCGGCTATGTGGGCGTTATTGGTGATGCCTGCCCACGCTGCGGGCGTAGAGAGAATGAACCCATTGATAAGGTAAAAATTGATGCCATACGCCGCCAACACTCTTTGCGGCCCTATACTGGCAGCACTGATTAATTAAAAAGCTTTATATAAAAATTTTTCTGTGGAGAAAGGCTTTTTTAAGCCGCCTCTCCCCAGCCCCCAACTACAAAAAACTGCTTTGTTTACCGCATGGGCCAAAATAAAGCGCGTTTTGGGAAAGGATGGGGGGTATGGGGGGAAGGAGAACCCTTTTTGGCGCTAGCAAAAGGTTCTCCTTCCCCCCACAAAAAACAACTATAAGAAAAATAAACTTCTAACATACAGGAGGAAGCAACATGATTTATTGCAAAACCGACACAGAAACCGTAGTAGCACCTGTAACCGTAGGTTGCAATGTGCCTTTTGAGCGCACACGCCGCATCACAGGTTACCTTGTGGGTACCCTTGACCGCTTTAACAATGCCAAAAAATCTGAGGAACGTGATAGAGTCAAGCATGCCTAATGCGCAGATTCGATTGCATGGCGTAGCTCCGGAATCCATCGTAGATGGCCCGGGGATACGCTATGCCATATTTACCCAAGGGTGCCCTCATAATTGTGAAGGCTGCCACAACCCCGGCAGTCACGCCCCTCAAGCAGGCTACAATAAAGACGTACAAAGCCTGCTGCACGATATTTTAGAAAATCCACTCCTTTCCGGTGTGACTTTTTCCGGCGGTGAGCCCTTTATGCAAGCGGAAGCTTTATGCATTTTGGGGCGCTCCCTTAAGGAAAGACACATACATATCACCACATTTTCTGGCTACACGCTCCAAGCCCTAGAAGAGCTTGCCAAAAAGGCCCCTGCTGTGGCACAATTGTTAGAAATAACAGATATGCTTGTGGACGGGCCGTATGTGGCTGCGCTTTACCACGAAGAACTTGTATTTAAGGGCAGCTCTAATCAATGTATCTGGCACAAAAAAAACGGCACATGGCAGCTTGACGCTTCCTAAAATGCTTGCACGCCGTTTTTAGTTGCTGCATACTTTGTCCACACGTATCCTCGCTTTTTACTGTGCCCACGCGGCCTCTATCTCCTCGCATATACCATAGGCCATAGCCTATATTTGCCTTATTGCGTTTGCATTATTGCGCGTGCCTTGCTGCGCGTGCTTGTGATTTCTTTGGCGTAATGCCTCAGATTCCAATAAAAAAGTACGCATGTACAAGACATACCCTACTGCAACATGCAGCTTTCTTTTTCGCTGTTGTCGTAACATATAGCCATGCCAATAGAGAAGTATTATGCAAAATATGACAGAACAAATACAAGAGACACCGTACCGCTATTATGCTTTTATTAGCTATTCGCGTAAGGACAAGCACTGGGCAGCATGGCTGCAAAAAAGGATTGAAAATTATCAACTACCTGCCGTGTTGCGCCACGAATATTCAACAATAGAAAAAAGGCTTCCTAAGTTTACGCGGCCTATTTTTCGTGATGTCACAGATTTAACGCCCAAGGGAGGACTCATACACTCTCTGGAGGAAGAGCTAAGACAATCAAAATTTCTCATTGTTATTTGTTCTCCAAACAGCGCAAAACCCAATGCTGATGGGACACATTGGGTCAATGATGAAATTTTGTCTTTTCAAAAAATGGGACGTAATCATCGTATTATTCCTCTCATAGTGGAAGGCGGGCCAGAACCATCCGACCCTAGCATGCAGTGTTATCCGCCGGCTTTACAGAACCTTGAAGATAAACCTCTTGGGATAAGCGTGCATGATGGAGCAAATCCGCGCAGTCCATGGCGCCCTTTCTTGCGCCGCTGCGGCTTTGATGAACCCAGTAATGACGCCATTATAAAAATGCTAGCCGTGTTGTTAGAGTTACAATACGACGATTTAAAACAAAGACATAAAGTGCGCCAAAGGCAAAAACGTCTTGTGCAAAGCACAGCAGCATTGGCCTGCATAGCTTTGGGGCTCTGGTATTATGACACAAACTACCGTATAAAAAGTTATTATTTTGCCAATTATGTGGAAAGGTACGGTGTCCCTCAAGGAATTTTCCCCATAAGTTCTTCAACAGCAAAAGAACTAAGTAGCCACTATACCTTGCGCTATCAAGGCCAACGCTTATTAGAGCTTACCTACACCAATGCCTCTGGTAAGTTGCTAGATCACAGCCCTTTCTTTTCAGAAAGAAGTGCAAAAATTCTTTACAGCACCTATGATGAACACCATAGGCCCAAGAATGCGCAGTATTTTTCTGCGCAAGATAAAGAATATTTGTATCAAACATGGTCACAAGACAGAAAAGCTGTGGACTTTAACTACTCTAAGAAGGAAGACAGCGCTTCCCCGCGAACAGCTTCCGCACGCATGGAAACCATTAGCGAAAATACACCTTTCCAGCAAAAAAGCTCTATCATACGTTATAATTATGAATATGACAGCGCTGGCTTTGCCACGCGGCAGTACTTTATGGCCTCCGCGTGGGAACACGACAGAACCAGTGACGCCAGTGGTATTTTTGGCTACGCCTTTGAACGCGATGCCAATCATGCCGTCACGAAGAAAACTTTTTTGGATAGGCAAGGTAAACCCCTTAGCTTGCCCAATGGCATTCAAAGCATAGCGTATACCTATAACCCACAAGGACTTATAGAAAGCATAGCCTTTTTAGATGCTCAAGGGCGCCTCGCCTTACATAATAACGGCTTTGCAAAGATTGTTTATATATTAAACAAGAAGGGGCACGCCATAGAAGCACGTTATTATGATGCCCAAGAAAAACTCACGCTTAACGCTCATGGCGTGGCCATAACACGCTATACTTATAATGAAAACGGTTACCGCCTCAGCCAAAGCCATTTCGATACCAATAAAGAACCTGTCTTTACCCCTACAGAAAGCTTTAAAATAGAATACGAGGTAGACGCTCATGGTAATATAACACGCATCAATTACAAAAACTTTACTGACCAACTCACACTTAATGCGTGGGGCTTTGCTTCCCTGCGCCATCGTTACAACACGCAAAATCAAGTGGTGGAAACTCGCTATTATAATGCGCATAACGAGCCCGTCCTATCTCAATTTGGCTATGCTATGCGCACCAGAAAATATGACTCCCAAGGCAACCTTACGGAACAAGCATTTTTTGATACGCGAGATATGCCCATACGTAACAAAGACGGCATTGCCAAATTTACACAAAACTTTGATACACGTGGTTATAAAGTGGAAGAAGCTTTTTATGATACGCATAATGCCCCTGTAGTTCATGCCACCTTGGGCTATGCTAAGTTAAGCCAAAAATACGACCCGCGTGGCAATATGGTGGAATGCATCTTCTGGGGGGCCGATGGTAAACCCATGCTCAACAAAGACGGTTATGCCGTGCAGCTACAAAACTTTGATCCCATGGGTAACATACTTGAGCAGCATTATTTGGATACTCACGGCAACAAAATAGCCAACACACAGGGCGTAGCCAGTATTACGCAACGCTTTACACCGCAAGGGCACCTTCTTGAGCAAGCCTATTTTGATGCACAAGGTAAGCCTGCCCTTCGCAAAGATGGTTACGCCATAGTTGTGCAACAATTTGATGCACATGGGAATATAACAGAACGTAAATTTTTAGATACTGCTGGCAAAGCCATTTTACAAAAGCAGGGCTATGCTTATAAAAAGCTGCGATACGATGATTTGGGGTATATTATAGAAGAAAGCTATTACGGCGTTGACGATCAACCTCTTATGCTGGCTGAAGGATACGCTCTTGTACGGCAAAAATTCAATGCCCAAGGCGCCCTCCTTGAGCAATCCTATTTCGATACGCAAGGAAAAGCCCTACGCTCACAAAATGGTTATGCTAAAATCACCAAAAAGTATGATGCGCGTAATAATCTTCTGGAGGAAGCGTACTTTGATGAAGAAGGCAAGCCTACCCTTTCTCGCAAAGGCGCGGCTAAAATTATACGCACCTACACCATAGATGGACAACCAAGTGAGGAAAGTTTTTATAATACGGAAGGTAAACCCGCCAGTAATGTAGACGGCTATGCCACCTGCGCCTTTAGCTATAACGAGCGCGGCCATGTGAACATGCTTACCTTTTATGATGCCCAGCGCGAACCGGCAACGTATCATGGGGCCCATAGAATTGTTTTAGAATACGACACTAAAGACAATATCATTTACGAAGTGCATCTTAATGCCCAAGGTGAGATTATTTTAGAGCGTTAGCGTGCTTTTAGCCTACATTTCAATAGAGAGAACCCAAGTTAGCTATAAAAAAATTATTCCTTTTAAAAGAGCTTTCCCTGCATGTTAGCAGAGCAAAACAATAAAAA
>CAYJNG010000121.1:0-6612 GCA_964371505.1 uncultured Desulfovibrionaceae bacterium
ATCCCATGACAAATAGTTCCGAACAAAAGCCCCTAAATACTGCCGCAGATACTGCTGCAGATACTGCCGCAGAAAAAGCGCATGAAAAAGCCGTTTCCACCATGTTTGGCCGTATTGTTTCTTGGTATGACCTTTTAAATACAGTGCTTTCATGTGGCTTTGATAAGTTATGGCGCCGACGCCTTGTGCGTGAAGTGCGCCTTGGGCCCACGGGCCGCGTGCTGGATTTGGCCGCCGGCACCATGGATTTATCTCTTGCCATACGCAAGCGGTATCCTCAAGCTGTGGTGCCAGCCTTGGATTTTTGCCCTCCCATGTTGTTGCAGGGGCGTAAAAAATTAAAAGGCGCCAACGCCGATGCCATATGGCCTGTGGCTGCCGATGCCAAGCGCTTACCCCTGCCCGATAATAGTGTAGACTGCATTACCATAGGCTTTGGCATTCGTAATGTATTGCCGCGCCATGAAGCTTTGGCAGAAATGGCACGCGTACTTGTGCCAGGCGGGCGTGTGTGTATTTTAGAATTTGGTTCGGGAAAGAATAAAATTTGGGGCGGTTTTTACAATTATTATTTGCGTAAACTGTTGCCCAAGATAGGTAAGCTTTTCTCAGGTGATGTGAAGGCGTATGAATATTTAGCAGATACCATAATTTCCTTTCCCAGTGCTGTGGAGTTGGAAGAAGAAATGCGCAAAGCAGGTTTTTCTTGTGCTTGGCATATTCCGCTTACTTCTGGCATTGTGTGCATGCATATTGGTGAGAAGAAAAGGGAAGAAGACGCTTAAGGCTGCATTTTAGCTTGTGGCTAGCCATACAAGGCCAAGACCAAGAGCCATGGCCACAAAGCCCATGCCACGTAGTTGAGAGGCTGGGGCAGTGGCTAAAGAGAGCAAAAAATTGCGCATGGCCTGCGGGAAAAGTATCCACGGTAAGGATTCAAAAACAAAAGCAAGGCCTACGGCAGCCAAAAAAAGTGTGGTGTCAAAATTCATAGCTTAAGCTTAAAGATTTTGTTTACTTTGTAAAGTAAAGTTTTTTATTAGTAAAATAGAGCATTTAAGTGCATAATGGTGTAGGGGGAATTTGCCGGAACTTTTTTCCAAGTGTAAAACTCGGTTTTATAAGAGAGTTCTTCTTGCATTTAGGGGCATTTCTTCGCATAATGCAGGGCGCCGCACTTGACGGTGCGTTTGCAAAGCCTTTTCGAAATTTTAACTGTGCGAGGCTTTCATGCATTTACTTTTTGTTCTTGCCACCCGCGAAGAATGGTCCGCGGCAAAACCAAGTTATACTCAGGATTTGCCAAAAAACTTTCCTGAGCAAGAAATACAGCTTTTTACTGATCAGCACGAACGTACCAACGGCGTGCTTATCACTGGTGTGGGGCCGCTTAACGCTGCATTGGCGCTGGGTAAGTCGCTCTCTGCCATTAAAAAGCAGACTATTGTTGTGAATATGGGCTTAGCAGGGTCTTTTGATTTGGAAAAAGCCCCCTTGTGTAGCCATTGGCGCATTACCAAGGAAGTGTACCCCGAATATGGCCTTGTTACCGAAGATAGGGTAGATGCGCAGGCCTTGGGTTTTCCGCAGTGGCGAACGCCAGACCGTGAAGTTTGGGACTCTATTAAATTGCCCGAGCTGTTGCAGTTAAATGCTTTGTTGCGTCATTGCCCCTTAGAGGGTACTGCTACGGCCATGACGGTGGCAGGGGTAACATGTTGCCCGCAGCGTGCAGCGCGTTTGGCTTCTCCATATAGCGAAACTTTGCTTGAGAATATGGAAGGCTTTTCACTGGCTTTGGCTTGTGAACGATATAATGTGCCTTTTTTAGAAATACGTACAGTTTCCAATCTTGTGGGAACTCGCGAGCCGGAATACCGTGCCTTTAGTAAGGCACTTGCCGCCATGCGGCCTGTTGTGGAACATCTGTTGTCATAAAAGTGGAAAAAAGATGGAAGAGTTAAAAGAGCGTTTACTTGATGAGTTGCCTAGCATAGAGGAAGCCCTTGAAAAAGCCACGACTTCTTTACCGAAGTCGGTGCAACCTATAGCTACACATATTTTTGACGCCGGTGGCAAGCGTTTACGCCCTTTTTTAACAGTGCTCGTGGCGAGGCTTTTAGGCTATACCCATGATGATATTTACGACATTGCCGTAAGCATGGAGATGCTGCATGCGGCCACGTTATTGCACGATGACGTGTTAGATGATGCCGAATCCCGCCGAGGCAGTCCGGCAGCGCATACGGTGTTTGATACCACATCCACCATTTTAGCCGGTGATGCTTTGCTTGCTGCAGCTAATCTTTTGGTGGCAGAATACGGTGATGTGCGTTTGTGTCGCTGTTTTTCGCAGGCCACCATGCAAACAGCCGCAGGGGAAATATTAGAAATTGCGCATTTGCGCCGTCTTGACCAGCCCGAAAACACGTATGAAGAAGTTGTTTTAGGTAAAACAGCGTGGCTGTTGCGTGCATCTTGCATTATGGGCGCCTTACGCGCTGGGGCCACTGAGGCAGAAATTGCTGCTGTGGGTACCTATGGTGAGGAGCTTGGCATGGCCTTTCAAATGGTGGACGATGCGCTGGACTTTGCCCCTGAAGAGGTGACAGGAAAACCTTCGGGCGGAGATTTGTGCGAAGGAAAGTTGACACCGCCCATTCGACTGTATAGAGAATCCTTACGCGCTGAGGATAAAGAAAAATTTGATACAGCTTTTAGCGCAGGTACTTTTTCTGCTGCAGAAGCTGCACGTATAGGTGAAGAAATTTGCCGCCTTGGTTTTGATGCACAAACACGCCAAAAGGCTGGTGAGGCTCTACAAAGGGCTAAGCAAGCTTTGGATACGTTGCCAAGCCAATATTTAGGTAAGGTTGAGCGTGATTTGCTTTTACAAATGGCAGATTACGTACAAAAGAGACAAAAATAGTAGCGTAATTTCACAGGAAATTACCATGTTGGCTGTTATGGCAGCCAACCATTGCCAAGGCATAAATGTATTTTGCGTATATTTAAGAACAAGGCATGGCTTTAAGAAGTTAACATGTATCATGTTAACGTAACATACCATATTGACGGAGTATTTCATGCTACATCGCATAGAAGTAGGTTTACACCCACATATTGAGGACACCATTGGTAAAAAAACGGCAAGTCATATTGCCAAGGCCTTGCATATTCCTTTGCAAGCGGTGCGCCAATTAAAAGTTTTTACCGTGGACGGGCTCACGTCTGCTGAGGTGCAAAGCCTTATGGATGAAGGCGTGTGGCATGACCGTGTCATGCAAGCTGCAAGCAGCACTCCCCTTGCCATGCAACCTTTTGAGGCTGATTTTATTTTAGAAGTGGGCTTTCGCCCCGGCGTGACGGACAATGAAGCCCGCACTGCTCGTGATACTGCCGCCATGGTTTTACGTAAGAGCCGTGAATCATTAAGCGTATATACAGCCATTCAATACCGTTTTTTAAGTGCGCCTGAAGCCCCCTTAACCTTGGCTGTGGTAGAAAACATTGCTAAAGATTTACTATGCAATGAGCTTATTCAGCGTTACCGCATTAAGAGCCGCACCGAGTGGGCCGCCGCTGCCGGATTTGAGCCACAAGCGGCTCAAGTGACCGGCGCTGCCAGTGATGAAGTGGGTTCCTTTACCCTTTCTGCCATGAGCGATGATGCCATGATGCAAGTAAGCCGTGAAAACACCTTGGCTTTGAATCTTGAAGAGATGCAAACCATTCGTGACTACTTCCAACAGCCAGATGTGAAGGCAGACCGCGCCGCCTTGGGCTTGCCTGCTGATCCCACCGATGCTGAGTTAGAAGTGCTCGCGCAAACATGGTCTGAGCATTGTAAGCATAAAATTTTAGCTTCACGTATTCAGTACACCAATACAGAAACCGGTGCTGTGGAAGATGTGGATAATCTTTACAAAACCTGCATTCGTGATACTACGGCTAATATTCGTAAGCGCCTTGGCGAAAATGATTTTTGCCGCTCGGTATTTAAAGACAATGCCGGCGTTGTTTCCTTTATTGGCGCTTATGATGCGTGCATTAAAGTGGAAACGCACAATAGCCCTTCTGCTCTTGACCCTTACGGCGGTGCCCTTACAGGTATTGTGGGCGTAAACCGTGACCCCATGGGCACAGGCATGGGCGCTGAATTGGTATGTAATACCGACGTATTTTGCTTTGCCTCTCCTTTCCACAAGGAAGAGCTTCCTCCGCGCTTATTGCACCCACGCCGTGTTTTAGAAGGTGTGCGTGAAGGTGTAGAGCATGGTGGTAATAAATCTGGCGTACCCACGGTGAACGGCTCTCTTGTTTTTGATGAGCGCTTCCTTGGTAAGCCCTTAGTATATTGCGGCACTGTGGGCATTATCCCCACTCAAGTGGCAGGCAAACCTGGCTATGAAAAGAAAGCTCAAGTGGGTGATATTATTGTTATGGCCGGTGGCCGCATCGGTAAGGACGGCATTCACGGAGCGACCTTCTCCTCCGAAGAGTTACACGAAGGCTCCCCAGCCACAGCGGTACAAATTGGTGACCCCATTACCCAGCGCAAAATGTACGATTGCATCATGCGTGCTCGTGATATGGGCTTGTATAATGCCATTACCGATAACGGCGCTGGCGGCCTTTCCTCTTCTGTGGGTGAAATGGCGGAAGATACCGGTGGCTGTATTTTAGATTTATCTAAAGCTCCTTTAAAGTATGATGGTTTACGCCCTTGGGAAATTCTTATTTCTGAAGCTCAAGAGCGCATGACCCTTTCCATACCGCCAGAAAAATTAGACGCCTTCCTTGAGCTTGCGCGTGAAATGGATGTGGAAGCTACGCCTCTAGGAACGTATACCGATTCCGGCTATTTCCACATTGTGTACGGCGATAAAATTGTGGCGCACTTGAGCATGGACTTTATGCATGACGGCGTGCCTCAATTACAATTAAACGCCCGTTGGGTGGCACCTGAGCATGCAGATACACGCATTGACATGCCTGTAGCGCAAACAGGTTCTTTCCTTAAAACCATGCTTGGGCGCTTGAATATTTGTTCCAAAGAATACATCATTCGCCAATACGACCATGAAGTGCGCGGTGGTTCTGCCATTAAGCCTTTGGTGGGTGTAAAGCGTGATGGCCCCTCCGATGCAGGCGTTATTCGCCCTGTACTTGAGTCTGACGCAGGGCTTGTTATTGCCCACGGCATTTGCCCCAAGTTCAGTGATTATGACACCTACTGGATGACAGCCAACGCCATGGACGAAGCCATTCGTAATGCTGTGGCTGTGGGTGCTGACCCCGACCGCATGGCAGGCCTTGATAACTTCTGCTGGTGCGACCCTGTACAATCAGAAAAAACCCCTGATGGTGAGTATAAGCTTGCACAGCTTGTGCGCGCTTGTAAGGCTTTATCGCAATTTGCTTTGGCCTATGGTGTACCGTGCGTGTCCGGTAAGGACTCCATGAAGAACGATTACACCGGCGGCGGTGAGAAAATTTCCATTCCGCCCACCTTGCTCTTCACTGTTATGGGTGTCATTGAAAGTGTGCTGCGCACACAAACTTCTGACTTTAAGCAAGCCGGTGACTATATTTATATTGTGGGTGGAACACGCCGTGAAATGGCGGGTTCTGAAGTGGCACAAGAGCTTAATGTTTCTTGTAATACAGTGCCCCATGTGGATGCCGGTGCAGCGCTAGCTTCTTATCGCTCCTTGCATCGTGCCATTTACAATCGCTATGTTTCTGCTTGTCATGACCTTTCTGACGGTGGTTTAGCCGTAGCCTTGGCTGAGATGTGCATTGGTGGTCGTTTGGGTGCTGAGGTGGATGTTCAAGCTATGCCTGTGCTTGAAGATATGACCACCACAGAATTGCTATACAGCGAATCTGCCAGTCGTTTGCTTGTGTCTGTTGCGCCTGATAAGGCTAAAGCTTTTGAAGCTGAAATGAAGGGCAGCATTTGCGCACGTATTGGTGTAGTTACTGATGATGTGACACTTACCATGAAGAGTGGTGATGTGGTGCTTTGTGCTGAGCCTGTGCGTGAGCTTGTTACGGCATTTAAGGCTACTTTGGATTGGTAGTGGTTCTATTGATTTAGAATTATAGAAATATACTATATAAGGCGCGATGGGGTTTCCTATCGCGTCTTTTTTTGTGTGTTATGTAGGATGGGGGGGAGGGGGATGGCTGGGGAAGTATTGTACGTGAACTTTTGTGCACTTTATCCAAAATTTCCCTTTTGCACGCTCGCGGCATCATCGGCGTAAAATTGAACGCGCGTACTTAAGTACGCTCTGCCTTCAATTTTACGCCGCTTTTTTGCGAGCGCACAAAATCTTAAAATTTAAATAAATTCCCCAAAAACCAACCAGTGGCGCTTTTGTTATAAAAAGATTGCGGTGGCATTTTCTTTGTGCCGTGTAAGCGGAGACAAAAGCGCCACAGATTTGAAGTGACCCCCCGCGCATCGCTTACGCTCTGCGCACCCCCCTGCAGTGCTAAAGCACAGGGGGGAAGGTAGAGATGAACGAGAGGAAGTTTTGGGTTGAAAGTGGGGCTAATTTGATATTGAAAATATTATTTTATGCTTTGCGCAAAGCTATGTGC
>CAYJNG010000122.1:0-6600 GCA_964371505.1 uncultured Desulfovibrionaceae bacterium
TTATCGTAAGAAATACGCATCATTTCGGCAAGGTGTGGTGCGCCGTGTGAGGCTTCAATGCCCACAGCTAGTACCACAAGGTCAGCCAGAATTTCCACTTGTTCACCAAGAAGGGTATCAGCACCGCAAACTACGAGCTGACCTTTACCGTTGGGGTAAATGGAAGACACACGGCCGCGAATATAATTGGCGCCGTATTGCTCGGTGGTTCTGCGGGTAAACTCATCATACATCTTACCGGGGGAACGAATGTCCATGTAGAAGATGTGGGACTGAGAATCAGGGATGTGGTCCTTGGTTAAAATGGCTTGCTTTGCTGTGTACATGCAGCAGAAGCCGGAGCAGTAAGGACGGTCAATGGACTTATCACGAGAGCCTACGCACTGAATAAATACCACGTTCTTAGGCTCTTTGCCGTCAGAAGGACGTTGAATATGACCATGAGTGGGGCCAGAGGCGTTCATCATGCGTTCATATTGTAAGGAGGTGATAACGTCGGGGTAGCGACCTGCACCGTACTGCTCATACACTGTCCAGTCCATGAGTTCGTAACCGGTGGCAGCTACTACGCAGCCCACCTCTTCGGTAACCACTTCTTCTTCTTGCACATAGTTAATGGCGCCTGTGGGGCATTTCTTTTCACAAATACCGCACTTGCCTTTAAGAATTTTGAAGCACTTGCTACCGTCAATAACGGCTTTTTTAGGAATAGCTTGGGGGAAAGCAATGGTAATGGCGCCAGCCAAACCTACGCCTTCATTGAAGCTGTCTTCGGTTTTTACGGGGCACTTTTCAAGGCAAGCGCCGCAACCGGTACACTTATCCCAATCCACATAGGCGGCTTTTTTGCGAATGCGTACGGAGAAGTTACCCACATAACCGGAGATTTCTTCCACTTCGGAGTAAGCGTACAAGGTGATTTTGGAGTGCTGTGCCACGTCCACCATTTTGGGGCCAAGAATACAGGCAGAACAGTCCACAGTGGGGAAGGTTTTGTCAATCTTAGCCATTTTACCACCAATGGTGGCCTCACGCTCAACCATAACCACTTCGGTACCGCCATCGGCACAGTCAAGGGCTGCCTGAATACCGGCAACGCCGCCGCCGATAACGAGCACACGCTTGTTAATGGCAAAAGATTGTGCGGTAAGTGGAGTATTGCGACGCAATTTTTCCACAGCCATGCGCACTAATTCTTGAGCTTTATTGGTATTGGCGCTCATGTCCTTACCAATCCAAGAAACGTGCTCACGCAAGTTAGCCATTTCAAACATATAGCGGTTCATGCCGGCGCGTTCCACCGTGCGGCGGAAGGTAGGCTCGTGCATGCGTGGGGAGCAGGAGCCCACCACAACGCCGTCAAGTTTAAACTCGGCAATGGCTTCTTCGATGGCTTTTTGACCGGGCTCTGCACAGGCATACATGATGTCTACAGCGTGCACAACATCGGGGAAAGCGCGGGCAGCTTCAGCCACTTCGCTACATTTCACTGTACCGGCAATGTTACTGCCACAGTGACAGATAAATACGCCTATTCTCATGATTTCACCTCAGCACTAGCTGATAATTTTTCTAAGAGGGCGGCGGGACTTACACAAAGCTTATCAAAGCCTAGGTCTTCTGGTTTGTGACCAAAAGCAAGGCCCATGATTTGTGTGAAGTACAGCACAGGAATATCAAACTTCGCATCCATGGCTTTGGCAGCTTGGCCTTGGCGTAGGTCGAGGTTCATTTGGCACAAGGGACAAGCCACCACAATGGCGTCGGCTTGCATGTTTTGTGCTACTTGCAGAATTTTACCCGAAAGCTTTGCTGTCATTTGACGCTCAGGAATACCGTAAGCAGCGCCGCAGCAATTGGTCTTTAAGGGGAAGTCCAGCACATCGGCGCCGCAAGCTTTAAGGATGTTTTCCATAAGCTGTGGGTTTTCTGGGCTTTCAAAGTTCATAATTTCTGCAGGACGGCTCATAAGACAGCCATAGTAAGGTGCAAGGCGAATGCCTTTGAACTTTTTGGCTGCGCGCTGGGCAATGGCGTCTATGCCAAAGGTTTCCACAAGGCTTTGCATAAGCGAGGTGGCTTCGGGCAAATTATCAGCAACAGGTGCGTCTAAAAGGCCGTTAACGCTTTGACGAAATTCATCTTTTTCCATGCGGTGAGCAGCATGGCGCAGGTTAGATAAACAGGAAGGACAGCCGGTGACTACTTTTTCAGCGCCGGCGCTGTGAGCAATGTCAAGATTGCGTGCGCAAAGGGCGGCGGAAAGTTCGGTGCTTACAGCGTGTGCGGGGGTAGAGCCGCAACAGTTCCAATCTTCTAAGTCTACAAGAGAAAGGCCAAGGTCATAACATACGGCACGTGAGGACTTTTCATAGTCTGCCGAGGTACCTACGGCCGAACACCCTGGGTAGTAGGCAATTTTCATGCTTTTTTGCCCTCCTCACGGCAGCGTTGTTCGTAACGTTTAAGAATACGGCTTACGGATTCAGCACCTTTAATGCCATGGGGCTTAAAGGGCAATTTGCTTTTGCGCAGTGCAGTGGGGGCTAAGTCCACATCGGTCCACATGCGGCCGGAGCGCATCATGTACAAGGCCATGACGCCCATTTCGTAGGTGCGTCCGCAGTAGCGTACGGTATCCAAGAAAGATTGCCAAAAAGCGTTTACTTTTGGTACTGCAAAAGTACCTTGGTGACGTGCTTTGTGGCGTAAATGTTCCATGATGGCAGCAATGTCTATGTTGTTAGGACAGCGCTGCGAACAGGTTGAACAGGAAAGACACATGGCAATGGATTTGGACTTGAGCACACGGTCAAGGTTACCCAATTGCAAGTGACGTAAAATTTGATGCGGCTGCATATCGTACACAAAAGACGCCGGACAGCCCGCCGTACAGTTGCCACATTGGTAGCAGGTAGCTACCTTTTGTCCGCATGCTTCCTCCAACTCGGCAATTTCCTTGCCAAAGTCCACCTGGTGAAGTTTCTGCATTATACTTACCTCATTATTTGCCCTTAATTACACAAAAAGCAATGCTGCCCTTACCCCACAAAAGGTAAACGCAAAATATTTCACAAGCCTAGCTGTAGGCTTTAATGCTCTTCAAAATATAGGCACGAAAGTGTATACATGAACGCAGGGAAAAAGCAAGTTTTTTAGGGGGGTAATTGTGTGGAAAAAATTGTTATTTTAAAAAGAAATTTTAATATATTTCGCAGGGTGCCATACGGTGTTTTTTTTCTCTATGCCAAGTTTTTTCCAGCTTTCTTGCAGGCTGTTTTTATGACCCCACATATAGCCTTGGCAAGTTTGCGGCAAAAGAATTTTTTGTACGGAAAAAATTGTATGCGGGGCATTTTTTTGTCGTATATTTTGTAAAGCAGTGCTTACATACGTGTACAAGGCTTGCGCTTGTACTATATTTCCCAAGGCCGCATGGCGCGGGCCGGCTAAGATGTGTTTTTCAAAGCCGCTTTCTGGGGCAAGGCCCATACGAATCACAGGCACATGGGCTACATGCGCTTTAAGCCAGGCCTCACTTAAGGCAGCAATGGTCATGTCCAGTTCCCAAGGGCTAAACTCCCCCTTTTGCCAAAGCTGCGCCAATGCTGTGCCCGCAATTACCTGACAAGGATACATGCGCAAAAAGTCTGCTTGTGCCTCAAGAGCTATGTGTGTGTCTTGCAAAAAAATTTGCTTCGTAACCCCTGGCATACCCGGCATAAGTTGTACTCCAAGTTGAAAACCTTGAGCTTTAATACATTTGCACGCCTCTAAGGCCTGTTGGCCTGTGTAGTGCCTTTGCGCTAGGCAGAGGGCTTGGCTATGAAAGCTTTGCACGCCCAGCTCCACCGTGGTGAAGCCTGCCTGTTGTAGGGCTTGTAAGCGTGCAGGGTCTAAAGCATCGGGGCGGGTGGAGCAACGAGCCTGTGTGCTGTGACCAAGCTTTTTTTGTTGCAGTGCAAAGTCTAAACAGGCGTCAAAATCATCTTGAGGTAAGGCTGTAAAGGTGCCGCCGTAAAAGGCGAGCTCCACCGGTGGCTTGCCTTGCTTTTGACGCGTGGCAAGGTCCTGGGCTGCTGTGCGCAAAATGTTACGTGTGTTTTCATTATTTTCGCATGCCTCATGGCCGCTTTGTAGGTGTTGCGCGCAAAAGATACAGCGTTGCGGGCAGCCCGCAAAGGGGATGAAAATAGGATAAATGCTTTTAGGGGCTGTGGCCTCCTTAGCCCATGGGAGAGTGATGGAGTTATGCATAGTTGGTTAAGATATAAAGAATTTGCTCTAATCTATTGAAAAGGTTACGTTCTTGATTTTTTCCAGAGAAAAAAATAGTTGAAAAGTGCAAAAAAACCTTGCATACAAGGGGGATGCAGAGTATAGGGCAAGGAAGAGATTGCTGCTTTGTTTTGCAAGGCACGTCCTTGCTTTGCCTTACATGCATGACAAAGAAAAAAAATGCAAGTTTCGTAAAGTACAGCGTCTGCGCTCTCTTGCTTAGGTTTTCATGCAGTTTTACTGCTAAATAAACACGCTTGCTTTTACCACACATAGCTGTGGTGGTTACTTTGATAAACATTGCTTGGATGAGCATATTTTTGGAGGATAGTATGGGGAAGACATTGACCAAGGCTGAAATTGTTGAAGCCATTTATGAAAAAAGTGATAAGAATCGCGCTGATGTTAAAGTTGTAGTAGAAAAACTTTTAGACATTATGAAGCGCGCTATCAAAAAAGATGATGCATTGCTCATCAGTGGTTTTGGCAAATTTGAAGCTTATGATAAGAACGCACGTAAGGGGCGTAATCCTCAAACCGATGAAACCATTACTCTTGCACCGCGTAAGGTTGTGGTTTTCCGTCTTTCTCGTAAATTCCGCATGGAATTGAACGGCAGCTAGGTTTTATATAAATTCTATGGGGCCCGCATTCTTGTGGATGCGGGCTTTTTTTGTAAAGAAAAACTTTTGGTGTGAGCGCTTGCTGTGTTGTTAGTGAGGCCTTTGTGCAAAATGTTGCAAAGGGTCTTATGGGGCCTTAGCTTGTCATAGTGCAGTTTTATTTATAATCCATCATATGAAGGGGAAAAACATGTCACAATCTTTAGGTGGTCAATCTTCGTTAACCAGTAATGGAGCCTTACTTTTTTACTATGCCATGGGGCTACTTTCTATGGTTTTGGGCTTCACAGTGTTAATAGCCCTTATAGGGGCGTTTATTTCGGGAAGAGTAGCCAAAAAGGAAGGGGCTGATCTGGTAAGAAAACACTGCAAATGGATTTTCCGCTCCATTTGGGTATCTTATTTTCTTACTTTTTTGGTGGTTTGCGCTGTAATTGGTTACGTAATTGGCAATGCCGCCATGTATGAGCAGATAATGAATTTGCAAGATTACACTGCCCTTTGGACCGATCCTGCCTATGAAGAGTTTTTAGGTCTTATGGTGGTAGCACTTGTTATCGCTTCTTTAATTGTGTTTTGGTTTATTTACCGCATGCTTCGCGGTGGTTTTAAATTATTAGCAAATCAAGCCCCTAAAGGCTAGCGCTTAGCCATAGAAGGGCTTAACTAGGTTTTTATACCGCCCTTTACCATGCAAGAAATCTAAGGTAGCATGGCTTACTCTTTTATAATTGGAGGGGAAGCTATGCTACCTTTTTATTTTTGCAAAAAAATGGTGTCTTGGGTCTTTTTGGGTGTATGTGTATGCGCATTGGGTTTGGCAATGCCGAGTTTTGCTGCTGAAAACCCCACAGCCACAGCTTCCGCTGTGGACTACGGGACGTTATCTGAACAAGAATTGCTTGCTAGGGCTGAAAAAGGTGATGCCAAGGCCATGGTGCAACTTGGCATTATGCAAGTGACACAAAAAGAGCATAAAAATACGGCTCAAGGCTTACAGTGGCTACGTAAGGCTGCGGAAACAAGTGCTATTTATGCGCATGATTTGGCAAACTATCTGTATTTTGGAGAGCTGTACGGCATTGACCGTACCAAGGATAGGGCGAAAGAAGCCATAAAGGTGACGGTGGCAGGCGCTAAGGCCGGAGACCCCAAGGCTGTGGCATTATTGGCTTACTTATTCTTAGAACGAACCATGACGCGCGGAGTCAGTGATGAAGGGTACGAAAAAGCCTTTCCCTTAGCGCAAACGGCAGCGCGTAGAGATGACCCCATGGCCTTTGCTGTGCTTGGCTGGTTGCACTACATGGGTAAAGTGGCGCCGCAAGATGCTGAACAGGCTTTTTTATATGCTAAGCAATCGGCAGAAGCCGGCAACGCCATTGGTATGGGCCTATTGTCACAGATGTACTTTGTCGGAGCTGGCACGGCTAAGGATGCTGCGCAAGCGGCGCACTGGGCTGAACGCGCCGCACAGCTGGGGGATAATTATGGCCGTACCTTGCTGGGGGTAATTTATTTAAACGGGGAAGGTAAGCCCAAGGATGTGGTCCTTGGCTATGCCTATATTTTATTGGCGGCGCAGCATGAAGACATGTCCGCCAGATCTTATCGTGAAACAGAGGCCGATAAACTTACGCAAGCTGAGCGCGAACAAGCGCAAGAGCAAGTGAAAACTTGGCGTAAAAGCTGGGGATTT
>CAYJNG010000123.1:0-6594 GCA_964371505.1 uncultured Desulfovibrionaceae bacterium
TCCATGGCCACTTTATTGAAGAAATACCGCTTAATTTTACCGCAAGCAGAACAAATGGGGCGCTTTAGCTTGGCCTTAACATCGGGAATAGCAAGCCCTTCTGCTGCCATATCCTTCACAATAAGCTTAAAACCGTGCTCCTTACAAAAGCGCTCTACTACAGCTCGCGTGGCTTCTGAGGAGTTGGGTATGGCCAAATCAATATGCAATCCGGTTACGTTATACCCCTGACGCGAAAGCTCCAACATAAGTGCCAAAGAGTCTTTTCCGCCAGACAAAGCTACAAGAATTCTATCTTCATGGGTAAAAAGGCTTTGTTTGCGAATGCCTTTTTCCACTTGCCCGCTAAAGAATTGCAAATAGCAAGTGGCACAAAAGCCTGCATGATGACTACGCAAGGAAACCACGGCAGGCTCTTTACAAACTTTACATTTCATATTTTCTTCCTATGGGCTTAGCCCTACAAATTTCTTATTCCTCTAGGCATTGTTAATAAACCCTAGTTTTTCACTACGCAAGACATTTCTTTTATTTTTTATACGCACCAAGTTAGATCTTGCAATATAGTGCTGTATACTTTCTCATATTCTATGGCCAAACGTGGCATCAGAGCATAAGAGCGCATGGCTGCGGCCCTTTGGGCTTGCATGGAGCGAGCATGACCATCGTACATCATGCTATGCAAGGCAGAACACAAAGCGGCTTTGTCTTCTGTATCCACAACAAGCATACTTTGCGGCTCAAATTCGGCATAAGGGGCCTTGTGGCACGCTATTATGGGCATGCCCAAGGCATAGGCTGCCATAAGTACGTCTACGCAAACCTCATGCTCCTGCGCTGATAGGGATTCTGGCAGCACAAGCACCGAGGAGCTTGCCAATACCTGCAAGGCATCTTGCTCTCCTAATATGCATAAACGGTGCTCAAGCCCAAGGCCGCGCGCCTTGGTAATATACGTCTCAAGGGCGCATGTAGGTTGTGTAAGGCACAAAATGCGTACCTCAAAGCTGGCTTTTTGCGGTGGGGTTTTCTTTTCCTCTTCCAATAATTCCTGCATACATGCAAAAATATGGTCTAAGTCCCCTTCCTCACGCAGCGACAGCGCAAATACAAAATTACAACGGGGGTCGGAGTCTCGCTCCAACTCACCCTGTGCACCTTCATGTGCAGGAAAATTTACGCACTCAAGCGCAGAAGGAGTATGGGCAGGATGCACCACAGCGTAATGCAAAGAGTCCGCTTGATTTTGCGGTAAAGACTGCACCGCGAAATGTGAGGGTAAAATCACCGTGTGCATCTGCTCCAAAGCCTTGGTATGGGCCGCGTAAGAAGATGCTTGCGCTAAAATAGAATATGTGTGTAAAAGGCCTGTCTTCCCCTGCTGGCGCCAAGAAAAAAGCCTTGTGGCCAAGGGCAAGCAAGTGGCAGAAAAAACATGTATGAGCAAAGGACGCTTACGAGAAAAACGCCAAATAAGCCCCAGCGCCCCCCCATACCCCTGCGCATAGGCACGCGTTGGCAATCCCCTATCTTGCGCCTTAACCATAAGCGCACTGTGCTGCGGGCACACTATATGAGGATCTAAGCCTTTTTCTCGCAACATTTGCGCCACCGCAAGCAATTGCTCCTGCACTGGCCCCATGCATAAAGCATCGTCCATGAGCAATACAGGCAATGAAGCAGGGCTGTTTGCTAACGGCTTCTGGGGCACACTTTGCCCCTCATCCTCAACAACCAGCGCTTGCGCAGCTGCAGGCTTACCCTTGGATGTGCTCTTTGCTACCGGCTGCTTTATTGACAAAATGCCGTACCTTCTTCCCAAAGTTTTTGCTTAAGAGCTTGTAGTAACACACGTGAAATGGGGCCGGTCTGGCCTGTGCCTATGGTCTTACCTTCATATTGCGTTACGCCCACACAAAGCGGCGTTGAGCCAAAGAGTAATACCTCTTTAGCTTGCCAAATATCGCTTTCAGATATGTTTTCAAAGGTCACCGGCAAGATGCCTTTAGCCACATCCAGTGCAGCCATAAGCGTTGTGCCGGAAAGAGCATGCGTTAAATGCGGACAAACCAAAACACCTTGTGCGTTGACAAGAGCCACATTGGCCACGGTGGCTTCGGCTAAGTAGCCATCGGCTGAAAAAGAAAAAGCTACATCCACCGAGCGAGAGAGCGCCTCTTCAGCCATGAGCACATTGGGCAAATAGTTTGCATTTTTAATTTTTGCCAAATAACTTTGCTTGGCAGGTATGGCGGAACGGCATGCCGTTAAGCCTTTTTCATACCATGCATCGCTAGGACTTTTGCTCTCTATGGCAATGATATATAAAGAAGTTTCAGGACACTCAGCAGGTGATATGCCAAAGCCACCAGGGCCACGGCCTAAAAGCACACGTATGGCGCCATGAGGTTTAACCCCTGCGGCTGCCACTTCAAGTATGCGTTGGCGCACCACATCCCATGTGCAAGGAGGCTGCATTTTAAGCCCCAATGCGGAATTTTGCATACGTTCCATATGCGCGTCTAAGTGAAAAAGGCGTCCATCTCGATAAGAAATACTTTCAAAAACCCCATCGCCTCTATGGCATAGGTGATCGTCTAAGGGCGCAAGCAAAAGGCGAGCATCTTTACAGATGCTCCCCACTCTATGCTCATAAAAAGCAAGTACTTTTTCTGCACCAGGACGCGCTACCTTAAGCATGCGCTCAAGGTAGCTTTCAAAGCCCAGAATTTCTACTGAATTACTCATTATTTTTGAATAAATACCGTACGATCTTTCACGCCAAGCCATTGCTTTTCTAATAATACTTCAGCAATTTGCACAGCATTAAGCGCAGCACCTTTACGAATATTATCAGAAACAATCCACATATTAAGGCCATTGGCAATGGTTTCATCTTCGCGGATACGGCCCACGTAAGTATCATCTTCGCCGGCGGCGTCAATGGGCATGGGGTACATTTTTTCGCGTGGGTTATCGTACACTTGTATGCCAGGAGCTTGAGCTAAAATGGCGCGAGCTTCACCAGCCGTTACCTTCTTTTCTGTTTCAATATTTACAGACTCAGAGTGACCGTAAAAAACAGGTACGCGCACGCAAGTGGCGGTTACCTTTACGCCTGGATCTTCCATAATTTTCACTGTTTCATGCACCATTTTCATTTCTTCTTTGGTGTAATCATTTTCTAGGAAAACATCAATTTGCGGTAAGCAGTTAAACGCAATGCGGTGTGGATAAACTTCCACATCAGGCTCTTGCATATTAAACATTTGGCGTACTTGCTGCTCTAGTTCAGCAATGGCCTTTTGCCCTGTACCAGAAACAGCTTGGTAGGTAGATACAATAACGCGTGTAATTTTTGCCACGTCATGTATGGGCTTTAAAGCTACCATCATTTGAATGGTGGAGCAGTTAGGGTTGGCAATAATACCGTTGTGCTTTTCTAAGGCGTGCGCATTTACCTCTGGCACTACCAAGGGGCAGCGCTCATCCATGCGCCATGCGGAGGAGTTATCAATAACTACACAACCGGCTGCAGCCGCGTGGGGAGCAAACTTCTCAGAAGTGCCGCCACCTGCAGAGAAAATAGCAATGTCAAAGCCTTCAAACACATCTTCCTTAAGCTCTTGAACCACCATGTCAGCATCGCCGTACTGCACCATGGTGCCAGCGGAGCGGGCTGAGGCAAAAGGAACCACCTCAGTGGCGGGGAAGTTGCGTTCATGCAAAGTTTTTAACATTTCGCGCCCTACGGCACCTGTGGCGCCCACTACGGCTACACGAAGTTGATCAGACATTTCTTGTCCTCCAGAATGTGATATTTCTCATGCGGCAAAACGCATAAGAGAAAATTATTTATGAAGCCTTATGTTGTGCCTTGAGGTGGCTTCACTTTCATACTCAAGGCACAGCTCAGGGCTTGATACTTGACAAGGAAAACCCAACCCATGCATGGCTGCAAAGGTTTGCTTGTCCATGGTGAAAATATGTGATGTAAGCCAAGTGCCTAAAAATTCACATAGCTCCTTGCTAACATCTGCGCCTTCTAACTTAACGCGACGTGCAAAGGCATTGGTCACGGTAAAAAAGTTCGCGTGCTGTTCTTTATGCTCATAATACATGGGCAAAAGAGCGCTAAATGGTTCCATAAGAGCTTCTTCTGCCGTGATATGCTCATGAAAATAATTGAGCATTTCATTTACTTTTTCCAGCACAAATTCAGGCGTTACTTGGCCATAAATTTCCAACTGCAACTCACGCAAAAGCACAAACAAACGCTTATGCTGTGCGTCTAAATCTGGCTCCCCTAAGGCGTATTTTGCTTCCCAAACGAATGTACGCATAGGCCCTCCGGAAAATTTTAAGAGTAAAACTCGTCCTAAAAACGCTACTTTTTAAGTTTCGCTAACGTGGCAAAGCAGGGAATATCCATCTGCACTATGTGCCCTTCCAGCCAATTATGTAAAAAATTATATAAATCCTGCCCTATGGCTGTGCCTTGCTCTTCCGCACGTTTAACATAAATATCTGTCACTTGCGCAAAGCCCACATGCTGTGCCATGTGTTCATGGTATAGAGGAATATCCTTGGCATAAGGAGCAAGTAATGCTTTTTCCGCACTAAAATGATCCAAACAATACTCTTGCAACTCTAGAATCTTATCCACAACAACATCAGGTGGAATCTGCGTTTCCAAATCTGCCTTAAATTTTTCTAAGGCTATAAAAAGTCTTTTATGCTGCGCATCAATGGTGGGCACCCCCACAGCTAAAGCATCATCCCAAACCTGTTTTTGCATATCTTGCTCCAAATCCCAAAACCAATTCACCTAAAACACAATATATGTTAGGCAAATTTTAAATAAAATTCAAGAAAAACTCTTTTGCGCAAGCTCATGCACCAAGGGTATATCCGCCTCTAAAAACTTCATTTTCGCGCCCTGACTAGGCGTAACCCACGCAATATTTTGCCCTTCAAGGGCGCGCGGCTGCCCTGTAAATTGCAATACATGGAAAAAATGCACGCGCACCAAGCGCTGAGGATAGTTGTGCTCCACACTTTTCCAAAAGCGGCATTGCTGCACCTGTACATCCAGCTCCTCTTGCAACTCTCGCTGCAAAGCTTGCTCCAAACTCTCCCCTGCTTCCACCTTGCCCCCAGGAAACTCCCAAAAGCCCCCTAAAGGGCCGGACATGGGTCTTTGCGCAGCAAGATATACATCCTTTTGCCACAAAATACCGGCCACCACTTCTATACGAAAATGCGGTGTTTTCACTGTCTCTTGAGCTTGCTCTGTGGCAGAACTGGCAGCAGCAACAGTCATTATGCCACGTCCTCACCCTGCAAAAGTCTACGCCGCTCTTCAAATACGGCCAATTCATCTTCCATGGCTGCCATGGCTTCCATAAGATCGTCCACACGCGCTTTTACCTCACCAAAGCGTTTAAGCAAGGGGCCCGCCTGTGCTGTATCAGCATAAATATCTGGGTCTGCAAGGCTTTGCTCAAGGCTGTCTTGCTCCACCATAAGAGCTTCCAACTCCGCCTCAGCAGCCGTATACTTTTTTTGCAAGGGTTGCATCTGTTTATAAAGCGCATTGCGTTCTTCCGCTTGCTTGCGCTTTATTTGCTTCAACTCTTCGCGTGATAAGCTTACCTTATCAGCGCTGCTTGCTTGCGCGTGGGCAGCACTCTTGGCTTTGGGGTCTTTTTCTGCCAATTGCGCACGACGCACAGCATCATATTCCGCAAAGCCATTTTCGTACCGCACTATACCTGTTTCAGACAAGGCCCATGCCTCTTCTGCCACTTCAGAAAGCAGCCAACGGTCGTGTGCCACCATGAGCACAGTGCCGTCATACGCATCTAATGCCGTGATTAATGCCTCGCGACTTTCCAAGTCTAAATGGTTGGTGGGTTCGTCCAATACTAAATAATTACAACGCCCTAAAAATAGCGTCGCCAACATAAGACGGCTTTTTTCACCGCCGGAAAGCGATTCAACTTTGCGCTCAAAATAATTTTGCCCCAACAAAAAAAGGCCCAAAACGCTCATAAGCTCTTCTTCTGTGGTACGAGGGTCAGAGAGGCGCCGTATTTCACCAAGCACCGTTCCTGTGGCATTAAGCACATCTAGCTGATGTTGGCTAAAATACCCCAGACGCACGAGGGATGCATTTTGCACCACACCGCCTGTTTTTTCCAAACGCCCTGCCAAAATTTTTAATAATGTGGACTTACCGCAACCATTGGGCCCCACAAGCGCAATGCGTTGCCCACGGTATATATTAAAAGACAACGCAGGCCAAAGGCGCTTACCGTCCTCAGCAAAGGCAAATTCCACATCCACCACACCTTGCACCATTTTTTCTGTGCGAGCAGCTTCAGGCCAGCTGAAGTTTAAAGAACGCCGCCTTTGCTCAGGTTGATAGTTCTCCAGCTCTTTTTCCAGCTTTTTAGCCATTTTTTGGCGAGAACCAGCTTGGCGAGCCTTGGTAGCTTTGGCGCGAAAACGATCCACAAAGGCCATTTTTCTATTGATTTCATCTTGAATACTCTTGGCTTCGCGCTCTTTTTGGGCCTCAAGCTCTTCTTG
>CAYJNG010000124.1:0-6476 GCA_964371505.1 uncultured Desulfovibrionaceae bacterium
CAGATCTTGACGAAGTAAAAGCCTTGGCGGCGTGGATGACGTTTAAGTGCGCCATTGTTAACATACCTTATGGTGGCGCCAAGGGCGGCGTGAAAGTAGATCCTTCCAAGCTTTCGCGGCAGGAGTTAACTCGTCTCTCAAAGCGCTATATGGCACAAATTTTACCCATCGTTGGGCCAGAACGTGACATTCCGGCACCTGACGTGAACACCGATGCGCAAGTGATGGCGTGGATGATGGACGCTTACAGCGTTTTCCATGGCTATGCTGTGCCCGCCGTTGTGACTGGTAAACCCATAGAAATTGGCGGTTCGCTAGGGCGTGTGGAAGCCACAGGCAGAGGCGTTATGCTGACCTTGGAAAATTACCTGCGCAAAACCAATCGCTCTTTTGAGGGCTTGCGCATTGCTGTGCAAGGTTTTGGTAATGTGGGCGCCATTGCCAGCCGTTTGCTGGTTGAAAAGGGATGCCGCATTGTTGCCGTGAGTGATGTTGGTGCAACTATTTATAATCCTGAAGGTATTGATGTGGTAAAAGCCGCAGCCTATTCCCAAGAGTACGGTAAATCACTTAAAGGTTATAGCGAACCAGGCCTTCAAAACATCACCACAAAAGAGTTTTGGGCTTTACCTGTGGACGTATTCTGCCCCGCAGCATTGGAAAAT
The DNA here is from genome assembly GCA_964371505.1 of uncultured Desulfovibrionaceae bacterium. Taxonomy (GTDB): domain Bacteria; phylum Desulfobacterota; class Desulfovibrionia; order Desulfovibrionales; family Desulfovibrionaceae; genus CAYJAD01. The sequence goes on from CAYJNG010000124.1 coordinate 666, forward strand.
CAGATTAATGAGACAAATGTGCATGATATTAAGGCAAGTATTATTATCGAGGGTGCCAACGGCCCCACTTCTGTTGAAGCCGATAAAATACTGCATGAGAAAGGCGTTGCGGTATTGCCCGATGTGCTTGCCAATGCCGGCGGTGTGGTGGTTTCCTATTTTGAATGGGTGCAGAACTTAGAAGCTTTCATGTGGGAAGAAGACTATATCAATACCCACTTGGCAAAAATCATGAGCAGAGCCTTTGACGAAATCTGGGAAATTTCACAAACAAAACAAGTACCTTTGCGTATGGCTGGCTATATGCTTGCTTTACAGCGTGTTGTAAAAGCTAAGCAATTGCGTGGCATGTTCCCATAATTGTTTTTTTATTGCGCCGAAATGTTCTTTCATGGGAACATTTCGGCGCATGAACATGTTCTGCCTTTTCTCCTACAGCCTTGCTAAAAGTACCTCAAAAGCATCACACATGACACCCTTGGCGGCAAAGCCCTTATAAATACGGCCTGTGGTATTCTTAATATGCTCTGAAAGATAGACGCCTGCCTGCAAAATATTTTCTTGGCTAAGCTCTTTACCTTGAAGAAATTCTTCAGCTTGCACAAGCTGCACGGCCTTAGGGGCAATGGCGCCCACATAGATATACGCTTTTTGCACTATTTTGCCTTGCATTACACAACCTAAAGCCACGCCAAAGCGCGAAATGGTCACCTTTTTACGCGAACCCATTTTATAGAAGGAAGACACAAAAGTGGGCTTAGGAATGTGAAACTCCGTAATAAGTTCATTGTGTGCTAAAGTGGTTTTGCCTGAAGAAAACATAATATCTTCCACAGCAAGCTCTCTCATACCTTGTGGCCCCAAAACACGCGCCGTTGCGCGATACATACAAAGTACGGGCAGTAAGTCCGCCGCGGGGGATGCGTTGGCAATATTACCGCCAATGGTGGCTTTATTGGCTATTTGCCACGAGCCCACATCCTTGGCGGCATCGGCTATGGCAGGTAGGTATTTTTGCACAAGAGGGTGCTTTTCCATGCGGCGCATGGTGGTGTAAGCGCCTATGGTGATATGGCTATCACTTTCCACAAGGCCTTGAAATTCCGGAACGGCGCCAAAATAACACAATTGGTCCGGCTTCAAGCTTTTATTAAGGTTAATGATAAGATCTGTACCGCCGGCAAGAATTTTACTCTGCTGCGTCATGCCGGCAAGCACGCTTTGCGCTTCTTGAAGATTATTAGGGCGAAAAGATAGCATATTATTTTCTCCCTCCGTTTAAAGCTTGGTAGTCCTTGGCTGTTTTATCCACAGCTGCCAAAATTTGCGTGTAGCCAGAACAGCGACAAATATTGCCGGAAAGAGCCGTGCGTATTTCTTCTTCGCTGGGGTTTGGGTTTTCGCGCAAAAGAGCTTCTGAGGTCATAATCATACCAGAAGTGCAAAAACCGCATTGTATGGCTATTTCATCCACAAAGTTTTGCTGTATGGTGGAAAGTGTGCCCTTGTGCGCTTCAGGTGAAAGCCCTTCAATGGTAAGCACGTGGGCTCCTTCCATTTGGCAGGCCAGCACAAGGCAAGAGTGCACGGCTTCGCCATTCATAAGAACAGTACAGGCACCGCATTCGCCCTCACCGCAGCCTTCCTTGGTGCCGGTGAGGTGAAAATCTTCGCGCAGAATATCAATAAGGCGTTTGGCGTCGGGAACGTCCATGCTTACGGCTTTGTTATTTAAGGTAAATTGAAGTTGCATTAGACTCTCCCTAAAGTAATGAGATGCTGCGCGAGGTTGTCGGGGATAAGCGGGATAGTGCCAAGCTCTGTGTCCAAAGCATGATTAATGGCTCCCAAAAAGGCCGAAGCGGCAGGCACTATGGCAGCCTCTCCAATGGATTTAGCATTGTACGGGCCGTGGGTGTCTCCGGCTTCTATGAGCTCCACCTGTACCTTAGGTGCTTCGTAGGCGTTGACCACATGATAATCCTTAAGGCTCCCCTTGGGCACGCCTTGAGCATTGATGCCCATATGCTCATACAATACGGCGCCCATGGCCATGGTCACAGCTCCTTGAATTTGCGCCACGCACATTTCTCTATTGATGGCTTGGCCCACATCGTGCACGGCCACATAGTCGAGTGCCTTGGCAAAGCAAGTATAGGTATCTACTTCCATGAGGGCAAAGTGTGCTCCCGCCACGAGGTCATTGGTGCTGGGGATGTGTTCGTGACTGTAGAAGGGGTTACATTTAAGCACTTGTTGGCATTTTTCCACAAATTCCGTGAAGGTAAAGCGTATGTTGGGCTGTCTTTTGGAGAAAATAACTTTGCCTTCCATTTCCACATTTTCCACAGGTACGTCAGTTAAAGTGCAAAAATGCTCTTTCATGCGCTGGCGTAAGCCCATGGCGGCTTTATAGGCCGTTTTACCTAGCACATAAATGGTGCGGCTAGAAAAACAACCAATATCAAAGGGGGTAACGTTGGTGTCTCCTTCGCCCATGTGTACATCGCTAAGCTCAAGCCCCATGGCCTCAGCCACAATCATGCTAAAGGCTGTCACCGTGCCACACCCGTGGTCATGTAAGGTCACGTTACAGCGCACCGAACCGCTTTCCGTAAGGGTAATATCCACACGTCCAAAGTCTGTTTTTACAGGGTAAAAGCCCGATACATGCCCGCCAAGGGCCACGCCAAGGCCGCGTTTATAGCGCGTGTTTTTTGCATTAAATGCTTGTACTTCTTTTTGTTTGGCATCCCAATCAAAAAGTTCTTTACCACGTAAAAGCGCGTCCTTAGCTCTAAGGTTTCCCACGTTTACACCCTTAATGTCTGTATCGTAAGGGTTATGCGCATTACAAAGGCGTATGTCTACACGGTCCATGCCAAGGCGTTTAGCAGCAAGGTCAAGGTTATGCTCTATAATGAGGGTAGCTTCAGGGCTTGTCCAGCCACGAAAGGCGCCGCTGACGCTGGTATTGGTAATGACGGCACGCCCTGTATAGTCAATGTGGTCGCATTGGTAAACTTTGGTAAATTTAGATCCTAAGGTGTTGGCATAGTTTATGGAGTTGCCCACATAAGCGCCAGCATCCAGCGAGGTATCGCAAAAAATATTGGCTATGCGTCCGTGGGGTTCGTAATCAATGCGCATGGTGGCGTCAATGGGAGATCGGCAAATGGTGGAAATAATACATTGTTCTCGCGTGTAAACCAATTTCACAGGGCGCCCCACAGCGCGTGTGGCAAGGGCTGTGGCTGGTTCTAAAATCCACTCTTGTTTGCCACCAAAGGAACCACCCATGGTGGTTTTTATGACGCGAATCGAGGCAAAATCCATAGCAAACATTTGTGCTAAGAGGGTGCGAATGCCAAACACTGCTTGGCTTGGAGAGTATACCGTAAGGTTTTTGCTTAAGGGGTCATAATGCGCCACACAGGCGTGGGGTTCCATACATATATGGTTAATGCGCCCAAGCTTGCTGTGGCTTTCCACACGAATAAGAGATGTGTCGGTATTTTGTGTGCCTGCAGTGAAGGGCAAGGCAGGGTATACAGCCCCTTGTTCGTGTACATCATTAATAACGCCGGAAAGGCTTTCTTGTATGTTGAGTGCATGAGGGTAGCGCTCGTATTCCACCTCTATAAGCTCCACAGCGCGGCGGGCAATGTCTACACTTTCGGCAATGACGCCAGCCACGCGATCGCCCACAAAGCGTACGTGTTCGTTAAAGACGCGCTCATTTTGCACAAGGGCTTGGCCCAACTGGGTTTGGTAGCGATTATAGGTGTTATGTTCTGCATTAAAGCAGTGTAAAATTTCTACCACGCCTTCTAGAGCAAGGGCTTTGGAGCAGTCTAGACGTACTACTTTACCATGAGCAATGGGGCTAAAGAGCAAAGCCATGTGCAGCATGCGTGGGAGCTCCATGTCACCGGCATAGCAAGCGGTTCCGGCGGCTTTGGAGGGCGCATCGTGAATGGGGTAGGAGTGACCGATATGGCGCACACTTCCTCCTTACGGTTTATATCTTTAAAGGGCCCGTTGGCGGCGCTTTATAAGATGTCTGTAATATAAGCTTTCCTAAGTATAGTGTGAGTATACTTAGGAAAGCTGGCATGATAAGCGTAAAGGCTTGTACGTTAAAATACAATATGTGTTACTGCCGCCACAAGAGGTATGGCAAGGGCCGTGCGCACAAGGAATATGAGTAATAATTTAAAGGGTGAAAGGGGTATTTTACTACCAAGAATAGCTGTGCCGCACTCGGTGAAGAAAATAATTTGGCAAATGGATAAAAGCACTATGAAGAAAGATGCTTCTTGTGCCACACCTGAACCTACAAGAAGTAAGGTGGGCAAGGTTACTTCCACAATGCCAATGAGCACAGAGGGGGCGATAATTTCTGCATTGGGAATGCCTAAAAATTGTAAAATGGGAGTGAAGGGAACGCCTAAGTATTTAAAGATGCTTGTATAGTATACAAGGGTTAAAATAGTGGTGGCTATGGCCACAAGCACGCAAATGGTTTGGTGGGCAAATTTAAAACTGGTAAGCACATTGTCAAAAAAATCTTTTACGCTAAAATCTTTACCACGATTTACGCCTTCGGTAACGGCGTGGTTGAAGCGTTCTTTGATGGTCATTTTTTCTGGCAGGTATTCTGCTTCGCTACCGTCAATACAGCGATTGCTGATAAGAGAAATGGGGGGAATACGCACCATAATGGCGCCCATGATGAATACAATAATAAAGGAAGCGATGATGAAGGTGTCATACATATGAGTAAGGCCTGCAAGGCTTGCCAAAACACCAATGTAACCAAGACTGATAACGCTGAAATTGGTCACCACAGCGCAGGCTTGTCTTTGTGTATAGGCTTTTTTCTCATAATAAAGGCTGGTAAAGTAAACACCTACTGCCGCAGAAGCCACAAAAGAGGAGAGCATATCCACCGCGGCGCGACCGGGAAGCTTAAATACAGGGCGCATGATGGGCTCTGTAAGGGCGGATAAAAATTCCACAATGCCGGAGCGAATAATAAAAGAAACAAGACTTCCGGCAATGAAGATAGTTAAAAAGACTATGCCAGCCATTTTTAAAACCAATCCACCAACTTTAGGATGCTGAATAAAAGCCAAATCCACACTGCTTAGTACGAGCAGAGCAATGAGGGAGCTTACGGAGAAAAGGGTGCGGCGTACCATGCCCACGCCTTCAAAATAGCCTTGTATAAATTTGTTTTTAGTTACAAAGCTTAAAAGCAAGAGCGCAGTGAGGGCCAGTATGAGCGTACCGGAAAAAGCTTCTATACCTGTACCTATAAGGCCTCTTACATAGCCTATAATAAGCACGAGGGGGATTTTACCTTCATGCACAGGGATAAAGAAAACTAAAACTCCAATGAAGCTAAGGAGCAAAAACTTAAATATATTTTTGCTCAGCATAGAGTTTTGTGGATTGCCTACAGATGCGGAAGAGTTACTCATGACTGTACCTTTCTTGTTAAAGCGTGAATGAAAGACTCTGACCTTTATGGCGTTAAAACTTTATGTTTTACGCCGGCATGCCTTTATTGGTGCAAGAGAGGGCTTAACCTACGCCAGCATGTTGCTGTGCGGGTAAGCGGAGGCTCCTGCAGGCTAAAGGCTGCGTGTTTTCGCATGCTTTATGGAAAACATTTTGCATTCGTTCCACGATGTGAAATGAATGGTTCATTTTTCAGTATTATCTTGTATACAAAAATATGTCCAGCACCAAACGGTATTTTCTGATAAATTACTTCTTTCACATGGGAAGGGAGCACTTGTTGCC
>CAYJNG010000125.1:0-6445 GCA_964371505.1 uncultured Desulfovibrionaceae bacterium
ACATAGATGCCGGTGCGCCAAGTGGCGCCTTAGGGGCGGGTCTATCTCATCTGAAGAAACACTTAAATATTTATAAATATAGCACCCTTAACTTGTGTGCCGAGATAAACTTTACCAGAAATGAACGTATGAAATACGTTTTCTGGTAAAGTTTAGGCATGTAAAATACTTTTTTCAGCTGTCGACTTCACAAGACATGCCTCTGGCATGGCTTGCCGCCACGTAAAATAAGCCGTCACTTGCTTACGACGTCCCCGAAAGGGGTATTTGGAGTGAGCGTGCTTTCTTAAAAACGTGTGGAACCACGTTTTTAAGCATTAACTAAATAAAATCACATAAAAAAAGAGCTTTTGCTAAGGAAACCCCTTACAAAAGCTCTTTTTTTTATTAAATTCTCAAATTATTGTTGTGTATCAGGCTCAAAATCCATAATACGGCCTTGAAGCCACACATAGGCATCAATATCGTCACCCACTTTAGGCTCATAGTCCTTAAGCACAGTTTTGGGCACATATAGCATAATATGTAAAGGCTCTCTATCAGGCATAGGGAAGTCCAAACGCAGCATGGCCACTTCAAGCTTATCCAGCATGCATTGTTGCACTTCTAAAATAGTGCTACGCACCTCATATTCGCAGTAATGACGCCCAGGCATAACCACTTGCTTACCAGCAAGGTTAATCTTAAGAGCAGGCACATCAAGGCGGCTCTTATCAGCATTATCTAAAAGCCACTTGGCAGCATGCGCTTCATACAAGGGGCCCTGAGTTATGGTCATTTCATCTATAAGAGCTTTACGCACACCAAAGGCAAGCCCAGCAATAAGGAAAGTATGGGCAACGCCTGGCGTTAAATCTTCTTTATCTCTAAAATATAAAGGATTATAGAACCATAAAGGTTTTTTACCCTCTAAAATGCAAGCGCTCACATTGGCCTCAACACCGGATTGCCAAGGCACGTAGGAGTCCACTTCTAAAGTATTTGGATACCCTTCAAGCAATGGCATGGCAGTAACAGGTTTCAGCTCAGCTTCACTTTCACCCTGCATAACCGTAGCTGCGCGCACTGGTTGATCCTCCGGCCAAGCCATAAGAAGAGTTTCTTGCTTTGCATCTTTCCGTTGCCAACAAGGACGCGTGCCACCAGAGTGAACAATAGTCCCTACAATTTGTGGCATAAGTTCCTTAGGGTTTCCCACAAGAACAGCCCACTGATTACCCAAACCTTCAAAATGTGTGCGATGATCTTCTATTTCTTGTATTTGCTCTTGCTTTTTAGACATAACTATCCCTTAAAAAGAATTTTCTTACCAGTCAAAACGTGTAGATTTTTCTACAGTACTCTAAAGACAGGTAAAAAACAGGTGCACGAAAAACATTTTACACCTTTTACAAACGCCAAGAAGAACATATTTTGCACACAAAGTATAGCATTTTTTACCGACTCCCCTTCCCCCTTCCTTTTTCTCGTGCTTTTTTCTCTTGCGGGCACGAGCTCCTCATAGTAGGTTGCTCCACGAAATTACATTTTTTTTCGAAACGCCTACACAATAGATTGACAAAGTACAGCAAAGAAGCTATACGTCCGTGTTCATTGTGTAGAACCCTATAGGAAAGCCTCAACTTGGTGTTGTGGCAATACATATTGTAAATAACTTCTCTGGAGGAAAACGTGGCTAACCATAAGTCTGCCATTAAGCGTCACAAGCAAAGTCTTGTTCGTGCCGAGCGCAACCGCGCTACTCGTACCCGTGTGAAAAATGTTATCAAAAAAGTACGCACTGCCGTTCTTGCCAACGATAAAGTAGCTGCTTCTGAAGCTCTCGTACTTGCCACTTCCATGCTTGATAAGGCTTCCACCAAGGGCGCCATGCACTGGAAGACATCTGCTCGTAAGATTTCTCGTCTTGCCGCTGCAGTAAACAAAATATCTGCCTAATTTCTTTTAATAGAAATTAAAAAGCCCTATTTCTAATGGTCTCCATTGGAAATAGGGCTTTTTTTTATTATTTTTTGTTAAAATATTGCCATAATCTATGTTTTTCACTTGACAATGATTTTCAATTTAACTATCACCGTAGAAGCATAGATACATCGTTCCACACGAGGTGTTAAAAATTTAAAATCTCAGTGTCGATGTTTAGCAAAAATTTTTCCTTAAGGAGCGTACATGAGCACTTCTCAAAACAACGCATGCGACTGCACTGCAAAATCCTGTGCCAGCATCACCAGTTTAGCAATAGGACAAAGTGCCACCATTTGTAGCATTAAAGCTGAAAGCATTTTGGGACGCCGTTTGCGTGACATGGGCCTATCCACAGGTATGAAGCTTACCGTCACGAACAAAGCCCCCTTAGGCTGCCCCATTGTGGTGTCCTTAGATGGCTATGAAATTTCCTTGCGATGCGAAGAAGCAGCACAAATTTTCGTAGAAAAAGTATAAGGAGAAAAAATGAACTCTATTAATATTGCGCTCCTTGGTAACCCCAACAGCGGGAAAACCACACTTTTTAACTCCATTACCGGGGCTCACCGCCAAGTGGGTAACTACCCCGGCATCACTGTGGAAAAACATATGCTCAGCCTTAAGGTGGGTTCACAAGATGTATCTCTTGTTGACTTACCAGGCACCTACTCCCTTTCCGCATTTAGTGAAGAAGAGGTTGTTGTACGCCACATGCTCAATGATGAGCGCCCCCAAGTAGCCATTGACGTGGTAAATGCTAACGCTTTAGAGCGTAACCTTTACCTTGCTGTGCAGCTTATGGAGCTGCAAATGCCTACTGTGATTGCCCTTAACATGATGGATGAAGCCGAAGCAAACGGTTTACGCATTGATGTGAAGCGTCTTTCTGAGGGACTTGGCTTACCTGTGGTACCTTGCGTGGGCCGTTCCGGCAAAGGCGTTCCTGAGCTTTTACGCCATGCCATTACTGTGAAAGAAGCTTCGCAAATGGAACTCTCTTATGGTCCGGATATTGATCCTCTCCTACTTGAAATGACCAAGCGCATTGAGGCGGAAAATTTCCTTAAAAAGTACCCCGCACGTTGGGTAGCTCTCAAATTCATTGAAGGTGACAGTGCCATTGCAGAAGAAGGCCATAATAGCAATGCAGTTTTTTGCGCGCAATTGCAAAATGATGTGGCAAAACTTGCTGACCACATACGCACCACCCTTGATACCACCCCTGAAGGCACCATCGCTGACTACAGATACGGGTTTATTCATGGACTTTTAGCAGAAGTTGTCACTCGTACCGCTGACTATCACTCCCGCAGCCCCATGACAGCAGCCATTGACGCCTTATTACTCAACCGCCTCTTTGGGCCAATTTTTATGCTGGCCGTACTATGGTTTACCTATTGGTTTACACTGAACCTTGGTGCCTATCCTCAAGGATGGGTCGAGGAAGGCTTTGGTTGGCTTAACGAAACAGCCACCAATCTTATCCCCGAAGGTTTGTTACAATCTCTCATTGTTTCCGGTATCATTGACGGTGTGGGCGGTGTTTTAGGCTTTACCCCACTTATTTTCTTCCTCTTTATTATCATCGCTATTTTAGAGGATTCCGGCTATATGGCGCGTGTGGCTCACTTGCTAGACCGCATTTTCCGCATGTTTGGCTTGCAAGGCTGCTCCGTTATGCCCTTTATTGTTTCCGGCGGCATATCCGGCGGTTGCGCCATCCCCGGCATTATGGCTGCGCGTACTTTACGCAACCCGCAAGAACGCCTTGCCACTATTCTCACAGCACCCTTTATGTCTTGTGGCGCAAAGGTACCTGTATTCCTTTTACTTGTGGCAGCTTTCTTCCCTGAATCACAACAAACGTATGTGCTCTTCTCCCTCACACTTACAGGCTGGGCAGCAGCCTTGCTTGTCTCTTTAGTTTTACGCAAAACTGTACTTAAAAGTGATGCTACACCCTTTGTATTAGAAATCCCACCCTATCGCATGCCTACTTTACGTGGTGTGCTTATTCATGCTTGGGAACGCACATGGATGTACATTAAAAAAGCCGGTACCGTTATCTTAGCTGTGTCCATTGTTTTATGGGCCGCCATGACCTTCCCTGAGCTGAGTGCAGACCAAATCAAGCCTTTTGATGATAAGCGTGTCACCATTGAACAAACCATGCCTGAAGGCGAAGAGCGCGAAGCAGCATTGCTCACCGTTGACGCAGAACAAGCCGAAAAGGCTCTTGTAAATTCCGTTGCTGGGCGTATTGGTGTGGCTCTTGAGCCTGTCATGGCACCTGTGAACTTTGATTGGCGCATGAATATCGCTCTTCTTGCCGGTATTGCCGCTAAGGAAGTGGTGGTTTCTACCTTGGGCACGGCGTACTCCTTGGGCGAAGTGGATCCAGAAGATGCCACAAGCCTTGGGGAAAAACTTCAAGCTGATCCTAACTGGAACATGCCCCTTGCTGTGGCCTTCATGCTCTTTGTACTGCTCTATGCCCCTTGCTTTGTGGCTGTAGCTGTACTTATGCGCGAAGCTGGTTCTTGGAAGTGGGCAGCATTCTCTGTGATTGGCAATACCATTTTTGCGTACTGCGTAGCCACAGCAGCCTACCACATAATTAGAGCTTTAATGTAATTACTTCCCCTTTTAAAAAAACAAGCCCCTTTATATATATGTATAAAGGGGCTTTATAATAAACACTCTAACTTAAGGAAGGTAACATGAAAAAAAAACTTATGACACTGTTACTTTTGGCAGGTCTTGTGGGCATGAGCGCCTTTGAGGCAAAAGCCATTGACTTTAAAGCGTCAGGAGAATGGCTCTTTGGTTATGGCGGTGTAAATTCACGCCTCACCGATGGTCAAGATGGCTCCGACACCTTTAAGGCCGAGCAGCGCTTGCGCTTGCAAATTGAAGCCATTGCTTCTGAAAGCCTTTCCGGAACCGTGCAATTTGAAATGGGCGAAACCATTTGGGGTCAAGGAGCTGAAGGAGGCGCTCTTGGTACCGATGGTAAAATTGTCACCGTACGTCAAGCGTATATTGATTGGTTCGTACCCAACACAGAATTACAATTCCGCATGGGCTTACAAGCGCTTGCATTCCCCAACGTGGCGGGCGGCGCTGCCATCTTAGATGATCAAGTGGCAGCCATTGTAGGAAATTATGCATTTAATGACAATGTAAGCCTTACTGCTGCATGGTTACGCCCCTACAATGATAACTATACAAACGAAAACACCATGGGTGATAGCAGCAATTACCTAGACAATATGGATCTCTTCCTACTAAGCTTACCCATGTCTTTTGATGCTTTTAGCATTAACCCTTGGGTAGCTTATGGCGTCATGGGACGCAACGTCACCTCGTATGAAGAGTTTGGCCCTGATCTTCTTCCCATAGGCTATAGCAGCACTACACGTGATGAAAATGCTTATGCTTCCATGTGGTTTGTGGGGCTTCCCATGACCTATACCATGGAAAATTGGAACTTTGAGCTTGATTTGAACTACGGCGCTGCCTACGGACTTGAAGACTATACCGTTGCAGGCTCAAATTATGACTCCTCCCGTGAAGGCTTTGTTATTAAAGCTCTTGCCGAATACAGCATGGATTGGGGTACTCCTGGTATTTTTGCTTGGTACGGCTCCGGTGATGATGGCGATGCCAAAAACGGCTCTGAACGCATGCCTGTGCTTTCTCCTTCCTCTAACTTCACAAGCTTTATGCAAGACGGCGCCAATGGATATTCCATTGATGGCGGTTATGACATCATGCTATCCTACAGCGGTACCTGGGGTATTGGGGCTCAAATACGTGATATGTCTTTCATGGATAACTTAAGCCACACCTTACGCGTCACCTATTGGGGCGGTACAAATAGTGAGTCCATGATTAAACATATTGGCTCTGCCGACGGTTGGCGTGACCAAAATGGCTTCCTGTATCTTACCGATTCTGACTATCTTGTAGAAATCAACTTTGACACAACCTATCAAATTTATGAAAATCTACAGGCTGTTGTTGAATTAGGTTACATTTTTAACGGTGTAAATACAGAAAATTGGAATGACAAAACTGGCGGTAACATAGACAAACAAGACGCATGGAAAGCAGCATTACTCATGATGTATACTTTCTAAGCGGCAAAAATTATTTTGTTTTCTGGCTTCCACCTCTTAGATGGACCGCATGGCAACGCAAGGCCAGAAAACAAAATAATTACATTGATATAATAACATAAAAAACTTGGCAAGAATTTTTCTCTTGCCTCAAACTGTATAAAAAAAGAGTAAGGGGGTGTACCTCCTTACTCTTAGTTCCATGAAAAAACCCACTTTCCACTGTTAACAATACCGCCAAGCGGGAAAGCACAAAAAAATCATCGGTTAACAGCATAATAAAATTACGCCACCTTTGATTTTTGCTCGTGCTAACTTTGTTAACACTCTCAAGAGCAAGGAGATGTCCTCCTTGCTCT
>CAYJNG010000126.1:0-6294 GCA_964371505.1 uncultured Desulfovibrionaceae bacterium
ACGCTTCGGCTTTTCAACTTAAAACTCAATATTTCCCGGCGTTCTTGGGAAGGGAATAACATCACGAATATTGCTAATACCTGTAAGCAGCATAAGTAGGCGCTCAAAACCTAGCCCAAAGCCGGCATGCGGTACAGATCCAAATCTGCGTAAATCCAAGTACCACCAAAAATCTTCCAAACTTTGGCCCATCTCTATAATGCGCTTTTCAAGTACATCAAGACGCTCTTCGCGTTGCGAGCCGCCAATAAGCTCGCCTATGCGTGGCACTAAAAGGTCCATGGCCGCCACGGTTTGGCCATCATCATTAAGGCGCATATAAAAAGCCTTAATATCTTTAGGGTAATCATACACGGCTACAGGGTGCTTATAGTGTTCTTCAGCTAGATAACGCTCGTGCTCTGTTTGTAAGTCCGTACCGAAGGACACAGGAAACTCAAAGTTTTTTCCACTTTTTTGCAAAATTTCCACAGCTTCACGGTAGGGCACACGAGCAAAAGGCTTGCTCAACATACTTTGTAAACGCTGTACCAATTCTGTATCCACAAATTTATTAAAGAGCGCCACATCCTCCGAGCATTTGCTAAGCACATGCTCAATGACGTGACAGGTGAGCCCTTCGCCAAGGTCCATATCATCGTGCAAATCAGCAAAGGCCATTTCTGGCTCAATCATCCAAAACTCAGCTGCGTGGCGCGGTGTATTAGAGTTTTCCGCACGGAAGGTGGGCCCAAAAGTATACACGCGACCAAGACCAAGAGCTAAAGCTTCCGCTTCCAACTGGCCAGACACGGTAAGGTTACTTTCTTTACCAAAAAAATCCTTCTCCACATTTTTTTCGCCAAGAGGAAGATTGGTTACGCGAAACATTTCTCCGGCGCCTTCGCAATCAGAACCGGTAAGAATGGGCGTATGCACATTATAAAAACCTTCTTTACGAAAATAATCGTGCACAGCCAAAGCCGCTTCGGAGCGAATGCGAAAAGCGGCTCCAAATTTATTGGTACGCGAGCGCAAGTGGGCGATGGTTCGTAAAAACTCATCAGAATGACGCTTTTTTTGCAAAGGGAAGGTTTCTTGATCAGCTAAGCCGTACACGGTAAGCTCTTGGGCTCGCACCTCAAAGCTTTGCCCTTTGCCAAGTGAAGGCACCAAAGCACCATACACAGCCACAGCGGCACCGGTATTTACCCCTTCCATGGCGGCAAAGGCTGGCGTACCTTCATCCACAATGCATTGAATGTTGGCAAGGCATGAGCCGTCATTGAGCTCCAAGAAGCTAAAGCCCTTGGCATCGCGGCGCGTACGCACCCAACCCTTAATACATATGTTATCCACAGGTTCACTGGCGGCAAGGGCCATGGAAATACGAGTTTGTTTCATACTTGTCCTCATTAAAGAGTGTTGTTTTACGCTTTATGGTTGTAATCACGGAAAATAGTACTTTCCCTGCACTTCCTTAAAGCTCTACTATGTAATATGCGTAGATTGTACAAAGAACAGCCCACATTTTCAAGAATTTAATACCACGCTTAGCACGACAGCCCCCACACACAAGCAGCGCACGTGCTGTACGAAAGCCTTTGGGACAAAATCCCCAAAAAATAATTGAAAACAAATAGCTAGTACAGTTTATATGTAAAAGCCTCCCCACAGCTGCAAAGCAAAGGGGAGGCTTTTATATGTTTTATATGCGCCTAATCAAGCACAAGGGCTCTTATCGTACGCTAGCGCCCTTCATAACGGCGCCGCAAAGCTTCTTTTTCTGCCGCTTTACGCTCCGCCGCAGCCCGCTCTGCTTCAGCTTGCTTTTTCTTACGTATGCGCTCAAGGCGCTCATCTTGCAAACGCTCTCTTTGCTCCTTGGCTTGGCGCAAAAATTTATCGCGCTGCCTCTCAAAGGTAATGGTAGAGCGCAGCATGGCCAAACCAAAGGAAATAAGCGTTACAATGCCCACAAGCACCTTTTGAATTTCCCATTGTTGATTGGCCAAAATACCTTTAAGCCAACCAAGGCCCACGGTATGCCCAAACATCATAATGGAAGGCACGCCCACAAAGCAAAGAATCAACCCTACAGCCTCCACCCACATGAATGTTTTTAAAAAGGTCATGCCAAAGAGCGTTCCATCACGCAATGCCCGTAAAGTCTTCAAGCGTTTTTTAAGGGCGCGTAAAAGGTCTTCCACTTCCTTCACATTGGCTTGCGCTTTTTGAAAATTCTCTGCTTGCTGAAAGTTGCTGCCAAAAGCCCAGTTGAGCACAGCGGCGGCTTCATTAAATTCGTCGCTAAAGTCACGCAACATTTTGGGGAAAGGAAACCATGAGGCTTCATCTCGCACACTTTGCAGCTCTTTTAGGTAAAATTTATAGCGCTCTTGCAGTTCTTCCACCTGACGCTGAATAAATTCTTCTATTTTCTTTTCCAATAAAGGGCGCTGCTTAATAATTTCTAAAAAAGTCACATAATTTTTGGTGTGCGCTATGCGCATAAGCCCTTGCAGATACGATTGTAAAAGCACATGGCTTGGGTGCGCTTGGGGAAACCACTGCCCAACCTTTTCATTGAGCAATTCGGCTTTTTTGGTTTCTGCATCGGCTAGCAATTCTGTATCCTTCCACAGTGGATACAGATGCGTTAAAATCATAAGCCTACCACGACCAATTTCTGGGTCAATAAGATATCTGTTAAAAAGCAAGGGCTCTTCTTTTATAAGCTTGGTGATATTTGTAAGCTCTTGCTCTACAAAGCCCATTTTTATTTTACATACAATCTTACGGTAGGTAACTTCTTTCCACTGCGGGGAGACACGTAATATTTGATTATACTGCGTAATGGCTTCAAGATAATGCTCTTGCACCTCGGCAAGCCTTGCTTGCAAATACTCCACCCAAGCTTGCATAATGGGCAGGCCCGTGAGTGTGGCTGCTTCCTTAAGAGCCGCTTGAGCTTTCTCAAAGCGCCCCATATAAATATACATAAAGCCCAAGAGCATGCGCATGCGCATATCACGCTGATTACGCGTTAAAGCATCTTGCACCTTAGCAATAAGATCATAAGCACTCTCGCCATCAAGCTTTATAAATTTATCGTAAAATTCCCATACCACATGCTCGTCACGCTGCAAGCTTTCTGCTTGACGCATACCTGCCACATCGCGCCCCTTGGTAAGCCACATATAGGGCAAAGCGCGAGGCTGAGAGTAAAAATTAATGTCAAAAATGGCTTTTAAGAGCTCTGTGCTGTCGTTGCCCGCATCTAAAATACCGTCATAGGGCACCACGCCTTCCTTGGTGCTTCTCTCTATGTCTCTAAAGGCCGCATTAATGGCCTCAAGCTCAAGGTTAGACGCAGTGCTTGGCTCGTCTAGCTCCTTATGCGGTAAGCGTATGGTGGGGCAATTTTGCGTAGTATGGGTGTTTATACCGCAAAAGAAACAATTTTTCTCCTCACCGGTGGTTAGGCCGCCGGCCATAAGCACATGTAACGAAGGCGAAGAAGCCACAACATCTAACAAAGCTACCGTACACCATGCATCCATGGTGGTGTGGTTGTTTGAAAAACGAATATCTTGCACAGCAAAGCCTTCGCCCAGCAAGTAACCTGTGCGATAGCTCATATAGGGAAAATCAGGGCTTAGTTTATTCCATTGTAAGCCCACCTTCTTGTACAAGTCATTATTAAAATTAAGACCCTTACGGTCAATAACAACAGAAAGAAAAGGCCAAAACTCTTCAGGGCTATTCTCCTTGGTATCATCTACCTTGGCAAGCATCTCCGCAAGCCACGTGCGCAATAAGAGCAAGCTCTCCACCATGACCATCATGTAGTCATTGTGCACCAAAAACTTAAGCTTGTGCAGCTTCATGGTTTCCACAAGCGCGTATTGCATGGCCGGCCAAGATTTTTGAAAAGCCGGATCCAAGGGATTACCCAAGGGGCGCAAAATGGCATACCAGCCTTGCGAAGAGGTGTAGGGTAAGCGTGTATCGGCCTCAATGGTGGCCCACTCCGCCACAGCCATGCCTTGTTTCAGCGGCGCTTTTTCAAAAGTAATTCCGGGGAAGTTCATATCCCCATCCATGGCCTTGGAGTGAATGGCAATATCAAAAGACTTACCGGGGAAAAGCTCCTGCTGCTCTAATTTGGCATCAAGATTTAAAGAGATTTCTTGGCGTAAACCAAATTGCAAACGCCCATTCATAAGCTGTACAGAAGCGCTAATTTCATTAAATCGCGCCCATACAGAAAGGCGAGCCAATGCTAAGAATACGTCTTTATTAAAGAAAAACCATACTGCTTGAACATGATCGGACACAATGGACATGCCGCCATAATTTTGCAAAGTTTGGTTGATGACAGGGTCAAGCTCACCTTGCCACGAAAACCACAAAACATAACCTTGCGTGCTCATGCGAGTTTCTGTACTCTTAGGGAGCTTGGCTAGTAGATTACTAAAAACAGCCATTGCAGTACCTCATAGAAAAAAAGGAGCTCTTTATGGATATCAATAAAGCTATCGCAGAATTAAAACAACGTCCGGGTTTTGCCGATAATGTGGGCATGATGCTTATACACAACGGCGTCGTACGTTCTTGGTCTCGTAATGAACACAAAAATGTAGGTTCCATCACCATTCGCCAAGATAAAGAAAAAATCCGCGCCATTTGCCAAGAGATGGAACAACAACCCGGCATTTTTGCCATTGTGTGGGACGCTCTTGAAGGCGAATTTAAACCCGGTGATGATGTGCTCTTCCTCATTGTAGCCGGCGACATTCGCGAGCATGTAAAGGCAACCTTTGCTGAACTCCTCGACCGTATTAAGTCTGAAGGTGTAAGTAAGCAAGAGCACTTTATATCTTAAACATCGACCAGCAAAGAAAAAAACTTAGGGAAAACATAAAAAGGTTTTCCCTTTTTTCTGACTTACGCGGGCAATGCCACTATTCTGACGGTTTTTCCACGCCCAAGAGAGCTAATGCAAAATCCTTTCCATTGAAGGGGCGTAAATCTTCTAACTTTTCCCCAAGGCCCACGTAGGTTATGGGTATTTGGAATTGCATGGCTACAGAAATGGCAACCCCGCCCTTGGCTGTACCATCAAGCTTACTCAAAATAATTTCATCAATGCCCGCAGCTTCATTAAATAGCTTGGTTTGCGACAAGGCATTTTGCCCTGTGGTGGCATCTACCACCAAGATGGACCTATGCGGCGCACCCTGATGCTTTTTTGCCACAACATTACGAATCTTCTTAAGCTCTTCCATAAGATTCACTTTCGTTTGCAAACGGCCGGCTGTATCAATATACAGCACATCATACCCACCGCGCAAAGCCATATCCATGGCCTCAAAGGCCACGGCGGCAGGGTCTGCACCGGCATCTTTACGGTGAAAGTCTGCCCCCACACGGGCCGCCCATACGCCTAATTGCTCTGTGGCGGCGGCTCTAAAGGTATCGGCAGCGGCAATGAGCACTTTTTTGCCTTGCATACGGTCACGGTGCGCCAACTTGGCTATGGTGGTGGTTTTGCCCACACCATTAACGCCTATCATCATAATCACTTCTGGCGCATTGAAAGAAACAATACGCTTTTGCATTTGGAATATGGATGTGAGCTCATCTTGCAAAACTTCGCGTAGCTCTTGTGGGTCGGTAAGACCACGCTTGCGCACGCCGTCTTTTAAGCGCTCCATCAGCTCCATGCTGGATTCAAAGCCCACATCAGCCATGATGAGCAGCTCTTCCATTTCCTCCCAGAAGGCCGCATCAAAAGCGCCGTGAGAGGCAAAAAGTGCATCAAGCTTGCGTGTAAACTGCTCACGTGTGCGGGCAAGGCCATCGCTTAATTTCACAAAGAGGCGGTTACGTTCATCCTCTTCATCCTCAAGTTCCAAAGCCAAGGCCAAGCGATATTGTAATTCGGAGCGAAACTCCTCCACATACTCATATTCCATGCGCTCAAGCCAGCCCTTGAAATCTTGCACAAAGGCCTCAGCTTCGCTTTCTTTAGCCTCAAGAGATTCCAATAAGTAACGCAAGCGCTGCCACAGTAGAGGCGAAACTTCACTTATACCCTCGGTAACCACCGCAAGCCAAGAAGACAAACGTGGCTCCGCTGTGCGCAAAGCAAGAGCAAGGGAGGCTTGGTCTTCCGCACTAAGGCCGCTGAAAGAAGAAAGGGCAGGAGCGGCAGCGGAGGGAGTGGAAGGGGCAGGAGCAGCAGAAGGCAAATCCATAGGGGGCTGTGCAAGAGCATCAAACTGCGCGGCGTCAGCCTCTGTAGCCTCA
>CAYJNG010000127.1:0-6274 GCA_964371505.1 uncultured Desulfovibrionaceae bacterium
TCTAAGGACGCACAAGACATCCTCATTGAATTTGACCTTGGCTTGCAATCGGAAAACCCCTCACAACCATGGGCCATGGGCGGTGTTGTGGGCCTTAACCCCACAGGTACCACTTCCATTGCTGACCTTATGACAAGTTCTGCTGGCGGTACAGCTTCAAGCATTAGTTATGCAAACTTAGCATCTTTAGTTCCTGCAGATCGTGCAGCTGGCGCTTCCACAAGACTTGATGATGCCTCCTCCATTAACTTTAGCTCACAAAATGGCTATGGCTCCGGTAACTTATCCAATGTGCATATTGATGCCGACGGCGTGCTCTACGGTATTTACTCCAACGGTGTGGAAATGCCCCTCTATCAAATAGCCATGTACGACTTTGTGAACCCTCAAGGTTTGTACCGTGAAGGTGGTAACCTGTACTCCGAAACTCCAGAGTCCGGTAGTATTCAACAAGCACAAGCCGGCTTTGGTGGCATGGGTAGCATCAATGCCTATAATATTGAACAATCCAACGTGGATATGTCCATAGAATTTGTGCAAATGATTGTAACCCAGCGTGGTTTCCAAGGAAACTCCAAGGGTATTACCACTGTAGATACCATGTTAGAACAAGTTATTAACATGAAGCGCTAATAAACGCTTAGCCCATATATTTCAAACCTACCTCTATGGCGACTGTTCCCGAAAAACAGTCGCCATTTTTATAACATATAAATATCAACCAATTACAATAAGTATAAAATAATTTTGTCTATCTATTGCCAAAAAAACATAAAGGAGCTATTGTTACCAACAGCAACAGTATTTTGCTCACCTTTGCCTCCGGTACACTTCTTAATATTTTCACATAACAATTAGGTGCCTCTATGGAATCGCATGCAGATTTTCCCTCCTTTCCTTTACAACTTGCTTACACAGCACTTGACTGTGTACCGCAATGTATGAGTTGCTGGGCGGAAAATTTTGAACCTATTTACTGCAACAAAGCGCATCTTACCCTATTTAATATGCCCCATATGGAAATATTCCAACAAAGGCATACGGAGCTTTACGCTAAACGCCAGCCCAACCAAAAATTTTCTGCTGATGCTTTACGCGAATATATGCGCTTTGCCTTTCTAGAAGGAGACGCGCAAGAATCTTTTGTTTTTACTCTTTTAGATGGTCGCGAAATTATAGCAAATCTAAAGTTCACTCGCATGGAACAAGAAGGGAAAAAATACCTCCTTTGCACACTTTCTCCAGTACCTTCCGTTAAAGCCCCGCAAAATGACCTGCAAGAAGACAGCCCAGACGCTTTGGCACGAGAAATTATGCATACCAGTTTGTTGGGCTCCACGCTGTGGAACGAAGACTTACAGCTGTTAGATTGCACCAATAAGCGCTTAGAACTGTTTGGTGTAAATAAAGAAGAATTTATTTCTACATTTTTCTCCTTCAGCCCAGAATTTCAACCAGATGGAAGCCCCTCCTACGAAACGCTTCGCGGGCATATTCAAAAAGCCTTTGATGAGGGCCATTGCGCTTTTACATGGACATACAAAGGCAAAGATGGTGTTCCCTTCTTTATAAAAATAGCCTTGGTATGTATTATTTTAAAAGGCAAAAAATACGTCTTATCCTATACTTCAGAAAAAAATGAATCTGAGCTTCTTGTTGAAAACACCATTAATAGCTACGAACGTATGCAATTGCTGCTTAAGCACTTACCCATTGGCGTAGACTTATGGAACAAAGACCTGCAACTCTTTGATTGTAACGAAGCCACGTTGCACCTTTTTGGCGCCAAAAGCAAAGAAGAATATATAGAAAATTTTCAGTCATTTACGCCTGAGTTCCAGCCCAATGGTATGCGTTCTAAAGACCTTATACCACAGCACTTACAAAAGGTTTTTGAGGATGGTCACACCCGCTTTGAGTGGATGCACGTCACAGCTCAAGGAGAGGACCTCCCCGTAGAAATTAGCATTGTACGCTCCAAAAATGGTGATGAAGATGTGGCTGTGGTTTATTACAGGGACCTGCGCGAAATTAAAGAAAATATGCGCAAAGCAGAACAGCGTCTGACTGATATCAACAATATTTTAGATTCAGCCCCCTATGCCATTAATACTTGGGATAAACAATTTAGACCTGTTGATTGTAACCTAGCGACACTTTCTTTGTACGGATTTGACAGCAAGGAAGACTATCTTGCCAACTTTCATAGAGTCATGCCTGAAACACAAAAAGATGGCCGTGTTATGGCTCAGGTTTTTGTGCAGCGCTTTACCGAAGCGTTTGAAACCGGCTACGCTTACGATGAAGGCGAACTCATCAATATAAAAATTGGTAGAAACTTCCCTGTAGAAATTACACTTAAAAAACTCATGATTGATGGTGAAGAAAAAATCATTAGTTATCTTAATGATATAACAATACAAAAAACCATGATGATGGAAATTGCCGAAAGTCATCGAGAATTGAGTATAGCGCGTGATGAAGCGGAAAAAAGCTCACATATCAAAGGTGAATTTTTAGCCAATATGAGCCATGAAATTCGCACCCCTATGAATGGTATTTTAGGGTTGTTGCACTTACTTGCTCTCACAAAGATGCAAGATCAACAAAAATTTTATGTGGATAAAATCATCTACTCTGCAGAAAGTCTTTTACGCATCATTAACGATATTTTAGATTTCTCTAAAATAGAAGCTGGCAAGCTTGAAATGGAGCGTATTTCTTTTTCTCTTGCTGACTTACAAGAAGAGTTGCGCACACTTTTTGCGCCTAAATTTATTGATAAAAATATTCGCGGTGAAATATTTAGCGAAAATATTTTAGACACCAAACTTATTGGTGACCCCTTGCGTCTCAAGCAAGTTTTACTCAACCTTATTGGTAATGCTATAAAATTTACCGATCATGGTAGAATTACTGTTTCCATAGACAATGTTACCTATGAAAACCCCCAACAAATTTGTTACCACTTTTCTGTGGAAGATACAGGCATTGGCCTTTCAGAAGAGCAATGCTCTCGCCTCTTTGAAGCTTTTACTCAAGCAGATACCTCCACCACCAGAAAGTATGGCGGTACAGGGCTTGGACTTGCCATATCCAAACGCATTGTAGAGATGATGCAAGGAACAATTGGCGTGGAAAGCACTGTAGGCAAAGGCTCACGTTTTTACTTTAGCGCTGTATTTGATTTAGATTTGGGTACAAGTAAAGTTGAGGAAAAGGAAAAGACTCCTGTTCCCATCAAAAATAAGCCGCTGAGCAAAACAGGGAATATTTTACTTGTGGAAGACAATGAAATCAATCAACTTATAGCTGTTGAGCTTATTTCCTCTCAAGGGCATACAGTAGATGTGGCTCATAATGGCCAAGAAGCTGTAGATATGGTAAGCTGCGGCGACTATGATATTGTTTTCATGGACATACAAATGCCCATCATGGATGGACTCACTGCCACACGTAAAATCCGTGATAATGAAAAATTTGCTAAACTTCCCATCATTGCCATGTCAGCCCATGCCATGACCGGAGATAGAGAAATTAGCTTAAGTCATGGTATGAATGACCATTTATCAAAACCCATTAACCCTGAATTATTATATAAAACCATAGATGTATGGCTAAGCGGCCCTCACGCTTTTAAGCCAAAAAAAACATAGTATTTAACAATATTTTTGAAATACATTGACAGAGAGATTGCGTAGCGTATACAATCATTCAAATATTTCTGGATGGTTTACGCTATGTCTCTTGCTGATACTTGTATGCGGTCGCTACCTGTGGAACAATCTGTAGGTTGTGTTTTATGTCATGATATAACTGAAATTGTTATTAATGGAAATAAAGGGCCTGTTTTTAAAAAAGGCCATGTTATAACCCAAGAAGATATAGCTACGCTTTTACGTGTAGGTAAAGAAAATATCTATGTTTACGAAGCCGTAGACGGCATCTTACACGAAAATGATGCTGCCACTCGCATAGCTCAAGTGGTTACTGGGCAAAATATCCATTTTTCAGATATCTCTGAAGGGCGTGTAAATTTTATCGCCTCTTGCCACGGGCTTTTGCATATTGATACGCAAAAGCTTATGGAAGTTAATTGCCTAAACGAGATTGCCGTGGCCACCTTACACACACTTCAAGAAGTGCAAAAAGGCCAAGCCATAGGCGGGACGCGCATAATTCCCCTTCTTATTGAAGAAGAAAAAATTGCCCATTTAGAAAGCCTCACTCAAGACCCCATCATTCAAGTACTTCCTTTTAAAAAGCCCACCGTGGGCATAGTTACCACGGGCAGCGAAATCTATCACGGGCGCATTAAAGATAACTTTGGCCCCATTCTCACCAAAAAATTTGCCCCGTATGGTGCTACCATACTAGGGCAAGAGCTCACTAGCGATGATGTAGATCTTATCGTTAAAGCCATACTCAAATTTAAAGAGCAAGGCGCAGATATTATTGCCGTTACCGGTGGTATGTCTGTAGATCCGGACGACAGAACACCTGCTGCCATTCGACAAAGCGGCACGCAAATTACCACCTATGGTAGTCCTGTTTTTCCTGGCGCCATGTTTTTACACGGTACACTTGGCACAAGTCATGTTTTAGGCTTACCTGGTTGCGTCATGTACCACAAAGCAAGTATTTTTGATATTATTATGCCTCGCCTCTTGGCAGGGCTTAGTATATCGCAAAGGGACATTGCCATGCTAGGGCATGGGGGCTTTTGTGCCTCCTGCAAATCATGCACATACCCCCATTGCGCTTTTGGTAAGGGATAATTTTACTTCACTGTGGAGGCGTTTTCTCCACAAAGCTCCTACAATGAGGAGGAAGGTATGTTTTCTAAAACACTTGTTATTAACGGTGTTACTCAAAAACTTATTGTCGATGGCGACGAGAAACTGTCCGATGTATTGCGTTCTCGTCTAAAGTTAACCAGTGTAAAGGTTGGTTGTGGTCAAGGCCAGTGCGGCGCTTGTTCTGTAATTATGGACGGCAAAGTAGTACGCTCTTGTATCATTAAAATGAGCCGTGTGGCTGATGATGCACAAATCACCACACTTGAAGGCGTAGGCACCGCAGAAAACCTACATCCCTTACAACAGTCCTGGCTCTTCCATGGCGGCGCTCAGTGCGGTTTCTGTACTCCAGGTTTCATTGTTTCTGCCAAAGCCCTTTTGGATACCAACCTTAATCCCACTCGCGAAGAAGTGCGTGACTGGTTCCAAAAGCATAAAAACGTGTGCCGTTGCACAGGCTACAAACCCTTAGTAGATGCTGTTATGGACGGTGCTGCCGTTATGCGCGGTGAGAAAACCCTCGATGACATTACCTATAAAGTTCCTGCCGATGGCCGTATTTGGGGCACAGGCTTCACACGTCCAGGCTCCATGGCCAAAATTCTTGGTACGGCTGAATTCGGCGCTGATGCTGTTTTCACCCTGCCTCCAAGCACCTTACACATGGCTATTACTCAAGCAAAAGTATCTCACGCCAATATTAAAAGCATTGATACCTCCGAAGCCGAAAAAATGCCCGGTGTATACAAAGTTCTTACCCATAAAGATGTTAAGGGCAAAAACCGCATTACAGGTCTTATTACCTTCCCCACCAACAAAGGTGACGGTTGGGATCGCCCCATCTTAAATGATACCAAGGTATTCCAATACGGCGATGCCCTTGCCATTGTTTGCGCTGATAGCGAATGCAATGCCCGTGCTGCTGCTGAAAAAGTAAAAGTAGAACTTGAGCTTTTACCTGAATACATGAATGCCCATGACGCCATGGACCCCAGCGCCATGGAAATTCACCCAGGCACCCCCAACGTATACTTTGAGCAAGGCCTGCAAAAAGGTGACGATACCGCCAAGTACTTTGACGACCCCAACATGGTGGTTGTGGAAGGTTCTTACTATACCCAGCGTCAGCCTCACCTTCCCATTGAGCCAGACGTAGGTTATGGCTATATGAACAGCGAAGGCCAGCTTGTATTGCATTCCAAGTCCATTGGCTTGCACTTACACGGCTATATGATTGCTCCAGGCCTTGGTGTGGAAATGGGTAAAGAGCTTGTTATGGTACAAAATACCACAGGCGGTACCTTTGGTTATAAGTTCAGCCCCACCATGGAAGCCCTTGTAGGTGTTGCTGTACTTGCCACAGGTCGTCCTTGCCACCTTCGCTACAACTATGAGCAGCAGCAAAACTACACCGGTAAGCGTTCACCTTTCTGGACCACCGTGCGTATGGCAGCTGATAAAGAAAGCAAAAAAAT
>CAYJNG010000128.1:0-6152 GCA_964371505.1 uncultured Desulfovibrionaceae bacterium
TAGATAGCTATATGTTTTATTTGTTTTTACATTAACACAATACTAGTACACAAGGTGTTAGAATAGTTCAATTACGGAGAATTCATGAGTTTACAGCAGAAAAATCCTCTTACTTTTCTTTGGTTTGGCCTTGGTTTTGCGCTTGTTGTGGCCTTTATGTTCTTTTTTTATAATGACATAAATACAAAACTTGTAAAAACAGAAATAGAAAGTGTGGAGCTTAACGCCAATCAACAGCAAGCATCTGTGAATGGAGTTATTGATACTCATGCTATTAATTTAGAAAGTATGTCCAATACTTTGTACATTCTTTCTAAAAACCCCGTAGCTGTAGCAGAATATTTACGTAATTTAGAAAAAAACCTTGGTATCGATACCGTGATTTACGTAGAAAAAAACGGTATGGGGCTTCTTTCTAATTTAAAAAATACAGATGTCTCTAAGAATGAAGCATTTTTAAATGCCGCGGAAGGTCAGGTCATGGTGACATCTCCTTATAAATCTTACTTTTCCGGTAAAAATGTTATTGCTGCAGCGCACCCTATCAATTCAGATAAGGGGATAGTAGGTGTGGTGCTTGTAGAATTTAGCATTGACTATATTAAAAAATCCCTCATTGCCCTTGTGGATGAAGCAGATGAAAAGGGTTATTCTGTACTTATAGATGGTAAGGGAGAGGTCATTTGTAGCACCTCTTACAAGGATGAATACTTAGCCCCTTTTTCCAGTGCGCGCTTTGAGGATGGGCTTAGCTATAAACAACATCTTGTTGAAATTTCAAAACGGAAGCCCGAAGGCAGCGGCATGCTGGCTCTTATGGGAAAAGAAAAAAGAATTCTTGAATATCGCCCCATTAACCTTAGGGATTGGTCCATTGTGGTTGTATCTGACGATGTGTCAGATACGCTTATCCGCAGTATCTCTGAAGGCATTCAAATATTACTTATTTTTATTGTTATTTCCTTTTTTATTTTCTTGGCATCCACAATTTATCTTAAGCGCAAGGGGGTTAAAGACATAGAATCCGTTGCTTTTTATGATGAACTTACTGGCTTATCAAACCTTGTAAGTTTTCGAGAGCAAATGAAAGAAACGCTTAAGAAAAATCCCACCATGAAATTTGTTATCCAAAAAATGGATATAAAAAACTTCAAAGCCGTTAATGAAATGTTTGGGCATGATGTGGGTAACCGTGTAATACAAAAAATTGCAGAAACAACAAAAACCATTACTGAGCCTACCTTTATATGTGCTCGAATTGGTGCTGATGAATTTTTAATGTTTTCTGGTAATGGCTTTTTAGAGCAAGATGATGCTGCAAGAGAAAACTACGAAGCATACTTTAAAACACTTATCCCAGAACTTGTAGATCATGAGTTTACCTTTAGGTATGGACGTTACTTCCTTGAAGAAGGTGAAAGTAATGTTATGGAAATTATTAATAAAGTAAATATGGCACATCATATGGCTAAAGTTCATAATGATAAGAAAATTTATGAATATGATGATAAGTTTAAAAAGCGCATTTTGCGCATGGCAGAAATTAACAATAAACGCAAAAATGCCATAGAAAATAAAGAGTTTAAGGTGTATTTGCAACCTAAAATGAATATATTTCAAAATAAGATTTGTGGTGCAGAAGCCTTGGTACGCTGGATTGAAAATGATGGAAAAATGGTTTTTCCCGATGAATTTATTCCTCTTTTTGAAAAAAATGGCTTTATTACACATCTTGATAACTACATCCTTAGAGGTGTTTGTAGGCAAATTAAAATTTGGCTACAAGCCGGTTATAAGGTGGTACCTATTTCCGTAAACTTCTCTCGTATGCACTTGCAAAATCCTCACTTTGTACAAGAGCTAAAGGCCACGTGCGACTCTTATGGCGACATTCGCCAGTATATTGAAGTGGAGCTTACAGAGTCAGCTGCCACAGAAAATGTAGATGATTTAGCAAGAATTTTAAGCGAACTGCACGAAGCAGGCTTTTCCGTAGCCATTGACGACTTTGGCGCTGGTTACTCCTCTTTAGGCATGTTGAAGAATTTTACCGTGGATGCACTTAAGCTTGATAAAAGCTTCTTTGATGAAAACAAGGATGACTCTCGTGGAGAAGTAGTGGTGCGCGGCATTATTAAAGTAGCAAAAGCTCTTGGTATGAAAGTTGTCGCTGAAGGTATTGAAACAGCAGAACAAGTGGAATTTTTGAAAAGTATACAGTGTGAAATAGTGCAAGGGTATTATTACGCAAGGCCTATGCCTTTATCTGAGTTTGAGCAATCTTACATGGGAGAATATAATGACATTGCCCAATAATATACATGCCATGGTGACAAGATTTTTAGCAGTGAATACAGCACTTTTGTCAAAAATTCCCTTATTTGTACTCATTGTATGTGTGATAATGATTATGGTGCTTATTGCATTTATCACTTTTAACCGTAGCATTAACAGTAGCTTAAACCTTACTGATGTGAGTAATATCAGCGCTGTCACAAGCCAAGAGCAAGCAGCTTTAAATGGTATTATTCAAGGTTCCGTATCAAGTCTTACAAGTATTACTAAAACCCTAGTAACCCTTGAAGAAAATTTTGATGCCAAGATGGATTTTTTGAAAAATGTGGAAAGGTCTTTAAGTTTTGATGCTATTCTAATGGCAGATACTCATGGCAAGGGTATTCGCTCCACTGGCGAAAAGGTAGATGTTACTGCAGAGCCCACATTCGTTGAAGCTATAAAAGGCAATATAACGGCTACAGATATTCATCTTTCCCCCATTACGGGGCACGATGTTATCACTGTGGGGGTGCCCATTCGTGATGGCGGTACTATTACTGGCGCCATCTTAGTAGAATTTTGTACTAAGGTTATGACAGAGTACTTGAAGGCCTATACTGACGATGCTGAGTCTGCGTATGTGCTTGATAGTAATGGCTTTACCGTGGCTTCTTCCAGTGATGTGTATAATTCACTTAACTTTTTACGAGAAGCAAGCTTTGCCAATGGGATGACATACACGCAATTTTTGCAATATGCTACCAAAGCACGTTGGGGAGGCACAAGCTTTACACTTAATAATGAAAAAAGGGTTATTGAGTTTCGCCCTTTAGATATAAATAATTGGACACTTTTTCTTGTATCCCATGATTTATTGGAAAACCCTGTGCGAAATATTTCAGATAGAGTACAGGCTGTTACTGCGAGCATGCTTTTTATTTTCTTACTCTTTGGGGCGTATATTGTTTATTTAAAGCGCAAAACCATTAAAGAGGTCAGTAAAATTGCTTTTTATGATGACCTTACAGGTCTTGCCAATGGAGTAAAATTTAAACAAGACGTGGAAAGCGTTATTAAGAATTTTCCCAATATGAAATACGTCATGCAGAAAATGGATTTAGAAAACTTTAAAGCCATTAATGAAATGTACGACTACGATATGGGTAACCTAGTTCTTAAAAAAATTGCCGAAGCTTTACAAACCATAGAGGACGATAGCTTTTTGTGTGCCAGAATAGGCAATGATGAATTTATCATGTTTTCTGCCCATGGATTTTTAGATGATGAAAGCACAAGAAGCACCTTTGAAACTCATTTTCGCTCACTTATTCCTGAGCTTGCTACCTATGAGTTTAGCTTTAGGTATGGTCGCTACTTTATACAAAAAGGTGAGCGTGATGTGGCAGATATGATGAACAAAACGACCCTTGCTCATAGCATGGCTAAAAGTCTTGGTCATAAAAATACTTGGGATTATGATGATGTTTTTCGGCAAGAGGTTCGTCGTAATACGGAACTCATTAACTTGAGCAAAGGTGCCTTGGAAAATAAAGAGTTTATTGTTTATTTACAGCCAAAATATAATATTAAAGAGAAGAAAGTTACCGGCGGTGAAGCTTTGGTTCGCTGGGTAATGGAAGATGGCTCTTTACTTTTACCAGATAATTTTATTCCAGTTTTTGAACAAAATGGTTTTGTAGTTGAGATTGATTTTTACGTGCTAAAAACGGTGTGTGCACGCATAAAATCATGGATTGATAAGGGGCATAAAGTTTTACCCATTTCCGTAAACTTTTCACGAGTGCACTTAAAAAATGCTCACTTTGTTCGCGACATTAAAAATATTTGTGATGCGTATGGGGATATTCGCCATTTTATTGAAGTGGAACTTACAGAAACTGCCGTAACGGAAAATGCTTCAGACTTGGCGAAACTTCTGGATGATTTGCACGAAGCTGGTTTTACCGTGGCCATTGACGATTTTGGCGCCGGATATTCCTCCCTTGGCATGCTTAAAGATTTTAAAGTAGATGTGCTTAAGCTTGACCAGAGTTTCTTTGAAAATAACAATGGGGATATGCGTGGTAATGTGGTGGTTAATGGTATTAGTTCTATTGCCCACCAATTGGGTATGAAGATTGTAGCAGAAGGTATTGAATTAACAGAACAAGCTGAGCCATTGGAAGCCAATCATTTAGAGCTTGCTCAAGGCTTTTTCTACGCAAAACCCATGCCCATGGAAGAATTTGAGCAAAAATACTTTGATTAACAGCATATTTTATGGCATATAATGAAAAAAATACCACTGCATCTTTATACAGTGGTATTTTTTGTATCCGTACCGTATATATAAATAAATTTGTAAAAACGTATCATCATGGTGTTTATTTATGAATTATATACTCAAAGGCAATATTTACTATTCCACCTCACGCCATCATGTGCAAATGCATGAAAATGCTTATTTGCCTTGTATTGATGGGAAAAGTGTAGGCGTTTTTGCCTCACTTCCCACGGAGTACGCTCCGTTACCGCTGTATGATTTTTCGGGTAAAACCATTATTCCGGGGCTTATTGATTTACACACCCATGCCTCACAATACGCTTTTCGAGGCCTTGGCATGGATAGTGAGCTTTTAGAATGGTTAAACACCCATGCCTTTGCAGAAGAAGGCAAATTCCATGACCTTGGCTATGCTGAAAAAGCCTATAGATGTTTTGTAATGGATATAAAGCAAAGCGCCACTACGCGAGCCTGCATTTTTGCTACATCACACAAAGAGGCCACACTCTTACTCATGCATATGTTAGAAGAAACAGGGCTGCAAACATATGTGGGTAAGGTAAGTATGGATAGAAATGCTCCTCAATCCATTATGGAAGCGAGTGCACATACTTCTACACAAGAAACGCTAGATTGGATAAAGCAATGCAGGCATTTGCAAAATACAAAGGCCATTTTAACGCCGCGTTTTATCCCTGCTTGTTCTGCCGATATTATGAGCGATTTAAGAGATATTTTTGAAGCGTACGCATTGCCTTTACAGTCGCATTTATCAGAAAATAAACAAGAAATGGCATTGGTTCAAAGGTTATGTCCAGCGTCAAAATTTTATGGCGATGCGTACAATAGCTATAAGCTTTTTGGGAAGGATATTCCCACCATTATGGCACATTGTGTACATTCTTGTTATGAAGAAGTGGAACTTATGCGAAAAAATAAGGTTTTTGTGGCTCATTGTCCGCAATCCAATACTAATCTTACTTCAGGCATTGCGCCCATTACATATTACTTAGATAAAAATTTACATGTGGGGCTTGGCAGTGACATTGGCGCCGGCAGTACGCTTTCTTTATTTCGTGCCATGGTGGATGCCATTCAAGTTTCTAAATTGCGTCACGTGCTGGTGGATTCAACCTTAGCCCCCCTCACGGTCAATGAGGCTTTTTATTTGGGAACCAAAGGCGGTGGTGCCTTCTTTGGTAAGGTGGGAAGCTTTGAAGAAGGGTATGAGTTCGACGCCATTGTTATTGATGATGCTCAGATACAGCATCCTCAAGAGCTTACACTGGCGCAAAGATTGGAAAGGGTGATATATTTAAGTGATGATAGGCATATTTTAGCAAAATTTGTGCAAGGGAAGAACATTTTTTAATGCTGCCTTCTTAAAAAATATTTACAAAGCTGATATGTAACCTTGCTTTAATTGTAATACAAAGTCTTTAAAGGCTTGTTTGTCTTCATATAATAGGCGAGCTTTATGCACAGTTTCAGCATCAAGTAACTGTGCGGGGAGCGCAACAGAAGAAGATTCCGCGAGCGTTTTTCTCCATGTATCTTGGGATTGTTTTTGAAACCACCAAGGGTGTTGCTG
>CAYJNG010000129.1:0-6084 GCA_964371505.1 uncultured Desulfovibrionaceae bacterium
GACTAAATAGTAATATCAAGCTTGGTGAATAACTCTTCCACATAGGCCATCATGTGCATTTGTAATGCAGGCGTGGCATAGCCCACACAATTACAGTGCAGAGCATTACGCGCACGCACTAAAAACTCCAAACGTACCGCAGCTCTTTCTATTTCAAAAGCCATGACATAAGGGCCACATTGCTGGGCATGTTCATTTTGTATTTCTGTATGCATGGAAGTGGGAATGGGCAACCAAAAAAGCCCAGGCATGGAGCCTTGCATATCCATACTTGTTAAAAGTTCAGAAAGTTTTTCTATCTGTTTTTCTTCAAGGCCTTCCACATAATACGAACGCATACTGCCTCACTCTGTGCTATTTTCTATAAATTTTTATTGGAGCGTGGTGAATCTTCACAGTCCAAATCAAAAATGCGGCGTACCATATGAATACGCGGTGCAGGGCCATCTTCACTCATGGTACCGCGCTTTAGGAAAGAAAGCGGCGCGTGGTTTAATTTACGAATCAAGGCGGCCGTCATATCTTCTAAAGCTTGTTTTGTTTGCGGATCCGTGGTGCCAAGCCTTTTTAACGTGCGTTGTAATTCATCGGCGGCAAGGCGCTCACTGCGCTGAATAATATCCACAATGGTGGGCTGCACATCAAGACTTTGTAACCAGCGACAGAATAGCAGCACTTCTTCATCTACAATATTTACCGCTTTACGCGCTTCATCGCGACGCCCTGCAAGGTTTTCCTCCACCACTTCTTTAAGGTCATCAATGTCATACAGGTACACATTATCAAGGCTATTTACGTCGGGGTCAATGTCTCTAGGTACGGCAATATCAATAAAAAACATCGGTTTATATTTGCGTTGCTTTAAAATACTTTGTAAATTTTTAGCATGCAAAATGGCCTCAGGTGAGCCTGTGGAAGTAATAATAATATCCATATCCACAAGATGTTCCACAAAGTCTTCAAAGGGTACCACAAGGCCATTAAATTGCTTAGCAAGCTCTTGCCCGCGCTCAAGAGTACGGTTGGCCACATAAATTTGCTCTATGCCCGCTTGTAATAAGTGCGCAGCGGCCAATTCTGCCATTTCGCCGGCGCCAATAAGCATAGCTTTTTTATCGTTCATATCACCAAAAATACGCTTAGCCAGCTCCACGGCTGCATAGGAAATAGATACGGCGCTGGAGGCGATGGCTGTTTCGGTACGTACACGTTTAGCCACGCTAAAAGCCTTGTGTAAAAGACGGTTAACAATGGTGCCCGCGCTTTTGCTTTCCACAGATTTACGATAGGCATCTTTAAGTTGCCCTAAAATTTGCGGCTCTCCAAGAACCATAGAGTCAAGGCTGGCCCCCACGGTAAACACATGCCGAACAGCTTGTTCGTTTTGGTGTATATACACATAAGGACGCAAGGTTTCTGCACTTTGTCCGCAGGCTGTAGCCCAGTTATGTAATACTTGCCCAATAATACTGGGCTCACAGGCACCGTCGTGCTTTGTACAGCTAGAGTCTTTTTCAGAAACTAATATTTCCACACGGTTACAAGTGGAAAGAATGAGAGCTTCCCCTATGGAACCCTCACATTGCATGGCCCAGCCCTCAGCACCGCAATGGGCAGATAAGGCAAAGCGTTCACGAATTTCCACAGGAGCTGTTTTATGGTTTAAACCAATAAGATATATATTCCGATTCATAACAATTCTACTGCATAAAGGAGTGATGCGTATTCATAAAAGTATTAACTACAAGAATGGAAAAAACGCTTAAAGCAAAAAGCCATAAGGCCAAGAGGGCAGGCTTACGCCCACCGCGCCCTTGCATGGTGCGCATATAAAAAAGCCATGCAAAAAGCCCCCAGACAAAAAAGGAAACTATTTCCTTGGGGTCACCGCTCACAGCTTTGCCCCATGTGCTACCGGCCCAAATGAAGCCAGATACTATACCAATGGTAAAGAGGGGAAAACCCACTATAGCCGTTAAGGCATTTACCTTATCTAAAATAGCTAAAGCTGGAAAATCTTTACGAAAACCAGTGAGAGGTTCTTTGGTTTTAATCATTTTTTCTGTTTGAATAAAAATGACGCCCGCCACAAAGGCTAAACTCATAAAAGCCAAACTTAGGTATAATGAGCCAATATGTAAGGCATAAAAAGGACCATTTAGCGACTCTGGCAAAGAAATTTGTGCCTGTAACAAACGCAAAGAAAGCAAAAAAAGCATGAGGGCCAAAGGCGTTACAAAAATAATGGGCGTGGAGTGTTTGGTTTTCCACTGGCCAAAAAAGCCGCAAAGCAGGATAAACCAAGCCAAAATTTGTAAATAAGCTCCCCAGCTCAAACCACCAGGCATCAGCGAATGGCTGCCCCTTGCCATATCAAAGGTTTGTAAACAAAAGCCCATAATGGTTCCCACACAGGCTAAAATACGCAACCAGCGCAAACGTAAAACAATGCCCACAATACCACAAAGGGTGGATGCGCCATAAAAAGCTGTTATGAGTATACTACTTTGCTCAAAAGATATCATGTAATAACTCCGCAATATGTTTATGCAAACTCTTAGGGAGGAGTTCTTCTAAGAGTAATTGACTTTGTATAATATTTCTTTCTGCTAAATGGTGCCGTAAAGAAGAATGTACCAAGGCCCTAAAAAGTGCTGTATTGTGCCTTGTATCTTGTCCTAAGGCAAGCACAAGAGGGCGCAATTTACCCAAAAATCTTGTCATAGGTGCGTGGGGTTTAAGCCATGCTTCCAGCTCTTCACGTAAGACCCTTGCCCAAGCGGGGCTTGCGCCTTCGGTACTTAAGGCTGCCATGAGAGAGCCTTGAGACCTCTCTGAGAGGTTGGAAGTCTCGCAAGAACATTGCGCCAAAGCAGGTACAATACAATTTCCCTTACGTGGCGCGTCCACACAATTACAAAGTACACCGCGCTTTTCACACAATTTTGCAATGCTTGCATTAAGCTCTTTTTGCCCTGTGCAAGCAAAAACAAGTCTTTTCCCGTCTAGATCACTTTCCATAAATGAGCGCTGCTCAAAGCGAAGCTGCGTAAACTTGGCATACACGTCCCACGATGTACTTTTTTCATAAATATCAAGGATAAGCAGGTCTTTTACACCGGCTTCAAGTAAACCTTTAGCTTTTCGTAAGCCCACTTCGCCTGCGCCCACAATAAGGCAAGAGCTTTGAGATATATCTAAAAAAAGAGGATAATACATAGCATCCTATATACTTAGTCTACATTTTAAGTGTCCAAAAATGGATTCGGAAGCTGCTCTTATACACCATTCAGCCACGGCTGTGAAGCGAAGTTTTTCAAGAAAAAAGTCTTTGTCACTTGATGTTAAGAGAAATTTTGCGTAATTATTTTCAGGGGAGATGTATGAAACAATTTCTACTTATACAATTGGCTCGCTTTGGTGATTTGGTGCAGACAGGGCGCCTTATACAAAGCCTTGAAAATCAAGGCCAAGTTCACCTTTGTATAGATACAAGCCTCAAAGATCTTGCTGTATGTCTGTATCCAAATACCATAGTGCACACAGTGCCGGCTCATGCGTCTTTGCAAATGCAATCCAGCCAGCAAATGGACAATATACGCTCTGTACACGCCACCATGAGTACGCTTAAAAGCATAGATTTTTCTGCCGTATATAATATAAATTACAGCCCGCTCAATGCTTCTATTGTACGCCTTTTTGCTCCGGAAATGGTTTACGGTTACGCCGTTCACCACGGACAATTATTGCGAAGCCCTTGGGTGCAAAAGGCCTTTCGTTGGGTGCAAAATAGAATAATAAGCCCCATTAATCTTGTGGATTTTTGGGCATATTTTACGAAAACCCCTCAACCGGCCCACCTTGTTAACCCTCCTGCTCACGGGCAAGGGCAGGGTATAGGTGTTGTGCTTGCAGGGCGTGAATCACGCCGCTCTTTACCGCCGCCGGTACTAGCGCAAGTAGTACGTACCTTTTTTGAAAGTAGCGAAGGCAAGCCCCAAGTGTACCTTTTGGGCAGCAAGGGTGAGCTGCCTCTTGCCAAGCAATTACAACGGCTTTTGCCAGTGACCATGCAAAGTCATATAACAGATTACTGCGGTAAAACCACATGGACAGATCTTATGGATGCCGTGCAAGGTCTTGATGCTCTCATCACACCAGATACAGGAACCATGCATTTAGGTGCGCGCCTTGGTGTGCCCATACATGCCTTTTTTCTATCTTCTGCTTGGTGTCATGAAACGGGCCCCTACGGACAAGGGCACTATGTATGGCAATCAAACTATACCTGCGCCCCTTGCTTAGAATCTGCTCCTTGTCTTATTAATACGGCATGCTTACAAGATTATAATCATCCAAATTTTTTTCGAACGTTAACCGCACATGTACAAAATAGACCCCTACCAGATGCGGAAGGAAAAAAACTGCCAGCTACGCTTACGTGCCAAAGCTCTTACCTTGATGCGCTAGGCTCCACATGGAAAACACTGCATGGCGATGACCCTCATGCTGAAAAAAGGCACGCCTTACGAGCAGTATTAGCCGAATACTGCCACAGCCCCTTAGAAAACGCTGGGGACGCATCCATGGCACAATATTTTTACGAAGAGGCGGATGCCATGTTGCGAGAGCAAAAAACAATGCAACTTCATGGCAAAATAGACGCTTTATAAAAGCCCCCTTACGCATTTTACGCTCAAGTTATTTAGCAACGGAGATAAAGCTCATGGCACAACAAACCTTACGTATACTGGTGGTACTTCCCTTTTATGGCGGCTCTTTACCCATAGGTCAGTACTGCATACAAGCTTTGCGTAATCTTGGGCACAGTGTGGAAGTTTTTAATGCGCCGCAATTTTATACGGCCTTCATGGCCATGAAAGATTTGCGCATTACTTCTGACCGTTTGGATCAGCTAGAAAATGCTTTTTTACAAAATATTTCGCAAGCCATATTAGCACAGGTAGAAAGCTTTGAGCCGGACATGGTATTGGCCCTTGCGCAAGCACCCATGAGTCGTCAACTTTTACGCCGACTAGAGAAAATGAACGTGCCCACAGCCATGTGGTTTGTGGAAGATCATAAAATTTTCACGTATTGGCGTGCTTTTGCTCCTTTATATTCAGTGTTTGCAGTTATTCAAAAAAATCCCTTTTTACAAGCTTTAGAAGAAATAGGGCAAAAAAATGCTTTGTATTTGCCCATGGCTGCCTTGCCAAGCTTTCACTGCCCAGCAACAATATCACCGGAAGAGCAAAAAACATTTGGTGCCGATGTGGCATTTTTAGGGGCTGGCTACCCCAATAGACGCTTAGCTTTTAAACCGCTTACACAAGTAAAAAGTTTTAAAATTTGGGGCACAGAATGGGAGGGAGACACGCAGCTTATGCGCCATGTGCAGCAAGAGGGCGCACGTATAAGCCCAGAAGATGCTGTAAAAATTTATAACGCTACCAAAGTAAATCTTAATTTACATTCAAGCCTAGATAGCAGTACCGTCATTACCGATGGGGATTTTGTTAACCCTCGTACTTTTGAGCTGGCTGCCATAGGAGCCTTTCAACTGGTAGACAAACGTTTGCTCATGGACGAGCTTTTTACTGCTGACATGCTAGCCACATTTACATCCTTAGAAGAGATGTATGCAAAAATTGACTATTACACCACCCATGAAGCTGAACGCGTAGCCATGAGCCAAAAAGCGCGCGCCCATGTGCTTGAACATCACAGCTACGAAAAGCGCATGCAACGTCTTTTAGAAGCCGTGGAAAAGGCTTGTGGCCCATGGAAAAAACGTGACTACAGCCAGAGCTTTGCAGACCTTCCCGAAGAATTGCATGCAGACTTGAGCGCTCTTTTTGAGAGCTTAGAGCTTCCTGCCGATGCCGCTTTTGAGGATGTTCTTACGCGTATTCGTTTACGTAGTGGCAATTTAAGCCCGCTGGAAACCTCTTTACTCTTTTTAGATGAATGGCGTAAGCAATATCTGAAAAAATAAATGTAGCGCGACTTCGTCGAATCTAAAGCACCTATCTTAGTGCTGTGAGCATAACATCCTATAAAAATAAAACCCCATCCACAAAT
>CAYJNG010000130.1:0-5940 GCA_964371505.1 uncultured Desulfovibrionaceae bacterium
ATCTGAGCGGCCCCTTACGGCGCCGCTTTTTTCTATACAATGAGCTGTTACTGCACAGTCATGCTCACTATGCTCCACGTATTCTTACCACCAAATTTATGTGGCTTAGCAAGCGCCACAAAGGTACCGCCTCTTTCACTTTCGTCATCCACATTATACAAGTAACCTTGCATCTGAATAACACCATCTGCTAGGGTTTGCGCCTTTTGCACGCGGGCATAATACACGCTTTCGCCATCGGCGCCATTAAATCTGTACGTGCCGTTTTTCCATGCATAAATATATTGCCCTGCAACATCGGGATCTTTTACGGATTGATGCTTCTTAAGGGTATAATTAAAATATTTCTTCAAGCTCTCTGCAACATATTTATCTGAAATACTTAAATAACGATTATCATCAGGGTTGGAAACATTTTTAATTCTACTTTTAAAATTATTAATAAAGTTATGCCAAACACCAAAATGTATCATTCTGTAAGGATCATTTTCATTCAAAACCTCTTTGGCTGTAAACGTGCGCATACCAAGCTCGGTAAAGTTAGATAAAAATGTACTCATTTTTTTAAGTTGTGCGGCAGAAAATTCATTAGAATTTGCCTCGGCTGTTGCTTGTCCGCTAAAAGCTAAAAAAACACCTAACAATAAAGCCATAATACGAAGTTTCATTTTTTCTCCTTAAGTTTTACATTTCATAATGCTACTTGTCACAGTGAGTTCGTTAACTCACAGAAGTGTACCCCCCAAAGCAAACAAT
The DNA here is from genome assembly GCA_964371505.1 of uncultured Desulfovibrionaceae bacterium. Lineage (GTDB taxonomy): Bacteria > Desulfobacterota > Desulfovibrionia > Desulfovibrionales > Desulfovibrionaceae > CAYJAD01. Next base: position 757 of record CAYJNG010000130.1, read on the forward strand.
ACTGCCTATTTTTTAGGCACTGTCCATTTCATGGGCATCACAACTTTGTACATGTAAAAACGTACATACGCATATGCTTCAAGCAACTTGCAATGTGGCATAATGTGCACCGCGCACAGTATGTGGCATAGGCGAATTTAGCAAATTATATGCCATTATGTCACAAAAGGATACTCTCCATAAAAAAACACGCACAAGGCCTCAGACCTGAGAAACGCATGTAAAGCTCATAAGCCTTTCTAAAAACTATGCGCAAACACGTTTTTAGGTACACTTAAGATAGCTTTTCGCCTTTAAAGCAATGCGCTGCAATGCTGGGATGATGCAACTGCCTCTCCCCTGTAAAGGGCACGCTTTCAATACCCCATTGCTGCAAGCATCGCAATGTCAACTGCACCATGAGGGGTATGCCACTTATGATAGCCGTATCTGATAAAGAAGCCCCCAACTCCAAGGTCACAGGCTGCATACCTACAAGCATAAGCTCCTTAGGTGACGTTCCTCGTAAGGAGGTAAGAGCTAACACCTCAGCAAAGCTACTTTGATGCACAGAGTACTTTTGTGCTGTAAGGTAGCGGGGAACTTTTTCAGAATCCTTACATACTACCGTGCCTTGCGGCAAAGAAAAATCCACCGCATCTAGCAAAAGCAACCTATGGGCTTTTTCTACATATTCTAATAAAGCTAAGCCTTGCGTGCCACCATCTACAATTTCCACATGCGAAGGAAAATCATAATTTTGGTATAGAAACTCTGCCACACGCACACCTATGCCTTCATCGGCATAGAGAATATTCCCAAGCCCTAAAATAACAGTATGTTGCATTATTTTTCCACCTTACGAACTTTGATTACATTACCATCCCGTATTTGGCGGTAGCCGCTAAACATGGTGGAAACAAGAGTCGTTTTTCCCATAATTTCTTCACGGAATACCATGTAAATATGTACAATGACAAAGCCAATCACCAATTTCATACCAAGGCGATGCCAATTATGTAAATCTATGCTATTACCCCCTGTCATATAAGCTATATCCAACACATATTTAAAAGGTTCTAAATACCACACAGGCGCTTCTTCATAGTAAAGAGCAAGCCCTGTAGAGCAAGTGAAGAGTAAAAATACTATGAAAGAAAACATGCCAAGTTGCGCTAAAGGATTATGCCCCATATGCACAGTGGGCGCCTTATTAAGAAAAAGATACCAACGAATATCGAGCCATAAATCTTGCCACCATTCTTTTCTCCACACGGGAATAATAAAAAGGTCTCGCGCGTAACAGTTCCCCCAAAAAGCGAAAAAAATACGCCCCACAAGACCAATAGCCAACACATAGCCCGCTATAAAATGCGCCATACGAGTATAGCCCATATAAAAAAGGTAGGTAGGATCCCCTGTAATGGAATGCCACGGCTTGCCTATAATATAGCCAGTTACGACAAGAACAGCTATGGCCATGGCCATGGACCAATGCCATAAGCGTACCGGCAGCTCATACACATAATAGCCTTTACAACCTTCAGGAGTGGTAAAAGTCTTTACTGTTTTAGACATGACTTTCTCCTTTTTCTTACACAAAATCATTCATAACTACACACTTATACCACTTGTACCTTAATAATTTCTGAGCCATCCGGCCCTAAAAGGTGTGTTGCGCACGCAAGGCAAGGGTCAAAACTATGTAAGGTACGTAAAATTTCTAAAGGCTGATCCGGCTTGGCTAAAGGCGTTCCCAAAAGAGAAGCTTCATACGCGCTCAATGCGCCATCCTCCGCTCTTGGGGCCGCATTCCATGTGGTGGGTACCACACATTGGTAGGACTTAATCCGCGTATTTTCTATTTTAAGCCAATGCCCTAAAGCCCCTCGGGGAGCCTCCGTAAAGCCCACGCCTTGCGCCTTGGCAGGCCATGTGGCAGGATCCCATTTTTGCGCATTAACCACCGTTGTATCGCCATTTTTGATATTACTGATAAGCTTATCATAAAACATTTGCATAGCACGTGCAGACCATTCCGCTTCATAAGAGCGAGCTATCAATCGTCCCAAAGTAGAATGCATAGCTGACATGGGCACACGAAATTTTGCACAAAGCTTGTCCATATGCTCCACCACATCGGCATGCTTAAGTGCATAGCCCACTAAAACACGCGCCAAAGGCCCCACTTCCATGGTATGCCCTTTCCAGCGTGGCGTTTTAATCCAAGAATATGGCCCTTGCTCATCTAATTGTTCAATGCGTGTGGCTGTGCCTTTAGCGTCTTTGCCAAGGCGATAATGTGGCTCTGTAATACCTTCAAAGGGATGCAAACTATGAACACCTTCAGGATACGTATACCAAGAATGCGCCACTGCCTCTTGAATTTCATGGGTTGCGAGCAAATCAACAGCATGCACTTCTTCAAAATTCCCCTGAATAATGGCGCCTCTTGGCACAAGAAGGCTGGCATTGCTATGGTCATTGGCAATGCTTGGAAAATCACCGTAGCTAAGCACATTAAGCTTTGAAAGTCCGCCACCTAAGGTAAACCACTCAGGATAGAATAAGCCCAAAGCCTCCGTGTCTGGCATAAGCACTTGCTGTGCAAAGTCCTTACAACGTGTAATTAATTGCTGTACAAGGTTTAATCGCTCCATATTAATAACATTATCACCACCTGCACCATCAAGATTAATGGCTGTGGGCACTCCCCCCACAAGCCAATTAGGGTGCGGATTCTTTCCACCAAAAACCGCATGTACACGGATGGCGTCCTTTTGAAAATCAAGAGCTTCTAAGTAGTGTGCCACCACCATGAGATTAGCCTCTGGAGAAAGCTTATACGCAGGATGCCCCCAGTAGCCATTCTTAAAAATACCAAGCTGACCGGACTTTACAAGGTTCACCAATTTTTCTTTAACAGAAGCAAAGTAACCAGGAGAACTATTGGGCCACGGAGATAACGATTGTGCAAGGTTTGACGTAGCTTTAGGATCAGCACTTGCTGCTGAAAGCACATCTACCCAATCAAGGCCGGCAAGTTGATAAAAATGTACCAAGTGATCATGATACCACAAACTCAACTGCATAAGATTACGAATGCAATTAGCATTGTCCGGTATAGTTATATCAAGAGAATTTTCCACAGCACGGATGGAAGCTAAAGCGTGCGTACCTGTACAAACGCCGCAAATTCGCTCTGTAAAAGCCCATGCATCACGAGGATCTCGTCCTTGTAAAATGATTTCAAGACCACGAAACATGGTGCCAGAAGATACGGCATTGGTCACCACATTGTCCTCATTAATATTAACCTCACAGCGCAAATGCCCTTCAATACGTGTGATAGGATCAATAACTATACGTTTGCCGGTATTACCGGTAGTAGGCTCTGGTGTCACAGTAGATGGTGCCATATATTCTCCTTATTTGACTATGCTACTTTTTGTTATGATTTGGACTGTGATCTTGCTGATTGCGTAGGCTGTGGATTTGGCGGTTCTTCATCAACAGCATCTTTCTTACGCGTAGCCAAATGATATATGGTACTTGCCACTGCGTGCACACCTACCCCTGCCGCAACACCTGCAACCACGGCGCCGCCCACCGTGTTAGCTGTGGCGTGAATGCCCATTTGTGGTATGGAAGTTATACGATCATAAATGCCGCCTCTATCCCAAAACCCTTGCTCAGAACAGCCAATACAACCATGTCCTGATTGGATAGGATAAGAAGTTGCATCGTTCCAGCGTGTGAGGGGACACGCATTATAGGTTGTGGGGCCTTTACAACCCATTTTATACAAACAAAGACCCAATTTAGCATTGGGGTCATCCCAAGATTCCACAAACTGCCCTGCATCAAAATGAGCCCTACGTACGCATTGATCATGCACGCGCTTACCGTAAAATGCTTCGGGGCGCCCTTGTGCGTCTAAAGCGGGCATTCTATCGAAGGTAAGAATATACGATAAAACAGAACTCATAACTTCAGGAATGGGCGGACAACCAGGGATATTTATGACAGGTTTATTATGAATAAGCTCATGTACTGCACGAGCATCTGTAGGATTAGGATGCGCATTTTGTATGCACCCCCACGAAGCACAATTACCCCATGCTATAATAGCTTTGGCATGCGCAGCTCCTTCATAGAGTTTTTCTAAGAAAGGTTTTCCATTATCAATACAAAACATGCCCTCTGCACCTAAGGGGGCGTTACCCTCCACAGCAAGTACATAATTATCTTTATACTCAGCTATGGTCTGCTCAAAACTTTCTGTGGCTTGCACACCAGATGGAGCCATGATAACATCTTGATAATCTAAAGAAATCATGTTTAAAATAATATCTTGAGCCAAGGGATGTGACGTACGAATAAAAGATTCCGTGCAGCACGAACAAGAAAGCCCATTAATCCATAATACGGGTAAACGCGGTTTCGTTTGCAAAGCATGAGCAATTTCTTCATGCCCTAGAGGGCCAAGCCCCAAAGCTACAGCCGTTAAACCACAATAGCGCAAAAAATCTCTACGGCTTACCCCACGCTTGCGCACGCTTTCATAAAATGTCAAAGGCGTTTTCATGCTTAAATCCTTTCGCTTTTAAAGGTTACAGCGGCATTATCACAAAAAAATGCAAAAAAAATAGGCAAAAAGGAGGCAATTAACTATATAATCATGAAGCAAAGGAAACTTTTCTAAGAGATGGTAAGAATAAATTAGAAAAAAATAGGAAATATGTCAAAAAATAAACAAGTAAAAAACTAAGAAAACTAAAAAAAATTACTACAAGTTCTCTACAATGCGTATTACCCATGCATAATATTTGAATTTTAAACACCATTTCCCCGATCTGTCTAAAACTGCTTTACACAAATCTAAGCTTTCATAGCTACGCTTTGCCACAACTATAAACAGGTAACGGCTTTTTGCGCCGTATAAACCTTGCTCTATGGCACGCCTTGCGTAATCCTCCTCAACAGCGTTTAGACACTACGCAAAGCACAAAAAAAGCATTTATTTTTTACTTTGCATTTCAATACATTACGAAAAGAAATTAGCATAAAGCATTTTTCAGAAGCATATAAAAACAATAAATATAATTTTTTTCATAAAAATGCTTGACTCTGAAGGGTGAATAACATAGAACCTCTCTTGCGCTGAGTGGCGTAACACACTCCCCGGTGGCTCAATCGGCAGAG
>CAYJNG010000131.1:0-5771 GCA_964371505.1 uncultured Desulfovibrionaceae bacterium
AATTTACGCAAATTGATATTGAAATGAGCTTTGTTAATGAAGCACAAGTGATGACCATGGCTGAAGAGCTTATGGCTCATGTGTTTAAAAACGTTAAAAACATGGATATTGCTTTACCATTCCCGCGTATGCATTATGATGATGCCATGGCCCGTTATGGCGTGGATAAACCAGATACGCGTTTTGATCTTGAGCTTAAAGATATTACTTCTTCTGTTCGTGGCTCTGGTTTTAAGCTCTTTGCCACCGCAGAACTTGTAAAGGGTATGAAAGTGCCTGGTGGTGAAAGCCTTAGCCGTAAAGAAATTGATGAATTCACTGAATTTGTTAAAATTTATGGCGCACAAGGTTTAGCTTGGATTAAAGTTCGTGAAAATGAATGGCAATCACCCATTGCTAAGTTCCTTTCTGACGAAGAAAAAGAAGCTATTAAGCAGGCTCTTGATTTGCAAGTGGGTGATATTGCTTTCTTCCAAGCAGGGGAGAGTGCCATGGTAAATGCTGCGCTTGGTAACTTGCGCGTGCATTTAGGTAATTACTTAAAGCTTATTCCTGAAAATACCTTCAATTTCCTCTGGGTTACTGATTTCCCCTTGTATGAACATGACGCAGAAGAAAACCGCTATGTGGCTTGCCATCACCCCTTTACTTCCCCAGCTGAAGGTCATATGGAGCTTATGCGTACAGATCCTTCTAAAGCGCGTGCTCGTGCGTATGACATGGTGCTTAACGGCTCAGAAGTGGGCGGTGGTTCCATTCGTATTCATTCTGGTGAAGTGCAAAGAGACATGTTTAATGCCCTAGGCTTTAGCCCCGAAGAAGCAGAGGAGCAATTTGGCTTCCTTATTAACGCTCTTGAGCACGGGGCACCGCCTCATGGTGGTATAGCTTTTGGTCTTGACCGTCTTGTGATGTTACTTTGCGAAGCACCAAGCATTCGCGATGTTATTGCCTTCCCCAAGACGCAACGCGCCACCTGCTTACTCACCGCTGCTCCTTCTGAAGTTTCTGCCAAGCAATTGCGTGAATTAGGTTTACGTCTTCGTGAAAAGCCTGTGACTACAGAAGGTTAATTGTTTAATTATTACTGGGAGTGTAAATTTTTAAAATATAAATTTGCACTCCTAGATTCATCCTTTCAAAACTCCCAATGAGTAACTTTAGGTAACTTTAATAGTGCGTTTTGCTAGAGGATGGGAGTGTGGGCAAGGATAGCCTTTTTGTGCTAGCAAAATAGATTTCCTTCACCGCAAAAATGTTCACTTTAGAGGTTTTTATGGCCATTTTAGAATTGATTTCTTATCCTGATCCCTTACTTTCCAAAGTATGTGAACCTGTACAAGAAATAACAGATGAAATTCGTTCCCTTGTGCAAGATATGATAGATACCATGTACGATGCGCCTGGCGTTGGCTTAGCAGCACCGCAAGTGGGGCGTTTATTACGAATTTTCGTTATGGATGCTTCTTCCAGCGAAGAAGAAAGTAAATTACGAGTGCTTATAAACCCTGAGCTAGAGCTTTTGGGAGAGCTTTGTAATAGTGGCCAAGAAGGTTGTTTATCAGTTCCTTTTGGGTATAGGGCCGATGTGAAGCGCCATGAAAGTGTTCGCTTACGTGCCATGGACTTGGAAGGAAATAGCATTGACGAAATTCTCACAGATTTTGAAGCCATCGTTGCCCAGCATGAATTTGATCACCTTAATGGCAAACTTTTTATAGATCACATTAGCCGATTACGCCGTACCATGTTTGAAGGTAAGGTAAAAAAAGCATTGCGCCGTGCAGAATAATTTTAGGTAAATATATGTCGCAAGAGAAAAATTTTTTGAATATTGTTTTTATGGGCACACCGCCTTTTGCGGCGCATATTTTAACACAATTATTGCAATCAGAATTTTGCAAAGTTAGTGCTGTGTATTGCCAGCCAGATAGACCAGCAGGGCGTGGTAAAAAGCTTATGCCGCCTGCGGTAAAAGTGGTGGCACAAGAACATGAACTGCCTGTGTATCAGCCTTTGAATTTTAAAAACGAGTCTGACGTACAAACACTAGCTGCTTTAAAGCCAGATGTTTTGGTGGTGGCTGCCTATGGTTTGCTTTTACCCCAAGTTGTTCTTGATATCCCTCGCATTGCTCCCATAAATATTCATGGTTCTTTACTCCCATTATATAGAGGTGCAGCTCCCATTCAAAGAGCTATTATGGATGGTCACCTAGAAACCGGTGTAGCCATAATGCAAATGGAGGCCGGTCTTGATAGTGGCCCTGTATACTGCAGTAGTGCAGTACCTGTGGGTGAGCATACGGCAGATTCCATGCATGACCTTTTGGCACAAGTTGGGTCTGATACTTTGCTTGAGGTGCTGGCTCAAATGGCGCACGGAAAAGATGTACCTGCCATGGAGCAAGATCATAATGCTTTTACTCATGCACCAAAGCTACGTAAGGAAGATGGCCTTATTGATTTTACAAAATCTGCTGCTCAAGTGCACGCGCAAGTGCGCGGTGTAACCTCTTGGCCCGGTGCTCAAGCACGCATTTTAAGGCCAGAAAAAGATTTTTGTGATATTAAGTTCGGGCCAGGAATCATAGGAGCTGATATGGGCGATGAGAGCGAAATTTCGCTAAATGATGCTATTAAGCCTGTTGCGGGTCAGATTTGGCGTCTTAAGAGTGGATCTTTAGCAGTAGCCACAGCTGATAAGTGGTATGTGCTGAATAAAGTGCGCCCACAAGGTAAAGGCGAAATGGATGCTACCGCTTTTGCCAATGGTTATTTGCAAAAAGGCTTTGGACATTTGGCCACGGTGCAAGGATAACTTATGCTTTGGAAAAAAAATCCTCGCTCTTTGCCCAAGTCACTTTATGGCGGCGTAGGTAAATGGTTGTTTATTACTTTGATGTACGGCTCCTGTTTTTTTCTATGCCTCTTCATATTACTTGCATGGCTTATTCCTTATGTGGGTTTTTCTGCCATTCATGCTAGCCTCCCTTATGTGCTAGGCGGTTTAAGTGTAGCCCTTATTTTATGCGTAGTGTGGATGTGCGTTACCTTAGTATACTATGTATACACGGGGAATAATGTATGGGGCCTGCGCCCTGTGCACGCTTTAACTGTACGTCTTATGTTTCCGCTTATGGTGCTACTTGGTAGAGTGGTGGGTGTTCCACGTGAAAAAATTCGCCTTTCTTTTGTGAAGGTGAATAATGAAATGGTTCTCAGTGAACTTTTACACTCACAAGAACAAAGTGGAAAAAAAATACCTGCGCAAAAGGTATTAGTTTTGCTCCCTCATTGTGTTCAAAATGCCGATTGCGCCTTTAGGGTTTCCCGCTCCTCAGACTTATGCAAGCGCTGCGGCAAATGCCCCATGGGTGATATTTTAGATTTGCGTGATAAGTATGGCTTTAATGTGGCCATTGCTACAGGCGGTACCATAGCGCGTAAGATTGTAGTGGAAACAAGACCTAAACTCATTTTAGCTGTAGCGTGTGAGCGCGACTTAACCTCTGGCATAAAAGATACCTATCCTTTAAAAGTTTACGGTATTATTAATGAGAGACCTTTTGGTCCTTGTTATAATACTTTGGTTGATGTGGCTTTACTGGAAGATGCTCTTGATCTTTTTACAGAGCCCACAGCATCTTTATAGCATTTCACCCTTTAGGGAACCCCATGAAAAAATCTACTTTATCTTTTGAAGCTTCCCATTGTCCTGACGCGCGCTCCTTAGCTGTGCAGGTTTTGCTTCACGTGAAACCTTCCATACCTTTGCAAGCCTCTCTAGATACCGGCCTGCGTAATACTTCTTTGCAGCATAAAGATCATGCCCTGTGCACTGAGCTTGTGTATGGTACCATGCGTTACTCCATTCGCATAGACGCAGCCTTAGATGTACTAATGAAAAAGCGTTCAGCTTTACCAGATGAGATGCAATGCATATTGCGTGTTTCTGCTTATGCTTTACTTTTTTTAGATAGGGTGCCACATCATGCCACGGTGAACTGGGCTGTTAATTTAATTAAAACTCGTTTTGGACTTGGACTGTCCAAGGTAGCCAACGGTACTTTGCGTTCTTTAAGTCGTTTGGGAGATGAACCCCATCAACAAAATTTTTATAAAAATAGCCATGAATATTTTTCTGTACCTTTATGGCTGTATAAACTTTTTGTGCAAAGCTATGGTCAGGAAGATGCTGAGCGTATTTTGTTGCGTTCTTTAGATAGGCCAAAAATTGCTTTGCGACTTAATGCAAGGCACAATAAATTTGATGAGCTCAAAGCTTTTTTTGAAAATGAGCCGCAAGATGAAGCTCGTCTAGATGTGCATGAAGAAAACACTTGCTTTGAAGATAGTGCAGCATACAAAGTTGAGCCGGTAGGCTGGACAGGTTTTGTATTTACACAAGGGAATACTGCTCGCGAAGCTTTGGGCCAAAGTATGTTTAAGCTGCACGACAGTGGAGCATTTTCTTGGCAAGCTGCGGGTTCTCAGCATGTATTAAAATTATGTTTTGACAATGTACCTGATTTAAAATTTTCACCCATGTGGGATGCATGCGCAGGGCAGGGTGGTAAATCTTTGGCGCTTATTGAGCAGGGGTTAGAAATTGCTTTGGCATCTGATACCTCTAAAAATAGGCTTATGCTTCTACGTGAAACAGCGCACAGGCTAAAGCTTGCATGTCCTGAAGTTGTTTGTTCCAGTGCTGCAAACCCTCCTATAGATCAATGGCAAGGTAACATTCTTTTAGATGTTCCTTGTACTGGTTTTGGAACTCTTGCGCGTCGCCCTGAAATTCGCTTGCATCGTAGCCAAAATGATATGCTCAACTTAGTAGCCTTACAAAAGAAAATATTACGCGCTGCCTTTGCTGTTCTGCAAGCGCAGCAATTTATTGTGTACATGACATGCACGTTAAATCCACTGGAAAATGAAAAATTAATTGAAAAGTTTTTGCTTGATAATACTTCGGCAGAGCTAAAATTTACTTGGCAAACGCCGCATGACCATCCTTATCTTGAAGGCATGTATGTGGCTGTCTTGCAAAAAAAATAATGCAAAAATAAAAAAGCACAGTATTTAAACTGTGCTCTTTTTTTTATTTTTATAATATATAAAACTTACTGTTTCACGGGAAACGTATCATCTAGCTTGTCATCATCAATGCCCATATTCATTAATATTTGAGCTAACTCTTCAGCATTGGTATAGGTAAGCGTTATTCGTCCCCTTTGCTCATTGCCACTAATGGCAGTTTTTACCAACATGCGGTCTTTCATTCTGTCTTGTATGCTTTTAAGATAGGGTGATTTAGCACGAGATTTACTTTTTTTAGCAGTGGCCGGTACTGGTTCTACAGCTGGCTCTTCACCATTAGAAACTGCTTCTTTTGCTTCAGCTTCTTCTGCTTGCCAAGGAAAGGAAGCATGTTCTTTAATATAGTTGACTGCTGCTTCAGCATCACGAACACTAAGCCCTTGCTCCACAATGGCGTTAAAAAGTTCTTCTTGAGCTGCACTGCCATTTTCTAAACTAAGTAAGGTGCGTGCATGCCCAGCTTGTATGGTGCCTTGGTTAACAGCTTCTTGCATGGAAGGTGTTAGTTGCAAAAGACGTAGAGTATTGGCTAGGGCAGAGCGGCTTTTTCCAAGTCTTGTTGCTAGTTCTTCTTGCGTTATGCCACATTCTTGGCGTAAGCTATGCAGTGCTAGGGCTTCTTCAATGGGGGTTAAATCTTCGCGTTGAATGTTTTCAATAAGTGCAGCT
>CAYJNG010000132.1:0-5696 GCA_964371505.1 uncultured Desulfovibrionaceae bacterium
TTTTCCCTAAAAAAAGTTCCCCTCCCCAGAAAAATTACACGTCTAAGTTTTCTATTTTTTCATGGCCTCATAAGCTTTGTCCATGATGTTTTCCATGGTAAAGCCAAAATGGCGAGCCAGCACATCGCCGGGTGCTGAGGCACCAAAACCTGTCATGCCCACAATGCGCCCATCAAGGCCCACATATTTAAACCAATAGTCAGCAGCACCGGCCTCCACAGCCACACGCGCACGTATAGCAGCAGGAAGCACGCTTTCACGATACTTCGCATCTTGCGCATCAAACACTTCAGTACATGGCATGGAGACCACACGTACCTTCTTACCTTGCGCTGTAAGGGCCTTGGCAGCATCCATGGTAAGGCCCACTTCAGAACCTGTTGACATGAGAATCACGTCAGGGGTTCCCTCACAATCACTAAGAATATAACCACCCTTTTTCACATTTGCCTGAACGTCTTCACTACGCTCCATAAAGGGCAAATTCTGGCGAGAAAGAGACAGACATTGACAATCATTTTTATTTTCAATAGCGCATTGCCAAGCCACAAGTGTCTCAAATGTATCACAAGGACGCCATACATGCACACCGGGGGTTAAGCGTAAAGCAGCTACTTGCTCCACAGGTTGGTGCGTGGGGCCGTCTTCGCCTACGCCAATGGAATCGTGCGTCAGCACCCATACCACACGCTTTTGCATAAGGCCGCTTAAGCGAATAGCATTTTTGGCATAGTCAGAAAACATCATAAAGGTGCCTGCATAAGGTAAAATGCCACCGTGCAAAACCATACCATTCATAATGGCGCCCATGGCAAATTCACGCACACCGTAGTTTACGTAGTTATTGCCGTAATGGTCTTTATCCAGCACAGCAGAAATTTTTGTCTTAGTGCCCACAGAGCCGGTAAGGTCAGCAGAGCCACCTACAAGTTCTGGCAAGGTGGGGATAAAAGCGTCTAAAGCACGCTGCGAAGCCACGCGTGTGGCAATGTTTTCTTTCGCTTGCACGCAATCACTTAGGGCAGCTTGCACCATCTCTTTCCAATTGCTTGGCAAATCGCCGTACATGCGACGCAAAAACTCTTTAGCTAGCTCAGGGTGCGCTTCTTCATAAGCTTTAAATTGGTTATTCCACATGCTTTGTGCCACGGCGCCGCGGTCTTTGCAGCTCCAAGCATCCATCATATCTTGTGGAATTTCAAAAGGCGCATGCGTCCAATCCAAAGCCTTGGCGGTGTTTTCTCTTTCTTCTGCGCCTAAAGGAGAACCGTGCGCCTTGGCACTGTCCACCCTAGCAGGGGAACCATACCCAATATGGGTGCGGCAAATAATAAGTGTAGGTTTATTTTCTTCATCCTTGGCGGCAAAAATAGCTCTATCCAAAGCGCCGGCATCATGCCCATCCACAGGGCCTATAACTTGCCAGCCGTAAGCTTCGTAACGCTTGGCCACATCTTCATCGAACCACCCTTCAATATTGCCATCAATGGAAATACCGTTGGCATCGTACAAGGCAATGAGCTTGCCAAGGCCTAATGTTCCGGCAAGGGAGCAAGCTTCGTGCGAAATACCTTCCATCATGCAGCCATCACCAAGAAATACATAGGTGTGGTGATTTACCACTTCATGCCCATCGCGGTTAAATTGCGCTGCCATATGACGCTCTGCCAAGGCCATACCCACAGCCATGGCAATACCTTGCCCCAAGGGGCCTGTGGTGCATTCTACACCAGGTGTTTCGCCGTATTCTGGGTGACCGGCAGTTTTGGAGTGCAAAGTACGGAAGTCTTTAATGTCTTCTATGCTAACATCATAGCCTGTTAAGTGCAGCAAGCCGTACATAAGCATGGAAGCATGCCCATTGGAAAGCACAAAGCGGTCTCTATTTACCCACTTTGCATTGGCCGGATTATGTTTTAAATGATGACGCCACAAGGCTTCAGCCATATCCGCCATACCCATGGGGGCTCCGGGGTGTCCGGAGTTGGCTTTATTTACCGCGTCGATGGCTAAAAAACGTAAAGCGTGAGCCAAGTGTTTACGATCAAGCATATTCATTTCCTTATTATTTGAAATTTAGCAAGGCACAGCAGTGCGCTGAGCTTGCGCAGCAGCTTCTACAAAGGTTTGTAAACGTGCCGCATAGGGAGGCTTAGAGAAAAAGGCCGATCCGGAAACAAAGATATCGGCTCCGGCATCGATAAGTTGCGCTATGTTTTGTGGGTCAACGCCGCCATCCACTTGAATGGGTACATGCCCCTTGCCCGCCGCATTGAGCATGGCGCGCAAATTACGTACTTTATCATAGGTGGCGGGGATAAAGCTTTGCCCCGAAAAACCGGGGTTCACGCTCATGAGTAAAATCATATCCACATCACTCAGCACGTATTCTAAAACAGAAAGAGGCGTAGCAGGATTAAGCGAAACGCCGCACTTCATGCCAAGCTCACGTATGCGCGCCAAGGTGCGCTGTAAATGCTTGGTGGCTTCTGCGTGCACCACCAGCATCTGCACACCGGCTTTTTGAAAATCTTCCAAATAGCGCTCAGGGGCTTCTATCATCAAGTGCGCGTCAAAAAAAAGACCGCTCTGTTTGCGCATGGCGGCAATAACAGGCGGACCAAAGGTAATATTGGGAACAAAAATACCGTCCATCACGTCAAGATGCACCCATTTTAGGCCTGCATCTTCTAGGGCTTTCAGCTCTTGGGCCAAATTGGCAAAGTCAGCGCTGAGCATGGAGGGGGAAAGGATCATGCCTACCTCGTAATACTAGGGTCTGTGCTCAAGAAGAATATGCTTTATGGCCATAAGCTCATGCTGCACTTCTTCTAAAAGAGCGTCTTTATCCACTGCAGATGTGTCCTCGGGGGATGTTTGCACTGCAGATACGGTGGGAAGTTCTGCGGCGGCAGGGTTCACAAGTACCCGCCGCGCGCCATCTATGGTCATGCCTTGCTCATGCAACAATTGCTTAATGCGCATGAGCAAGGCCACGTGTTCTTCGGTATATAGGCGTTGGCCTTTGTCTGTTCGCAAGGGCGCTATTTGGCTAAACTCCGTTTCCCAAAAGCGCAGCACATAGGGTTTTAAATCTAACAGCGTAGAAATTTCGCCAATGCGATATGTCTTTTCAGTCATATCCAACTCCTTGCTCCGCAGCAAACGCTGGTAACGCTTTTAAATACGTACGTTTAACGATTGCGTAAGCGCCGTTACAATTTTATCCTTTTCCTTATCCACTTCACTGTCCTTAAGAGTACGGTCAGCATGGCGGAAGGTCAAGCGGAAGGTAATATTACGCTCATCATGGCTTGGTTCGAAAACATCTATGACACGCACATCTTCCAATAAAGAAAGCTTCACGGTGGAGATGCAAGCCGTAATGGCTTCCACGCTTAAGGTGCCATCGGTCATCACGTTCATATCACGACGCACAGGCGGGTACACAGGTAAAGCTGCAAAAGCAATATGGGATTTTTGCGCTAAGGCGCGCAACACAGGCAAAGAAAGTTCAGCATACCATACATCTTTTTTCGCATGGTAAGCTTCAGCCATGGCAGGACGAATACGCCCCATAACGCCAAGGCGCTCCCCTTGTACACTTATGGAAACGGCAGGCAATAAGTACGCATGCCCCTCTTCCATAGCATAAGTCGCGGCACCTGATTGTAAAGAGCTTATATGTAAAGACTGTAATAAATGCTCCACAAGGCCCTTTATATCTGCATAGTCAGCATCAGCTTCCACTTGCGGCCATGTACCGTCAAAGCGCTGCCCATACATGAGCAAGGCAAGGCGCCCTTCTTCTTGGGCTGTGGTTTCAGAAGTAGCATCTGCTGTAAATACGTGCGCCAACTCAAAAATACGTAAACCTGTATTACTTTGCGCCAAGTTATTACGCAAGGTTTGCATAAGACCTGGCACTAAGGCGGTGCGCAGAGCATCTTGCTCGGCGGATAAAGGATTCGCTATGGACACACGGCCTTCGGCAGGAAGGTTAAAGTGATCTAAATCCTTATGCCCCACAAAGCTGTAGTTAATGGCTTCATTCAGTCCAAGGCCACGGCCCCATTTTTTAATGCCAGACCAAAAATCAAACACGCTTTCTTCCTTGCCGGCATCGTCAAGATTATGACGTACCACCGGAAGCACTGGCTCAATATTGTCAAGCCCGTATACGCGGCCCACTTCTTCAATAAGGTCTGCCTCGCGCTCAATATCATGGCGCCAAGAAGGCCCCTTTACCTGCCATTGCGCTGCATTTTCCATATCTACCGTGCAGCCAAGGCTGGTCAGTACCTTTTGGCAAAAAGCGGCATCAAGGCCTTGCTCTTGCGTTAAGCCAAGTAAATCATTGGCTCTTTGCAAGCGAAAAATCATACTGGGTGCTTGCCAAGGTTTAGGCTCTGCCTTACATACTCCTTTACGCACCTTGCCGCCGCCAAGGCTAGCCATAAGGCTAGCGGCTCTATCCATGGCCCATGTATTGGCCATATGGTCCACGCCGCGTTCAAAGCGGTAGGAAGCTTCACTGTGCAAACCTAGGCGACGTGCCGTCTTACGCACGGAAGCAGGTCTAAATACAGCACTTTCTAAAAATACCGTTTGGGAGCTTGCAGTGATTTCAGAATCAAGCCCGCCCATGGTGCCGGCTAAAGCTATGGGGCCTTCTGGGTCACGAATGGTAATATCTTGAGCCACAAGGCTACGCTCTTGCCCATCAAGAGTTACAAGCTTCTCGCCTTCGGTGGAAGCAGCAATAATAACCTCGCCACCACGGATTTTGTCCTTATCAAAGGCATGCAGCGGTTGCCCTACCTCTAAAAGCACATAGTTGGTCACGTCCACCACATTGGAAATGGGGCGAATACCGCAAGCAATAAGGCGATAGCGCATTTTATGCGGCGCAGGCGCAATTTTCACGCCTTCAATGAGACGCCCTTGATACAAAGGGCAAAGTTCAGCATCGGCAATGGTGATTTTCACATCTTGGCTGCAATCGGCGCCTTCTTCTTGCAAGTCTATGGCAGGTAAGGTTAAAGGCAAGCCATAGGCCACCGCCACCTCACGTGCAAGGCCCAGCACAGAAGTACAGTCAGCACGGTTAGGGGTAATGCTAATATTGAGCACTTCCCTATCCATGTCAAAATAATCCACAAATTTCACACCCACGGGAGCATCTTGTGGCAATTCCATAATGCCACTATGGTCATCAGAAAGACCCAGCTCACGCTCAGAGCAAATCATGCCAAAGGAAGGTACGCCGCGTAACTTGGCTTTTTTAATGGCCATGCCGCCAGGCATCACCGTGCCCACCGTGGCCACAGGCACCTTTTGCCCTGCCGCCACATTGGGCGCGCCGCATACTATGGTAAGAGGCTCTTCACCTTGCACGCCCACATCCACCGTACACACAGAAAGCTTATCGGCCTCAGGATGCTTTTCGCAGGTCAATACATGCCCTATGACAATGTCTGCAATTTCATCAAAGGGACGGACAACTTCTTCCAGCTCAAGACCAAGCATGGTTAAACGATGCCCTAATTCCTCCGCCGTACCGGTAAAGGGAACAAACTCACGCAGCCATTGCATACTTAAAAGCATAATAGTAACCTTATGGGATTTATATTATAATATTTTTTAACGTGGGGGGAAGGAGACCCCTTTTGCTAGCGCCCAAAAGGGGTCTCCTT
>CAYJNG010000133.1:0-5595 GCA_964371505.1 uncultured Desulfovibrionaceae bacterium
ACGCCAGAAATTGCCGCTTCTTTCTTTGATAATATTTTCCGCAGCGGCGATTATTATGACCTCTCCCCTGTGGGTCGCTACAAACTTAATCAACGCCTTGGCCTTGAATCCAGCGAAGAAATTCGCACCCTTACCGATGAGGACATCTTAACCGCCATCAAGGTATTGGTAAGCTTAAAAGACAGCCACGGCCCCGCCGACGATATTGACCACCTTGGCAATCGTCGTGTGCGCCTTGTGGGTGAGCTTGTAGAAAACCAATATCGTATTGGTCTTGTACGCATGGAGCGCGCCATTAAGGAACGCATGAGCCTACAAGAAGTGGCAACACTTATGCCACACGACCTCATCAACCCCAAGCCTGTGGCAGCTGTACTTAAAGAATTCTTTGGTACCTCTCAGCTCTCGCAGTTCATGGACCAAACCAACTCCTTGTCAGAAGTAACGCACAAACGTCGTCTTTCTGCTCTCGGACCTGGTGGTTTAACTCGTGAACGTGCAGGCTTTGAAGTACGTGACGTACACACCTCTCACTACGGTCGTATTTGCCCCATTGAAACACCTGAAGGTCCAAACATTGGTCTTATCGTTTCCTTGACAACCTTTGCCAAGGTGAACGATTTTGGTTTCATTGAAACCCCCTATCGCGTAGTGCGTGACGGTAAAATGACCGAAGAAATCGTGCATATTGATGCTTCCAGAGAAGGTGTTCACGTGGTGGCTCAGGCCAACGCACGTGTGGACGCTGAAGGCAACTTCCTTGATGAGCAAGTAACTGTACGCGTACACGGTGATGTGGAAATGCGTCCTCGTGAAGAAGTGACCCTTATGGACATTTCTCCCGGCCAAATGGTATCCATTTCCGCTGCGCTTATTCCTTTCCTTGAGCATGACGATGCGAACCGCGCGCTCATGGGCTCCAACATGCAACGCCAAGCTGTGCCCTTACTCCGTTCCGAAAAACCTCTTGTAGGTACCGGCATGGAAATTGACGTGGCTCGCGACTCCGGCGCCTGTATTGTGGCTGAAGCTGACGGCCTTGTAAAATACGCCGATGCCAATCGCATTATTGTGGCGTATGAAGGTGACATCTACCCAGAACGTGGCGGCGTGCGTGCTTATGACTTACTTAAGTACCACAAGTCTAACCAAAACTCTTGCTTTGGACAAAAGCCTTCCTGCATGCCAGGGCAGCGCATCACCAAGGGCACCATTTTGGCAGACGGTACCGGTATTTCTGACGGCGAACTAGCCCTTGGTAAAAACCTTGTGGTAGCCTTTATGCCTTGGTGCGGATACAACTACGAAGACTCCATTCTCATTTCTGAGCGCATGGTAAAGGATGACGTGTTCACCTCTGTGCATATTGAAGAGTTTGAAGCAGTAGCTCGTGATACCAAGCTTGGACCCGAAGAAATTACTCGAGACATCCCCAACGTGGGCGAAGACATGCTACGCAACCTTGATGAAAGTGGCATTATTCGCATCGGTGCTTCCGTAAAGCCTGATGATATTCTTGTGGGTAAAATCACGCCTAAGGGTGAAACACAGCTTACTCCTGAAGAAAAGCTTTTACGCGCCATCTTTGGCGAAAAAGCACGCGATGTGAAGAACACTTCCCTTAAGGTACCTCCGGGTATCGAAGGTACCATCATTGATGTGAAGATGTTCAACCGTCGCTCTGGCGATAAAGACGATCGCACCCTTGCCATTGAAGCGCATGACACTGCAGTGCTTGACCAAAAGGAAATGGATCACATCCGCGCCCTTACCGAAAGCACCAAGGCTAAGCTACAAGACATGCTTATGGGCAAGCAAATTGCCATCACGGTACCTGGTAAGAAGAAAGGCGAAGTGCTTGCAGAAGCCGGCGCCGTGCTTACCGAAGAAGTGTATGCAGAGCTTCCAGTTAAGCGTCTTTCTGGCCTCTTTAAGAGCAAGGAAGCCAATGAAGCTGTTAATGATGCCATTGATGCTTACGAAGCGCGTGTGGAATACTTAAAGC
The DNA here is from genome assembly GCA_964371505.1 of uncultured Desulfovibrionaceae bacterium. GTDB lineage: Bacteria > Desulfobacterota > Desulfovibrionia > Desulfovibrionales > Desulfovibrionaceae > CAYJAD01. The sequence goes on from CAYJNG010000133.1 coordinate 2,006, forward strand.
ATATTTATGATACCAAGCGCGAAAAAGTTATCGAAGGTGATGACTTAGCCCCAGGCGTCATCAAAACCGTGAAAGTGTATATTGCTGTAAAGAGAAAGCTTTCCGTAGGTGACAAAATGGCCGGACGTCACGGTAACAAGGGTGTTGTTTCCTGCATTTTGCCGGAAGAGGATATGCCTTTCTTTGCCGACGGTCGCCCTGTAGACATTGTGCTTAACCCGCTTGGTGTGCCTTCTCGTATGAACATTGGTCAGATTATGGAAACACACCTTGGCTGGGCTGCCAAAGAACTAGGCCGCCAAGTGAACGAAATGTTAGAAGGTGGCGCCGCCACGCAAGCACTTCGTGACGAGGTGAAAGATATCTTTAAATCTGAAGATGTAAACAGCCTTGTGGACAGCATGGACAATGAAGAATTCATTGCTTCTGTGAAGAAACTTAAGCACGGCATCATCACCAAAACGCCTGTATTTGACGGCGCTGCTGAAGAAGAAATTTGGAAGTGGCTTGTACGTGCAGGTGTGGATGAAGACGGCAAGACCAAACTCTTTGATGGTCGCACAGGCGATGCCTTTAAGAACCGCGTAACCACAGGTGTTATGTACATCTTAAAGCTGCACCACTTGGTTGACGAAAAGATTCACGCTCGTTCTACCGGGCCTTACTCTCTCGTTACCCAACAGCCTCTTGGCGGTAAGGCCCAATTTGGTGGTCAGCGCCTTGGGGAAATGGAAGTTTGGGCGCTGGAAGCTTACGGCGCTGCCTATCTCTTACAAGAATTCCTCACCGTTAAGTCCGATGACGTGGCTGGTCGCGTGAAGATGTACGAAAAGATTGTGAAGGGTGATAACTTCCTTGAAGCTGGTTTACCTGAGTCCTTCAACGTACTTGTAAAAGAACTCATGTCCCTTGGTCTTGATGTTACCTTAGACCAAGAAGAAGGCAAAAAACGCGCCATTGGTAAGCGCGGGCAAATGCCTGAAACTGAGATCTAAACTCGATATAATAACGCCCTAGGCGTGTAGTATTAAGATATAATTGTGGGCAGGGGACTTTTCCCCTGCCTCCCATAAGAATTTTTTCTCATATATGGTCACATATATGAGCTTAAGAAGGGTATACCATGAGTCTGGATGACCTTTTTACCATGCGCGGTTCTTCCGCTAATGTGTCCAACATCCGCAATTTGAAAGCCATTCAAATTTCCATTGCCTCACCTGAGAGTGTACGCATATGGTCTTCTGGTGAAGTAAAAAAACCGGAAACCATTAACTACCGTACCTTTAAGCCTGAGCGCGATGGTCTTTTCTGTGCCAAAATATTTGGCCCAGTAAAAGACTATGAGTGTAACTGCGGTAAGTATAAGCGTATGAAGCACCGCGGCATCGTATGCGAAAAGTGCGGTGTTGAAGTTATTGCCTCTAAAGTGCGTCGTGAACGCATGGGGCATATTGAATTGGCTGCTCCTGTGGCCCATATTTGGTTCTTAAAAACCTTACCTTCCAAAATCGGTACCTTGCTCGATATGACCATGGCCGACCTTGAAAAGGTATTGTATTTTGACTCTTATATTGTATTGGATGCAGGTTCCACGACCTTACAAAAAATGCAAGTTATTTCCGAAGATCAATACATCCAAGTTATTGATCACTACGGTAGCGAAGACGTATTCACCGTAGGTATGGGCGCAGAAGCCATTCGTTCCTTATTGGAAGAATTGGACCTGCCTGTACTGCGTGCTGAACTTCGTGAAGAATCTCAAAGCACCAAGAGCCAAACCAAGAAGAAAAAACTCACCAAGCGTCTCAAAATTGTAGAAGCTTTCCTTGAGTCCAATAATAAGCCCGAGTGGATGGTTATGGAAGTTATTCCAGTTATTCCACCCGAGCTTCGTCCCTTGGTTCCTCTAGACGGCGGTCGCTTTGCTACTTCTGACCTTAACGACCTCTATCGCCGCGTTATCAACCGTAACAACCGTTTGAAACGCTTGCTTGAGCTTGGCGCCCCTGAAATCATCATCCGCAACGAAAAGCGTATGTTGCAAGAAGCCGTGGACGCCCTCTTCGACAACGGTCGTCGTGGTCGCGCCATTGCCGGAACCAACGGTCGCGCTTTAAAATCCTTGTCTGACATGATTAAGGGTAAGCAAGGACGTTTTCGTCAAAACCTTCTTGGTAAGCGCGTGGACTACTCCGGTCGTTCCGTTATCGTGGTAGGTCCTTACCTTAAGTTGCACCAATGCGGTCTTCCTAAGAAAATGGCCTTAGAGCTCTTTAAGCCCTTCATTTACTCTGAGCTTGAAAAGAAAGGCTATGCCTCTACCATCAAGAGCGCCAAGAAAATGGTGGAACGCGAAGACCTTGTAGTGTGGGATATCCTTTCCGAAGTGGTACGCGAATACCCCATTCTTCTAAACCGCGCTCCTACCCTGCACAGATTGGGCATCCAAGCTTTTGAGCCCATCCTTGTGGAAGGTAAGGCCATTCGCTTGCACCCGCTGGTGTGTTCTGCCTACAACGCCGACTTTGACGGTGACCAAATGGCTGTACACATTCCGCTATCCATTGAAGCGCAAATTGAATGCCGTGTGCTTATGATGAGCACCAACAACATTCTCTCCCCTGCCAACGGTACACCCGTTATCGTACCTTCACAGGATATCGTTTTAGGTCTGTACTACATGACCGTAGAGCGTTCCTTTGAAAAGGGCGAGGGCATGGTTTTCTGCGCTCCTTGGGAAGTTATTGCTGCCTTTGACGCAGACGAAGTATCCATTCACGCCCGCATCAAGGTGCGCATGGAAGATGGTACCCTTGCAAATACCACCCCAGGCCGTATCCTTGTGCGCGAAATTCTGCCCAGTGCTTTGTCCTTTGACTTAGTAAACTGCGTGCTTACAAAGAAAAACATTGGCCGTCTTGTGGGCGCTGCCTATCGTGACGCTGGCATTAAAGCCACTGTTATTCTTTGTGACAAGCTTAAAGACATGGGTTATGAATACGCCACACGCGCCGGTATTACCATTGGTGTAAAGGACTTAACCATCCCCAAAACTAAGAAAACCATTTTGCAAGCTTCACAAGATGAAGTGGACGGCATTGAATCTCAATACCGTGATGGTATCATTACCCGTACAGAAAAGTACAACAAAGTGGTTGACGTATGGACCAAGGCCACCCAAGATATTGCCCAAGAAATGATTAAAGAAATTTCTTACGATATCATGGTGGACCCAAAAACCGGTAACACCGAAGAAAACCAGAGCTTTAACCCCATCTTTATGATGTCAAACTCCGGTGCTCGTGGTAACCAAGACCAAATGCGTCAGCTGGCCGGTATGCGTGGTTTGATGGCTAAACCTTCTGGTGAAATCATCGAAACGCCTATCACCTCAAGCTTCCGTGAAGGCCTCACCGTTTTACAATACTTCAACTCCACCCACGGTGCTCGTAAGGGTCTTGCGGATACAGCGCTTAAAACCGCTAACTCCGGTTACCTTACCCGTCGTCTTGTGGACGTTGTACAAGACGTTATCGTGGCTGAGCGCGATTGCGGTACTGTGGACGGTATCGAACGTACAGCCATTAAAG
>CAYJNG010000134.1:0-5470 GCA_964371505.1 uncultured Desulfovibrionaceae bacterium
GTATGTGCTTAGCATAGTGAGCTCTGTGGATGTTGCAAAATGCAATTGGTGTCGATGAAATTGACACCAGCACTTTTGCAATATTTCCAGAGCTTACAAAGCCGCATTTGACGACACTATCTAAGTTAAGGCAAAAAAATATTTTTATATAAATTTTTTAGACTGTTTACGCTTAACGTCGTAGCCAGTTGGGCAAATGGAAATAGCATTGCCCCAAAAAACGAAATGCTGAAGAAGGAAAAAAGGTTATGAAGAAAAAAGCCCCTTCCTTGGCGCGGCAGTATTGCCGCTGCGCATAGAGTAAGCGCCTTGCTTGTTTGCCGTGACCAAGGCGCCAGAAGTTTACAGCTTCTTGAAATACAGCGCGCCTTCTAAGAGCATGGGTTGCTTTGGGGTAATGCGTGGTAAAGTTTGGCACAAGTGTTTGTAGCTTTTGTAAAATGGCTTGTGTTTCCACAGGCCAGCGTTGCCATGCGTCATAGGTAAGGCTTTGCCCATGCACGCGGCGGTACGTAAGCACGCGATGTATATAGTCCGTTTGGCCTTGCAAGCTGAGGCGGTAAAAAAGATCTGCATCGGCGGCCATGTGCAAATTCGGGTCAAAAAGTTGCGTCAACGTGTTGAGGGCGCTTTTACGTATCATAACTGAGGAGAGAGTCATCCATTGTCTTTGCACGAGCTCTTCAAATATATGACCGCGTGCCGGTGGTGTTTTGTGGAAGATGCTGCCCATACTGCCCTTGGCATTGAAAAATTCCGTATCGGTGCAAATGCAGTTCATGTGGTTTTTTTGTTGTAGCGTTTGCACTTGTAAGTAAAGCTTTTCTGGGTGCCATAGGTCATCGCAATCCAAAAAAGCTATATATTCACCACGAGCATGGTGAAGCGCCTTGTTTCTGGCTTCGCCAAGGCATAGGGGCGTAGGGTGAGCTATCATCTTAAGCCTAGACGAGTTAAAAGAATTTTTTTGTTTGTACTCTTGTGCTATACTCAAGCTATGGTCTTGGCTGGCACTGTCAAAAAAAATAACTTCAAAGTGCGTGTAGGTTTGGGCAAATACAGAATCTAAAGACTGCTGCAAAGTAAGGGCAGCATTAGAGCAATTCATTATGATGGAAACAAGGGGCGTTGGCAGCATGGCTAGGAAGATGCACGAAAAAATGTGATTTACACGCGCATATCAATGCCTATGGACCAACGACTGGAAGGAAGCATGCTGGTGGTGGGGGTGGCTTTATCTGCCTGCACTTGATATGCTGCGGTGGCTCTTTGCGCGCTTACGCTAGAGCCCATGGCTAAAGAGGTGCTTTGCATATCATTTATATGCACAGACATGGGGCGACTGGAGTCTAAGTTACGCAGGCGCATGCCTTCATACGCACTGGCACCATTGCTTGGGGTAAAGGTGCGTGTTTGCAGATTGTCTTGTACATGCAATTGCCCTGCATATAAGGCAGCCACCGAGGCGCCATCAGGTGTGGCGCTTAAGGGAACGCGGCGTAATTCTTCTGCGGTGGGCGCCTTAACATCTTTTTCTTCACTGCTTTGGGCCCTTGGGCGGCCTAGGGCATCGTAAGAAGCTGTGTAGGCGTCGTGAAATTCGCGCTCTGTTTGGGTAGTATCGCTGTGAAAGACGGCATCGCTTTGTTGCAATACCTTGGCTTTTTGTAAGGCCTCGGCACTAAAGGAAAAGGCATCAGCCACCACCGAGTCAAAATTTGACCCTTGGCTTGCATCGCGCCGCCTTTGCCCTTGTTCATTCTCCTGCCCGCCGCTGTGAACATCGAGGGAAAAATCAAAAGGGGAAATGCCGGAAGCAGTATCTATATAGCCGGAAATGCCGTCCATGGAATACCTATCCTTATTTTATGCATAGTCGCATAACTTAATATAAAACTTCTTTAGGCACTTGTCTAGTGTTTGCCATGAAGCCTCTGTGCAAAAAACGCGATCCGCCTGTTGCAAAAGTCTGCTCCACTAAAAAAACACGGATGAAATAGTACTTTCCCACAGGTTACTTTTTTCAGTAGCCTGCTAGGCGCAAAGCCCTTTACAAGAGAGCAAGGCCTCTATACAGTGATTGCGTATTTTACGCTATTTTAGGGGGCAAAATGATTACAGCTGATTTACACACACATACGTTATATTCACACGGGCAAGACACACCTGCAGCCATGTGGGAATCTGCACAAAAAAAAGGCATTACGCTCATGGGCTTTTCCGAGCATTCGCCGCGCCCCACCAATTATACCTATAGTAATGAATACCGTGAAAAGCTTATGCGCTCTTTTCCGCAATATGTGGCGGAAGTGCAAGAGCTTAAACGCCAATTCCCAGGGCAAGTGCTGCTGGGTATAGAAATGGACTGGATGGAAAAGGAAGAAGCCTTCATTAAGGAAGCTCTCAGCGCCTATGACTTTGACTATACCATTGGTTCCGTGCACTTTTTAGATACATGGGGCTATGATGACCTTTCTTCTGATTGGATGAGCTTAAAGAAGGGCCATTGTAATGAGCATTATGTGCACTATTTTAAAACGCTGCGCCGCATGGCTGAAAGCGGCCTTTTTAATATTGCTGCACATTTAGACCTTATTAAAATTTTCTCCATAGATACGTTCAATGCTTGGATTCAAGAACGTGACTCTTTGCTCTTGGTGGCAGAGGCTTTGCAAGCCATGATGCTTAACGGCATGGCGCTGGAAATTTCTTCGGCGGGCCTGCGCAAAATGTGTAAGGAAATTTACCCTTGTCCGCATATTATGGCCTTGGCTAAAGAGCTGCATTTACCCATTGCTTTTGCTTCCGATGCGCACAATGTGCACGATGTGGCAGCGGATTTTGATAAGCTAGAGGCTTATGCTCGTGCTTATGGGTATGAGCATAGTGTCTATTTTTGTAAGAACAAGATGTATAAGCTTCCCTTTTAGGGCGTATCGTGGAAAAAAAACTTATTTTTCTACAAAATGCCACTGTCACTGTGAAGGATGGTGCGCACAAAAGGCGCATTTTAAAGGGTGTAGACTTTACCCTTCATAAAGATGAGCATTGCGCCATTTTGGGTTCCAACGGGGCAGGTAAGTCTACCTTACTAAAACTTTTGCGCGGGGAAATTTGGCCCGATGCGCAGCAAAGCCACGAGTCCGCTCCCGTGACGTGGTATTGTAATGGTAAAGCTGAAACCTCACGTATTATGGCTAAGCGCATGACGGGTCTTGTGTCTGCCGCCAAACAAGAGCGCTATGTGCGCCATGAATGGCGCTTAAGCGGAGAGGATATTTTGCTCACGGCCTTTTCTGACGGTGAGCTTTTATTTTTCATCCCTGAGCAAAAGCAAAGAGATGCAGCGCGAGCCATGGCGGAAAAGCTACGCTGCACACATCTTTTACATCAAGAAGCCTGTACTTTATCACAAGGGCAATTACGCTTGCTCATGCTAGGGCGGGTGCTATTGCGCGCTCCGCAAGTGCTGTTGCTGGACGAGTACCTAGAAGGCTTAGACGCTGCTGCGCGTGAGCTTATGCTTAAAGTTTTAAAGGATTGCGGCGCCACTGTGGTTTTCACGGGCCATAGGGCGGCGAGCATACCCCCTTGGGTGAAGAAAATATACACCATGGAAAATGGTGCGCTGACGCCGCATGCACCAAAGCAAGAAAATCTTTCCACTTTTTTCACGCAGAGCAAGGATTGCCCCTCTTCATGTGAGCAGGCTTTACGCCCAGCGCAAGAGCAGAAGGGGAGCGGTCATGGCGCCCCTGTGGAATTGCCCTTCGATGCCCAGCAGGAAGCTAAGCATATTATTGTGAATCAGGCCACGGTGTACGTGGAGCGAAAAGCCCTTTTGCACGACATTAACTGGCAATGGCGTAAGGGTGAGCATTGGTTTTTACACGGGGCCAATGGGGCGGGAAAATCTACATTTTTGCGCTTGCTGGCTGGAGATGAGCACCCAGCCCTTGGCGGAAGTGTGAAACATTATTCCTTAAAAAATAAAAATATGCCTGAGCATTTACGTGACCGCGTAAGTCTTAGCCGCGTGGTGCGCCTTGTGAGCGATAAAGAGCAAATGACCTATGCGTATGATGTCACAGGTCTTGAGCTGGTGCTCAGTGGCCTTGACCATGTACAGGGGCTGTACCGTGAGTATTCGCAAGCTGAGCAGGACGCCGCAAGAAGTATGCTGCAAAAATTCTCCTTAGAGGCATTAGAGGCGCGGCTCACCAGCGCTTGCTCCACAGGGCAAATGCGCCGCTTGTTGCTTGCTCGTGCTTTCATGGGGGAGCCGGAAATTTTGTTGCTAGACGAGCCTTTTTCTGGCCTTGATGCTGAGTCATATATACATATGCGCCATATGTTAGAAAGCATGAGCGAAGAGGTGAGCTTATTATTAGTCTCGCATTATGAAGAAGATAGGCTTTCGTGTATAAATAGTGACGCCATCATGGATGCGGGGCGTTTGCGGGTGGAGTAAGAGGCATGTAAGTTTATCACAGCTAAAGTGCGCTTTGTCTATAAACACCTTGACTTGCCATCATATAATGGCCTATTAACAGAAAAAGTTTTCACATTTTACGCCATATGGCTTAAGATTTTTTTGGGCTTATGATGAGCGTTTTTATGAAAAAAAGCTGTAATAATTATCTTTTTCCAAGCTGCTCTTGAGGAATTTTTTCTTCAAGGGTGGCCTCTTGCCATGTGCTTTGGAGAAAAAGCTCATGGGTGAGCACGCCGCCGATAAAAAGAGAAAGTGGCCCCTAATCATAACAACCGTAGTTTAAGGCACACCATTATGGATATTTTGAATATATTTCGCCCCAAAAAAGAAGAAGTTACCAAGAAGTGGATAGAGTCTGTCTATGCTAGCTATCCCTTGGATACCACAGGTTTTTTACGCACCAAGAAGGATGATTTTTGTAATCCAGTGGGCGAAATAACCACCACCATGGCCCATTTTCTTTTTGACGCCGCCGCTGGTGAGCATGTGCTTGAGCTTAAATTGCGCGACGCCTTGGAGCGCTTTGTAAAACTGCGCTCTGTGCAAGATTTTACTCCCTCTCGTGGCCTTGGTGTCATGTTTATTTTTAAACAATTTTTCCGCGAAGCTTTTTTAGAGGAGTGCATAGCTCAGAAGGTACTTAAAGAGTATTTGGAATGCGAATCTCGCATAGATACTTTAAGTCTTATGGCCTTTGACATGTACGTGGCCTCGCGTGAAACCCTAGCCGAAAACCGTATTAGCGAAATTCGCAATGCGCATTCGCAAATTGTACGCATGGCGCAGCGCCAAGGGATTATTCCCGACGGCATGACGCTTTAATATAGCATTGCTTGGCAATGCATGCGTTTTCACCCTTATTCTTTGTGCAAAGAGGGGTGTACTTCGTGTTGGAATCCCTTTTGGGGGATAAGTTTTGTAATCCGATTTGGATGATCGGTTTTTTTAGTCAACCTCTAGCCCAGTGAGGTAAGG
>CAYJNG010000135.1:0-5452 GCA_964371505.1 uncultured Desulfovibrionaceae bacterium
AGGAAAAAAAAGTTCCCCTCCCCCCACCCCTCCCCTCAAAAAAACCCATGGCGCTGGCATTTCAGCCTTGAACAAAGCTCCGCAGCGCAGCGAGGTTTAAGGGAGGTGTTGTAATATTTTATGCGCGGCTTACCCTTTCTCATACAAAGGGCGTAGTACATCATCTTGCATAAGCATCACGACACGCTCTAAATCCGCCGGGCAATCCACGCTTTGCACCACATGCTCAGTGGGGACCGTAAGCACAGCATCTCCATGTTGTATAATACGCAGCATATCAATGGATTCCGCCTGCTCAAGCGGTGTGGGGGGAAGCACTATAAAGCGCAATAATGCCGCACGTGTAAAAGGCATAATACAAACTTGTTTTTGCCCCCATACCTTGCGCTCTTCACCATGTGGTAACGGGGTACTACCATAAGGAATGGGCAATCGCGAAAAATACAAGGCCTTACCCTGCAAGTCCGTCACCACTTTAATGGTGTTGGGTGAAAGCCATTCCTCCTCACTCAGTATAGGCGCGCGTATATTCACTGTTTGTGCGTACGGTACATAGTGTAAAATTTCTAAGGATTTTTCAATCATATCCGGATGCACCATGGGCTCATCGCCTTGCACAATAACCACGCCGTCGGCTTTCTCCCCTTCCAAAGCCTCTATATAAGGCAAAGCCTCAGCGCAGCGATCAGCGCAGCGCACATGGTCGCCACGCGTCATTACGCATTTAATGCCGTTGGCGTCACAATATGCGGCTATTTCTTCATCGCATGTGGCCACATAGGTGGCTGTTAGGCTCGGCGCCATGCTCGTACGAAAAGCTACATGCCCAAGCATAGGCATGCCAAAAATAGGCGCTAACGGTTTACCAGGAAAGCGCGTGGATGCCATGCGTGCAGGAATAATGGCATAATTGGTTAAATTTTCTTTATATCCTATGTACATTACGTATAACTACCTTAAGCAATTTCTGGCCTTACTGCCGCTTGCCATAAAAAATGCGCATCAAGCCCATAGGCCAAAAACACATACCCTTGCTCCTTTGCTTGTCGCAAAGCCTCTGGCGAAGGCTGCACCACATGCGTACCCATGGGCATGGCATATTGTGCGCAAATAGTTTGTATTTCTTGCATGGCTTGCACAAAAAGAGGATGGGAAAATTTGCCCATAAGGCCCATGGAGGCTGATAAATCATATGGCCCCACCATGATGGCGTCTAAACGAGGATGCTGCACCATGGCTTCAAGCTCATGTAATGCGTCCACATGCTCTATTTGAGCTATGAGCATTACCTCATCAGCACTTTGCATATACTGCGTAAAGTGCTGACCATAGCCATTGGCGCGTGCATAGCCCACCCCGCGGCGTCCTGTATTTTCATACTCATGCGGATATAAAGCCGCCTGTATGGCTTGGTCCAATTGAGCTCGGCTTTGCACCATGGGAAAAATAAGGCCTTGCGCCCCTGCATCTAAGGCACGTCGTATGACAAGTTCCTCACCCTTGGGCACACGCACCATGGCTAATGCCCCCTGCCCTTGAGCGCTGCCACTGGCTATGGCTCGAAACAAATTAGGCAAATGCCCAATATCTATGCTGCCATGCTCCATATCAACAACAAGCCAATCATAACCCATATGCGCCATAATTTCGGCTGTATCTGGTGAGGGTAACTGCAACCATGAGCCCACAGTGGCTTCACCGTTTTGTAATTTTTGGCGTAAACTATGCGCTGTCATACTTCCTCTATACATCTCATATAAGGCCACGTTTTCGTATTATTTCAAAGTGTAATTTGTTTATTACATATACACGAACTTAGCCTAGCTACAAAAAAAAGCCCCAACCGAAGTTGGGGCCTAAAAATACAATGCTGGAAATACTAGCCCATGAAGGGGTTAGCAAAGAGCAAGATGAAGCTTACAACCAAGGCGTAAATGGCCAAGGATTCGATAAATGCGAAGGCCAAAATCATGGTACCAGTGATTTTACCGCTGGCATCTGGGTTACGAGCTACGCCTTCACAAGCGCCTTTAAGACCAAGACCCATGCCGATACCACAACCACAAGCTGCAATACCAATACCAAGTACGGAAGCTAAAGAAGTGAAGCTGATAGCCATTGGATCGCCAGCTGCGAAAGCAAGAGAAGCCATACCTACAAAAGCCACAGTTGTTAAGGCGATCATTAATAATTTACGCATGTTAAACTCCTTAAAATAATTATATGTTTGGGTCCGTAGACCATTCCCCACAAAGTAAGCCTTACCCGCCATTTAAGCAGGCAAGGCATGAATCCTAGTGTGCGTGCTCCAAGGAGCCCTTAATGTAGAACATGGTAAGCATGAAGAATACAAAGGCTTGCATGCTCTTGCCCAAGAGGAAAAGGAAGTAAATGGGCAAGCTACCAAGTATGGGAGCCATAACAAAGGCAAGGATGATAACAATTTCTTCACCGCGAATATTACCGAAAAGACGAAGAGAAAGTGAAAGAGGACGCGATAAATGCGACACCACTTCCAGCGGGAACATAAGTGGAATAAGCGCCTTGGAAGGCCCAGTGAAGTGGTTCACATAATGGAAACCCCAACGCTGCATACCAAGGAAGTTGTAATAAATAAACACCACAATAGCTAAGGAAACCGTAGTATTAAGGTTTGCTGTAGGGGCGTCAAAGCCGGGGAGCAAGCCCATGATGTTCATGGTTAAGATATAAATAAAGATACCGGCAAGTAAGGGCACAAATTTTTTGCCATCTTTCTCGCCAAGGTTGGTACAGACAAAATCATCAATGGTACCTATGACCACTTCAAAAAAGTTCTGCCCCTTACCAGGAACCATGGTAATATGGCGGCGCACCATATAAGCCACAAGAAATAAGAAAGCCATGCCAATCCATGTAAAGAAGACATGCTTAAACTCAATGAGTTGTCCACCAATGGTCACATAATCCATGTCAGCCAAGGTCGAGAGTAAGACCGGATGCGGCAATCCACCTGCCATAATACGCTCCTTATTGCTTATGCTTACTAAAATGGTTGTAAGCAAAGGTTCCTAGGGCCAATCCCATACTTGCCGTTACTCCGCACACTATGGCAAGAGCTGAGGCATGAAATACTACGAAGGCCACATATAAAACTGCAGCGGCAAGCGCCAACCTAAAACCAGTACGCAGTAATAGGAGGAAAAGTAAGCCCCCTGAATACTTTGTAAGGGAAAGTCCTAGTACTTGTCCAGAAATTCCCCAAAAAATATTAGCAAAAATGGCAGATCCTACAGCAAAGGTCACCACATGTGCCGTCCAAGGTAGGGCCATAAGCCCTGCCATAAGTACAAAAAAGAAGAAAAGCACCTGCACTTTTAGCATAAAACGCACAAGAGCATGATGAAAACCTCTGCGCCATAGCCATGCATCTAAATGGTGCACAAGCCTTGCCGGTAAAGAAGATGTATCACTTTGCATGTGTATCTTCCTTAGGAGCCTTTGGCGCTGGCTGCGGCTTTGCATCCGGCATGGAATTGGGCTTTGGCCTTACAACGGTGGCAGCCTTTATGCTTTCTTCACTTCCTACACCGTTAAAAGCCGCCGACGCCTGTACTGTCTCTTCATCCTCACGCTGGCCTTCACCTTTTACAGCTGGGCCCTCCTTTTGCATCTTACGCAAAAGGTTTTGGCTATCGCGGTGCACGTTCAAAAAACCTGCCCCAATGCCTATGAGAAAAAAAGCCAGTTTCATCCAAGGGTCTGTGCCAAGCCACTTATCAAGGCCATAGCCAATGGCAAAGCCCACAATGGGGCCGCTTACCATATGCATGCCAATGGTGCCTGCCGTGGCAAACACTTCCATGGTTTTACTTTTCTTTTTTATTCTTTCGTTCAGCTTCATAAAACTTCCCAAACCTCTTACCAACATATGCAGAAAAGCGCTCAGACATATGGGCGTAAAAGGTTTGTACCCCATTTCACAAAGCTTTTTCTTTCTACCACAGCGGCCTTGCGGCGTCAATATTTTTCCGCATATTTTGGCTTAGTTTTTTACCCTTTTTTCACTAAAAGAGCACAACTTTCCACATGGGGCGTCTGGGGGAAAAAGTCTAAAGGCACAAGCCTTTGCAAAGTATATTCTTGTGAAAGCAAAGCCACATCGCGCGACAAAGTGGCAGGATTACACGAAACATAAATCACGCGCTCAGCTTTGGCAGCAATAATTTTTTGTATCACCTCTGGCGCTACACCTGTACGCGGCGGGTCAAGCAATACCACATTGGGGCTTGGCCAAGCGCCCAGCACTTTTTTAGCGTCGCCTGTTTCATAATGGGCCGTATCACACGCTAAGTTTTTAGCATTAAACTTTGCCATTTCAATGGCCTTAGGGTTAATCTCCACGCCATATAGGGCAAAAGCGTCCCGCGCAAGGCCAAGGCCCGGCGCGCCCACACCGCAATATAAATCCCATATGCATGGAGCATCTTCATCTTGAGAGGATATACCCGCCATATCTGCCACAAGTGCACACATGGCCTCGGCCGCTTGCGTATTAATTTGGAAAAAAGCATTGTGCCCCAAAGTATAGTCCACGCCGCCTAGTTTTTCTTGTAAGTGCACTTGCCCAAACTTGGAGATAATATGCTCCCCTTGCGCAATCATGGCAGCGCTACGTCGCTCTTCCAGCACAAAGCCCGTCACCGCACGGCACGCTTGCATAAGGTCTTTCCCCATACGCGAAAGACTTAAACGCGCATTTTTACTGGCAGGAGCCGTAATAAGATTCACCAGCAGTTGCGGCTTACCATCTTCACTTAAGGTATATGGGCGACGAATAACCACGTGACGTAAAAGGCCCTGCGCATCACCACTGCCCATCCACGCGCTTAGGCGTGCTTCTTGGCAAAGGGAAGTAAGCTGACGCAGCACCTCCATACAGCCCTCAGGCATAAGTTTACATTGTGGTACTGCCACCACTTCATGCGAACCCTTGGCACGCATGCCAAGCACAAGACTACCTTGCGCATCATGCCCAAAGGCAAATTCCATTTTATTGCGATATCCCCATGGCTCAGGTGAGGGAATAATAGGCTCCATACAGTCCAGCTCTTCAGGGCTTAGCTTGGCTATACGCGTCATAGCTTCGCGTACCATGCGCTCTTTCCACATAAGCTGTGTGGCGTGAGGCATGGTTTGCAAGGGGCAACCGCCACATTGACCTGCATGTGCGCAAGGGGCGGCAATGCTATCCGGCGCTTCTTGTACCACTTCTACGCATTGAGCCTCAGCAAAGTTTTTCTTGCTCTTGGTTATGGCGGCGCGCACCACTTGCCCAGGCAAAGCGTGCTCCACAAAAATAACACGCGCATCCACACGTCCCACGGCGCGACCATCATGAGAAAGGGAGGTAAGTTCCACTTGAATAATTTCTTTAGGGGTATTTTCTTTTTTCATAAGGTAAGTGTAACGT
>CAYJNG010000136.1:0-5242 GCA_964371505.1 uncultured Desulfovibrionaceae bacterium
GGAAGGAGACCCCTTTTTGGCGCTAGCAAAAGGGGTCTCCTTCCCCCCTGCAAAAATAAAAAACTACAATACCGATGCTACAATACCATTTTACTTGACGAAGCTCTTTAACTTCACGGTGTGAGGTCTTGGCTTGCGTGGGTAAAATGCGTAGAACTTTTTTGTGTCCGTAGGGGCGCTCCTTCCTATTTCCCTGTAAGCTAAGCAACGTTGAAACTTTTTATGCTTACGAGGAATTCATGATAAAGAATATTTTTGCCACTCGCGGCGGCATTATACTTACCGGTGTATTGGTGGGGCTTTTAGCTGTCACCTTACAATATTTAGGCAATCCGGCCAATATGGGCTTATGTGTGGTATGTTTTAACCGAGATATTGCAGGAGCTCTTGGTTTACATACAGCAGCTGTGGTGCAATATCTACGGCCTGAAATTATGGGCATGGTGCTGGGCGCCTTTGTGGCGGCGCTTTCTTTTGGTGAGTTTAAAGCGCGCGGGGGGTCATCTCCGGCAGTGCGTTTTGTACTAGGTGTTATTACGGCCTTAACAGCATTGGTCTTCCTTGGTTGCCCTTGGCGTACTATTTTACGTTTAGCCGGCGGTGATGCCAATGCTATTTTTGGTTTTTCCGGTATTTTTGTGGGTATAGCCATAGGTACGCAGTTCTTTAAGCGCGGCTATTCATTAGGGCGTAACCAAACCACCACACCAGTGGCAGGGGTTATTTTCCCTGTGCTTATGGTGGCATTGCTCTCACTTCTGTATTTTTTCCCGCAAATAATAGGGGAAGCCAAGTCCGGCTTTATTTCCTATTCTACCAAGGGCCCAGGCGCGCAACACGCCCCTGTGCTTATTGCTCTTGGCATAGGCCTTGTGGTGGGCTTTTTAGCGCAGCGCAGCCGCTTTTGTACCATGGGCGCCATTCGTGACCTTATCCTCTTCCGTCAAGTACATTTACTCTTAGGCTTGCTTGCCATGTTTTTGACAGCTTTTGTAGCCAATATGTTCCTTGGCTCTTTTAACCCCGGTTTTGAAGGGCAACCTGTGGCCCATGCGGATTCACTGTGGAACTTCCTTGCCATGCTTGTGGTGGGGCTTGCCTCTGCCTTGGCTGGTGGCTGCCCTGGGCGTCAGCTCTTTATGGCTGGCGAAGGGGATAATGACGCTGCCATGTATGTGGTAGGTATGCTCGTGGGCGCAGCTTTGGCGCACAATTTTGGCGTGGCGGCTTCACCAGCTGGTATAGGCCCCAATAGCGCTGTGGCTACCATTATAGGGCTTGTAGTATGCCTTGGTATTGGTTTTGTGCAAAGTAAAAGGAGTTAGATATGAAAAAAATAGATACCGCTGGGCTTTCTTGCCCTCAACCTGTTTTACTCGTATTGCAATGCATCAAGGCGGAAAATCCCTCTTCCATGGAAGTTGTGGTGGATAATGAAGCTAGCCTTGAAAATGTTACCCGAGCTGCTGGCAATAACGGTTATACCGTTGAGCAAAGAGCAGAAGGGGATGTGACGGTACTGGTTTTGACGAAGTAACTTTTTTGCAACGTAGACGTGATTAAAATTTTAAATTTTATTTATACCCCATAAAAATTACGTGTGCCACATGGTTTGTTTCAAAGCTAGTATGTGGACGCAATGGGTTTTTTTGAAGGGTGTGGTCTGTGGAGGGAAATATTTTTCTAAAAAAGTTTCCCTCCACAGAAAAGGCTGTATTTCAGCGTTTTTTTAACTTTCACCAAGAAAGCAGTAGGTTAGAAAATGACTTTTCTCACAAAAATAAAGAACTTTTTATTCTCCACAGAAAAAAACGCTGAAACTACGGCACGTATTTCTGATAGGGGCATGCTTATTTTCTCCCATACGGGTGAAGTAATTAAAGCAGAAAATGTGCTTAAAGATGCAGGATTTAGCGTAGAAGTGCAAGCTCCTCCGGCGGATTTGCACTCAGGCTGTGACATGGTGGTGGTTATGGAACTTATGTATGAAGTTGCTATTTTAGAGCTTTTACATAGTGTGGGCAATGCTCCATTACAGGTGTTACCCATAGCGCATAATATGCTTAAGCCTGTGTCTTTGTATCATGTGCATGATTATGGACAATGGCTTATGGTGCGTGCTGCCAATATGAAAATTACCGTGGAAAAAGAATCGCGCATCATTGTTAATATTTCTGGCGGCGGCTGCCCTGATGTGCCGTACTTGGCGCATAAGCTTTTGGGCCTTACCTTGGAAGAGGCACAAGAGCCTCGTCATATAGGCCAAACCCTGTGCTGCTATTCTTTACAAAAGGCATTTGGTGAGGCAAGGAGGCTTTTATGTGGTTAGTCATGGGCACAAGCCCACAAGTGCCAGAAGGGGACGTGCTCTTTGGGCAGTATGCATTGGACGGCTCCACAGTGGTGGCTTATGATGGCTCAGCTTTGCGTGTGGAGCGGGGCATGGAAACCCTTGCCACGGCTGCTGCCTTGGTGTGCCAGCACTTGGGCAAGGATGCCCCCCATATGCTCTGTGGCGGCGATAAAGGTAAGGGAGATGGTAGCCGCGCTGCATATGCGTACTTGGAGCAAAACCTTAGGCAATGGCAAGTGCAAGGCATAACCTTTCACTATCTTTTCCCCGATGTGGATTGGCACAATAGGGTGCTCATGGCGGTGGATGCTTATGCTGAAGGTGCCGACAAAAAGCGCCCTTTATTGGTGGCCGATGCTGGCTTTATGTATGTGGCAAAAATGAGTGGCTATGCCGATGCTTATGATTTATTTACCCCTGATGCAGGGGAGATGGCTTTTCTTGCCGATGAACTAGCGCCGCATCCTTTTTATACGCGCGGTTTTTTACTGGACAGTCCTGACTCTGTACCGCAGCTTTTGGCTAGGGCCCATGAACATGGTAATGTGGCAAAGCATCTGATTATTAAGGGTAAGGTGGATTATGTGGTCAATGGAAATACCATTACGCATACCATAAGCGCCCCCAGCGTACCCACCATGGAAGCCATAGGCGGCACAGGCGATTTAGTGACGGGTATGACCACTGGTTTGCTTGCCAGTGGCTTTGCCATGGGTGAGGCCTGCCGTGTGGCGGCGCATGCCAATAGGGTTTTAGCAGCCTTGGTACAGCCCACGCCGGCCACGCAAGTGCATGCTTTGATGCCGCGACTGTGTGAAGCCTTGGATAGAGTGCTGCAAGGTGATGCCGGTTAGAGGTTTTACTTCCGCACATGGCTGTGTTATGTTGCGCTACTTTTAAGATTTGAGAGGGATTATGTCTGATAAGTTAGAACAAATGTTTGCTATTAAAAAGGAAGGCGCCAACTGTGCGCAAGCGGTGGCTTGTGCTTTTTGTGAAGATTTTGGCATGAGTAAAGAACAAATGATGCTGGTATCTTCTACTCTAGGTGCGGGCATGTGTGTGGGTGAAGTTTGCGGTGCAGCTTCCGGCGCCATGCTGGTTTTGGGGTTAAAGTACGGCTCTGCTAAGGCTGATGATAAAGAAGCTAAAAAGCTTGTAAAAGCCAAAGGGCGTGAGTTTATGAAAAGCTTTCACCAAGCCTTTGGCGCTGTGCGCTGTGAAAGTCTTTTGGGCCATGATATCAATACGCCAGAAGGTATGGAATTGGTAAAAGGTATTAAAAAAGAACGATGTAAAGCAACGTTGACCACAGCCGTACAACTTTTAGAAAAAATGCTTTAATAGATGGCGTGCCGTGGTGAACCTAGGGCACGCTTTTTACATTATGTTAGATTATTATTCTTTTTTCATATATGTGGCGGTGACGGTAGCCATGCCAAGCCCCAATAACATCATGTCCATGGTGAACGGTAGCAGCTACGGTTTTAGGCGTAGCCTTGGTTTCAATTTGGGTATTTGGCTTGGGCTGAGTCTTGTGGCTTTGCTTTGCACCGTGGTGAGTAATGCCGTCTATGGGCTGTTACCCAGCATAGCGTTACCCGTGAAAGTGCTAGGTGCTGCATACATGCTTTATCTTGGCTGGAAGATTTTTACCTTTCCTACACAGCTTGATGTAAAGCACACGCCCTGTCTTTTCGCTTCAGGTATGCTGTTGCAATTCATAAATGTGAAGTACTATGTGTATTGCTTGGTATCCATGCTGGTGTATATTTTACCCCATTATCAAGGCAATATGCCAGTTTTAGTGCTTTTTGCCTTACTTCTATCCACCTTAGGCTTTGCTTTTGCTTTGCTATGGGCTTGGGGCGGGGCCTCATTACGGGTATTTTTTAGCCGATACGGCAGGGCCATAAATGTTCTTTTAGCCTTGTGCATGCTGTATTGCGCTGTATCTCTTTTCTATTAAGAAGGCTGTATGATAGCTATTTTACTTACACTTATTCCTGTTTTTGGCATAATGTTTTTAGGCGCTGTGGCCCATAGACAAAAAATTTTACCTGCCAATGCGGCTGCCTGCTTAAACCAATTTATCTATTGGTATTCTTTGCCCATGTTGCTTTTTTACCTTATGGCATCGGTGGATATGGCCCATGTGCCTTTATTACCAGTGCTTGGCTGTCAAGTGTCCATGTTGCTAGTGCAATTTTTGGCAATGGGAATTTTGGTGTGGTACAAAATGCCGTGGAAGGAAAGCATCATGGGGGGCTTAACGGCGTGTTTTCCTAACATAGCCTATATGGGCATACCCATTATTCTTTTGGTATATCCTAATGATGATGCTGCCAAGGCCATGGCGGGCATGGTGGCCTTACTGCCTACTATTCCTCTTGTACTCTCTGATGTGCTTTTATCCTTACACGGTAAGGAAAAAAAGAGCTTTGGGAGCACTGTGAGAGATATTGTGCAGTCCATTGGTAAAAATCCTGCACTGCTGGGAGCTAGCGCTGGTTTGATAGTGGGCTTTGGCGGTATATCGGTGCCAGAACCTCTTTTAAATATGGCAAAGATGCTGGGGGCCGCTTCGGCGCCTTGCGCTCTTTTTTGCATGGGTATGTCTGTAGCTAGCCAATTAAGCGGCTGGAAAAGTGGCATGCGTATACAATGGGGCGAGCAAGGAATAATGCTTGTTTTGAAGCTTTTTGTAGCTCCTTTATTGGCCTATGGCATGGCTTTAAGTATGGGAGCCACGGGGGCTGCGCTGGGAACCATGACCATTTTGGTGGGCATGCCTTCGGCAGTCATTTGTCATATCATAGCTGTAAAGCATTCTACCCTTGAAGATGGTTGCGCTCAGTCGGTATTGCTAGGTACGCTAGCTTCTGTGGG
>CAYJNG010000137.1:0-5216 GCA_964371505.1 uncultured Desulfovibrionaceae bacterium
GCACTATCGAGCATCCGTAACACGCTTAGACTTACCAAATGTACGTGGCAATGTGGCATTATTCACCACCTGCACTTGCACACGTGCCTGCAAAGCCTTGTGCAACTTCTTCCCTATGCTTTCTGCCAATGACGCATCTTGCCCACTTTGTTCTTTTTCGGCTCGTTCTACCTTAAGAACCATATGATCTAATGATTTATCATCACGGCTAAGCTCTATATGATACTCACCACCAAGCTCTGGGTAAGAACCAATAACATCCATAATTTGACCGGGGTAAATATTTACGCCGCGAAAAATAATCATATCATCACTGCGACCAAGAATTTTATCATGCCGCGGAATGGCGCGACCGCACCCGCATACGCCCTGTATACGGCGAGACAAATCTCGTGTGCGATAACGCACTAAGGGTACAGCCTCTTTGCAAAGACTCGTGACTACCATCTCACCCACTTCCCCATCTGCCACTGGCTCAAGAGTTTCCGGATCTATAATTTCAATATAAAAAAGATCAGCCCAATAGTGCAGCCCTTGATGGGCGTCGCATTCAATGGCGGTTCCAGGGCCATACATTTCTGTCATGCCTGCAATATCATAACTCCCTTCAAGGCCGAGCTTTTTCTCAATGGTAAGGCGCATCTTTTCACTGCGTGTTTCTGCACCGCAAATAACCTTACGCAAATTGATTTTATCTTTTAAACCATGACGCTCCACTTCTTCAGCCATGAGCAAAGCCATGGACGATGTGGCGCCAAGACAAGTGCTTTGCATATCTTGCAAAAGCTGAATATGCATTTCCATATTGCCAGGCCCCACGGGAATGGTAAGCGCACCTAAAGCTTCTGAACCTAGCTGAAAGCCTGCCCCTGCAGTCCATAGGCCATAGCCTACAGCCACTTGAATTCTATCCATGGGGGTAAGGCCAGTGAGTGCATAACAGCGAGCCATCTGTAGCGTAAATGTATCAATATCTTTCTGTGTATACGCCAAAATTTTCCGCTTACCTGTGGTACCCGATGAAGCGTGAATACGCGCCACTTGCTCTTGGGGCACGCATAAAAGCGGTAAAGGATACCCTTCGCGCAAATCTTCCACAGAAGTAAAGGGAAGCTTACGTATATCATCAAGGCATTGTATGTCTTCGGGTTTAATATCCCCTAACTTTGCTTTATATTGCGGCGATTGCAACGCTTGCCCTACTGTATAGCGCAGCCCTGCCAATTGCTGCATCTCTAAGGCTTTACCGTCATGCGCTTTTGTATCTAAGCTTTGAATGCTATCGATTATTTGTAGTGTATTATCCATGAAACCCTCAATTTTATTGCAACATCAGAAAGATTGCATTTTAGACAGGAAAAAGGTACATCCAAAGGATGCAGATAGCAACAAAGCTTAGCTATGCTATTTGCAAGTATTTTTATGCTTGTGTTTTTAAAACACCGCAAACATTGTATACATTTGCTTAGCAGTTTTTATGTTATTTGAAAAGCATACTGTATACAAAAAAGTAAATTTTATTTTGCCTAAGGGTAATATAAGGAGTTGTTGTGCGTGTACTTGTTATAGGTTCTGGTGGTAGGGAGCACGCTTTGGTGTGGAAATTACATCAAAGCCCCACGGTAACGGAAATATTTGTTGCCCCAGGCAATGGGGGAACAGCGCTTGAAAAAGTAACACAAGTCCCCATAGCTGTAGAAGAAATCACAAGGCTTGTGCGTTTTGCACAAGATTCTAACATTGATCTGGTTGTGCCAGGCCCTGAGCTTCCCTTAACTCTTGGCATTGTAGATGCCATGAATGCCGTAGATATTGCTTGCTTTGGCCCCGATAAATACTGCGCGCAATTGGAAGGCAGTAAGTCCTTTGCCAAGGGCGTCATGGCTAAGGGCAATGTACCTTGTGCCGCGGGTGCGCATTTTAGCAATCACAGCGCCGCTGTGGCCTATGTGAAAAAACAAGGCGCGCCGCTTGTGGTAAAGGCCGATGGCCTTGCTGCCGGTAAGGGCGTTGTGGTGGCTCAAACAGAAGAAGAAGCCATTGAAGCCCTTGACTCCATCATGCTAGGTAAAGTGCACGGTGCTGCTGGCGCTGCTGTGGTGGTAGAGGAATGCCTCGTGGGTGAAGAAGTTTCCTTCCTTTGTTTTTGTGATGGTAAGCACGCTGTGGCTCTACCTTCAGCACAAGACCATAAGGCAGCCTATGATGGCGATACCGGCCCCAATACTGGTGGTATGGGAGCATATTCTCCGGCGCCCATTCTTTCCCCCGACCGCTATCAAGAAATGCTTGAAGTGACCATTTTGCCTATTTTGCAAGAGCTTGGCAAATCAAAGCACCCCTTTAAAGGTGTGCTGTACGCTGGCATAATGATGACAAAAGAAGGGCCCAAAGTGCTTGAGTACAACACCCGCTTTGGCGACCCCGAATGCCAACCCTTGCTGATGCGCTTAAAAACACCTCTTGATCAAATTATGAAAGCTTGCGTAGAAGGCAACCTTGCTGCTTTACCCATTGAATATAGCGATGAAGTGGCTGTGGGCGTTGTTTTCGCGGCAGAAGGCTACCCCAACGAGTACGACAAGGGCATGGAAATTACTGGTATTACTGAAGCTGAAAGCCTCGGCGATGTGAAGGTTTTCCACAGTGGTACTACAGTTGAGAATAATAAAGTCTATGCCAATGGCGGACGCGTACTTTGCGTTACCGCTTTGGGAGTAGATTTGCAGGCTGCGCAAGAAAAAGCCTACGCAGCCATGGAAAAAATACATATGGATAAAAGCTATTATCGTAAAGATATAGCACAAAAAGGCATTAAACGCTTACAAGGAAAATAATCATGGCAAAAGTTGCTATTTTTATGGGCTCCATTTCAGATGAGCCCCAAATCAGCCCCTGCGCTGAAATTTTGAAAAAATTAGATATTCCCTTTGTGTTTACGGTTACTTCTGCACACCGTACCCCTGAACGCACCGAAAAATTGGTGGACGAGCTAGAAAAAGGCGGCGTGCAAGTATTTATTTGTGCCGCAGGCATGGCCGCACACCTTGCCGGCGCCGTGGCTGCTCGTACCATTAAGCCTGTTATTGGCATTCCGGTATCTGGCTCTGCTCTGGCCGGCGCCGATGCATTGTACTCCACCGTACAAATGCCTCCAGGGTTCCCCGTGGCCACTGTAGCTACAGATAAAGCCGGTGCACGCAATGCCGCATGGCTTGCAGCACAAATTTTATCCTTACAAGATGCAAGCATTGCAGAAAAAATTGCTGCTGCGCGTCAACAATTTAAAGATGATGTGGAAAAAGTTGGCACTGAAGTGATGCAAAAATACCAATAATCACACTCTTTTTTTCAAAACAAAAGCGCTCCTAGGAAACTAAGAGCGCTTTTTTGCTTCATATAAGAAGAATGGCATAAAAAAAAGGAGAAAGCTTCTAAAAACTTTCTCCTTTACACTATTGTAGTCAAATTAGATGCTATCAGGGAAGGAAGAAAAATCTTGCTGCTGCATCATCAAGGGTATGCGCTCATCTGCATTGTATTCAAACATAACAGCGGTGCCAAAGCAGGAGAAGTATTTACTACCATCAGGATGAAAAGCCACATTTTCTGTATAGCCCACAATGGCTTGTGCACCCTTACCAATGGCTCTGCTTGCCATACCAAAGAAAGCTTCATCAGAATCATAGCCACGACAGCACACAAGACCCAACACTTTTAAAATCTTACGACCTTCAACTTGATGTGTCGTTACCACAGGAAAGCGACCGGAGAGAAAAATCTCTTTTGCTTTGGTGTTGGCAGTATTTTCTGTGGGGCGCGTGTCGTTCTTTTTCTTCTTCTTAGCATTATCACCGAGCAAAAATAGCATGGCAACCTCCTTGATATACCATATGCATAGCATATCTTGTGCCAACAATTACTTTTCTTTTAATTACAGACTTTTGCTCAGACACACAGCAGGACTAGGCAATTTTTTGACTCATACCCTGCGGGTAAAGTGGCGGTATTTTCCTCCTGCTGTCAGGGAAATGTCATTTTTTTGCCAAAGCATGGCAAGGGCCACCATACACCACACAAAGCGCGATATTATACTTATTTTCCTTGTAATGTTTGCAATTTTGCCCATAAGTCTTGAGCTTTCTTTTTACCTATACCCTTAATGGCTGCCAATTGTTCTTGCGAGGCGGCCCGCATGGCAGTGGTATTGTCAAAATTATCCCATAAGAGTTTAGCCGTATGTGGCCCAATGCCGGGGATGCGCATAAGCTCCCCAGAAAGAGCGGCATTCCCACGGGCTTGCCTGTGCCTGCCTATGGCGAAGCGGTGTGTACAATCGCGTATGTGTTGTAAAAACAGCAACTCTGGAGAACCAGCACGCAAAGGAAGCGGGTTAGAACGCCCAGGAAGGAATATTCTGTCTTGAATATTGCCGGCACGGCGGTCGGCATGGCCTTGCTCATCACGCGCCTTAGCTATGGCAGCCAAGGCAAAAAGATGCTCTTGCCCTAGCTCCTGCAAGGCACGCTGCACAGCGGACAACTGCCCCTTGCCTCCGTCTATAAGTAACAGATCAGGCCAAGGCGGGCCGGACTCTAAGCGTCGCGCTACCCAAGCGGATAAGGTACCATAATCATCACTGGTGCCATCGGGCATGGCGTATTGGCGGTAGGCCGAAGTATTGGCTTTGCCATCTTCAAATACCACCATACCCACACGCGTTTGCATGCCAGCAGTGTGCGATACGTCTACACATTCAATGCGCCTTGGTATAGTGCTTAGGTGCAGCGCCGCCACCAGGCGCTCTTCAATGGGTTGCTCTTTATGGCGACGCCCCTCTTCTCTTGCATTGGTGGCTGCCATATCTACCAGCGCGTTTTCTTCAGCATTGCGCGGCGCCACTAAGCGCACAGGCCCTTGACGCATGTCGGACAAACTCTGCGCCAATGTTTGAAACATATGCCCATCTTCTTGACTTATTTCCGCATTTTCATTTTGACTATCATTGACATTCTGCGACTCTACAGTGGCATCCAGCTTGGGAACCCACGGTAGAATAATGGTGGGTGGGGGGGATATATTTCCGTAAAACTGCGCCAAGAAGGACAACAAGAGCTGCGGGGTATCGTCAAAATCCAGCGAAGCCCAAAAGAAGTTACGTCCATCCATAAGCACGCCCCCACGCACAAAAAGAATACCTAAAGCCATGCCCTTTT
>CAYJNG010000138.1:0-5199 GCA_964371505.1 uncultured Desulfovibrionaceae bacterium
AGGCGATGATGCCGTGAGCGTGCAAAAAGTAAATTTTGCAGAAAGTATGCAAAAGTATAAGCTCCTCCATCTCCCTCCCCCTTGCACATAAAAACATTGACAACAAAATTCAAAACAGCTACTAATAGAAACCGTTACCAATAAGTAACAACAACACCTCTAAGGAGAAAACTATGATTAAAGTAGGTCAATTAGCCCCAAACTTCACAGCCCAAGGCTACCAAGATGGCAAATTTTTTGATGTTTCCCTCGAAGACTATCGCGGTAAATGGGTATATCTTTTCTTCTACCCTGGCGACTTCACCTTTGTCTGAGCCACAGAAGTAGCTGCAGTTGCAGCTAAATATGAAGCTTTTGAAAAGCTTGGCGTACAAGTTCTTGGCGTAAGCATGGACACTGTTTTTGTACATAAAATGTGGGATGAGCAAGAAATTTCTAAAATCGCCGGTAAAAAAACTCCCTACCCTCTGCTTTGCGACAGTTGCGCATGCATCGGCAAAGATTACGGCGTCTTTAGCGAAGATATCAATATGAACCTTCGCGGCAGCTTTATCATCGACCCCCAAGGCATTGTACAAAGCGTTGAAATTATCAACGCCCCAGTGGGACGTCAATTTGACGAGACACTACGCCAAATTGAAGGCTTCCAATTTGTAACCCAAAATCAAGGTTGCGCTGTACCCACAGCATGGGAACCTGGCAAAAAGCATCTTGAGCCAGCACCTGAATTAGCCGGCAAAATTAATACCGTTTGGGAAATTGAGAAATAGTTTACTTTAGTTTAGTTTAGAATATAAAAAAACCGAATACCTACAAAGTATTCGGTTTTTTTGTACGCGCTTACAAGCGTAAAGGCCTTTTTGTGGCCCTTGCTTTAAAGCCTGTCACATACACTAGCTAAGCAAGCTTAACAAGCGTGCTACGCGATCTGCATCTAAACCACTGTGCGCTTGCAACATTTCTTGCTCATCTTCTTGCTGCATGGCACCCAAAATGCCGTCAGCTTGAGTATCATCAAGACGTGTGGTTCTAGGGGCTGGAGTTGCTGGCAATGCTACAGCAGCCACACTTTCACTTACAGTACTTTCCACCGGGGTGGATGTTGGAGCTGCACGAAAGGCTGTAAAGGCTGCCATGCGGTCATTATTCACTGGTGCAAAAGGCCTTGTTAATTCCATGGACATATGTACTCTCCTTCAAGGTCAAAGGGTAAATTTTGCATTCCCCTTTTTTTGATGCAAATACTATGCCCAAAAGTAAAGCCTAGACCTCCAGTAAAAGACCCACAGGGCAATGATCAGAGCCATAAATATGATTCTCAATCCACGCATCTTTTATGGCAGGGCGCAGCTCTTCAGACACAAAAAAATAATCAATACGCCATCCTATGTTCTTGGGCCTAGCGCCTGCCTTATACGACCACCAAGAGTAATGCCCTTCTTCATCTCCTTTACATGCGCGAAAGGTATCCACATAGCCGGCAGCGGTAAAAGCGTCTAACCATGCGCGCTCTTCCGGCAAGTATCCGGTATTTTTTTCATTGGCTTTGGGGCGAGCAAGGTCTATGGCTTTGTGCGCAATATTAAAATCACCGCAAACCACAATGGGCTTTGTTTTACGCAACTCTTCAGCAAAGGTTAAAAATGCATCAAAAAAACCCATTTTATAGGGTACGCGCTTAAACTTACCTGTGGGTTTTCCTGCCTCATTAAGCTCAGCAGCGCCACCATTGGGAAAGTATCCATTAATATAATGGAACCAAGGGAATTCCATATGCACAATGCGCCCCTCACCTTGATAGGCTTCAAGGGGTAATTCCACCGTGGTGGCTAAAGGCTCTATGCGGCTAAAAGCCGCCACACCGGAATAGCCTTTTTTCACCACTGAAGAAGCCCATAAAGAATGCCACCCTTGCGGATGCACCAATGCATCTTTTAACTGCTCAGGGGCAGCTTTTGTTTCTTGCAAGCCAATGATATGCGCGTCCGACTGGGCAAACCAAGCCCAATCTTCTTTAGCCGAAACGGCACGTAACCCATTCACATTCCATGAAAGAAGTTTTATTTCCATACTATCACCTTATATTTTTTATATATGCCACGATATACTGCCCATGAATCCTGCGTCAAGGTGAAAGAAAGCAGCCCAAACGCGCTGCAGCCTTGTGCGAAGGGAACCCTAACACCTTGCCTTTACACTTGCTTTTAGGTAATATATCTCATGGAGGAAGATTATGGAACTTTTACCTATTAAACGTGCAATTTTGTCCGTTACTGATAAGACAGGCCTTGGTGAGCTTGGTAAGTTTTTGGCAGACAATGGCGTAGAACTGGTTTCCACCGGCGGCACCTACGCTTTTTTAGAAAAAGAAGGCTTACCGGTAACGAAAGTAAGCGATGTGACGGGCTTTCCCGAAATTTTGGGCGGTCGTGTAAAAACCTTAAATCCCAAAATCCACGGCGGTATTTTGGCTGACAAGGACAATCCCGAGCACCTTAAAACCCTTGAAGAGCATAACATTGCGCCCTTTGATTTGGTTTGTGTAAACCTGTACGACTTTGCCGGCGCTGTGGAGCGCAAACTCTCTCGCTTGGAAGCTGTGGAAGAAATTGACATCGGTGGCCCATGCATGATCCGCGCTTCAGCAAAAAATTATCACAGCGTGCTCGTGCTGCCTTCCACCGAATGGTACGCACAAGCCATACAAGAAATGCGTGACAATAATATGTGTGTAAGCCTTGGCTTCCGCCAGCTCATGGCTTCACGCGCTTTTGAAGCTACATCGAGATATGATTCTTTAATTACATCTTATCTTCGTTAGTAAAGTTTTTGTGGAAGAGAGAACATCTTTTCAGATCTCGTAGCGCCACTTTTTCATTTACAAAGACAGCCCTCCTTCGCCATTTATTTTTTTGAGGGGAGGGTTTGAGAGGGGAACTTTTTTTCCTTAAAAAAGTTCCCCTCTCAAAAAAGCACAGTCTCTAACTATCTTAGGAGTACAGCCATAGCCACTTCTACCATTGACGGAAATTTAGAAGGCCTGAAACAAAGTCAAATTAAGGCCATCAATCGTCTCAGCACGCGTCGCTTCCCCACGCAAGAGGCCTTTAGTCTTGATCAGGCAAAAGAATTGGCGGCTTTATCGCGCTCCATAGGGCGACAAATTGGTTTACTTATAGACCGCAAAGGCAAGGTAGACTTGCTAATGGTGGGTGACACTAAGGGCATTTTAATTCCTGAGCTTACACGCGGGCGCGGTGGTGCTGGTCGCCTACGCGGTGCGCGCCTTTTACATACGCATTTAACGCCGGAACTGCTTTCACAAGAAGACCTCATGGACATGCTCTTCTTGCGCCTTGACGCCGTTTGCGTGCTGACCGTGAGCCCCCATGGGGAGCCGGTGCAATGGCAATATGCACACCTCTTGCCACCTAATCCAGAAAATGCCCCCTATAGGGTTTACCCTGCCATGCCTTGGGATAAACCTGAGGCGGACTTTACCATGGTGGAGGCCTTGGAAGAGGAATTACGCCGTGAGCTGGACGGTACCAAAGAAGCTGAATCTACCACGCGCGCCATTCTTATCTCCGTGAGTACGCAACCACGCCCTGTACAAGAGGCACATTTGGATGAACTGGCAGACCTTGCTCTCACGGCAGGCCTTACCGTGGTGGGGCGTATGGTACAACGCGTGCCCAAGGTCAATCCCAAATCTATTTTAGGCCGTGGCAAAATAGCTGAACTGGAAGTACAAGCTTTGCAAGGACACGCTTCTGTGCTCGTTTTTGATGGAGAGCTCTCCCCTGCCCAGTTACAAAACCTTGCCGACATCACCGAGCGTAAAGTGCTGGATCGCACACAGCTTATTTTAGATATTTTTGCCCAGCACGCTGTAACCAGCGCAGGCAAGCTGCAAGTGGAAATGGCACAGCTTAAATACACACAGCCACGCCTTGTAGGTAAAAACCGCGCCATGGATAGACTTATGGGTGGTATTGGCGGGCGCGGCCCAGGTGAAACAAAGCTTGAAACCGATAGACGTCGCGTTCGTGACCGTATAGCCAAAATTAAAAGAAATCTTGAAGAATTACGTAAGCAAAGAGCTTTCACTCGTGGGCGCCGTTCACGTCAAGGCATCCCCCTGGTAGCCATTGTGGGATACACCAATGCTGGCAAATCCACCTTGTTAAATACACTTACGCGCTCTGAAGTCATTGCAGAAAATAAACTTTTTGCAACCCTTGACCCCACCACCAGACGTTTGCGCTTTCCTGAAGAGCATGAAGTCATTTTAGCAGACACTGTGGGCTTTATTCGTAATCTCCCCAAAGAGCTTAAAGAGGCTTTCCAAGCTACTTTAGAAGAGCTAGAAGCGGCAGACGTCTTACTTCATGTGGCAGACGCTTCTCATGCTTCGCTTGAGCAGCACTTAAATTCGGTAGAAGATGTACTCACAGAAATGGAGCTTATGGAAGTGCCCCGCGTTCTCGTATTAAATAAATGGGACGCTGTAAGCCAAGAAGATAAAGTTCTTTTAGAAAATGCCCACCCCAATGCCATCTATATTTCTGCTTCTGCACGTACAGGCCTTGAAAACCTGCTTAAAGAAATTAGTGACATCTTGGAATTTAATTAATCACCATTATAAAAACAGAACATCAGCCTATGCATATGGTATGCGTAGGCTGTTTTTTTGTTTCTCATAAGCTATTTTTTTGGGCATCGTAAAAAAATTTAAAAAAAATTTGTCCTGCGTTCAAAAATATAATCTTATGGCTTTTGCTACATTAATAACGTAAAATTAACATCTTGCGTACTAGCGCACAAGATGGATTATGTTAGACAATTCACAATTCATTGAACGCACAACCTACACCACCCTACATGAGAGCTTGCCTCAATTAAAAAAAATAATAAAATAAAAACATTACACAAACAGCGTGCACTCACGCCATGATGAAAAAACAACTTAATAGTTAGGACTTTTTGCCATGTGATTTTTAGAGCATAGCTTGTCTTACTTTCCTTTATTAGGTAGAGGAGTAGGGACAACTTGTAAGCAGAATTACAAGCCATTCACTACTAACACGCATGCTTTAAAAACATGCAAAAACTTTGGAGATATCATGGGAGCAGTGAGTATTAACACAGCATGGTGTAAAGGCTGCGGCATTTGCGTAGCTTTTTGCCCCAAAAGTG
>CAYJNG010000139.1:0-5191 GCA_964371505.1 uncultured Desulfovibrionaceae bacterium
TTCTCTTGTGCCGTGCCGTCAAAGCAACGAGGGCCATTGACCTTATCCAAGTCAGCCCCATAAAAAGCAAACAGCTGCTGCGGATGAAAGCTAAACTTATAGTCAAATTCCTCGCGGCAAATATCCGCAGAGCCCGACGTATAAGCGCTAAATATGCGACTATACTCTGTGTAAGAGCCTTTGACACTTTCAAACTTACCATACACAAATATGCCCAAATTCACTGCCAGTAAGAGCACCATGGCGCGCAAGAGCCCTGTTGCCACCCGTGCGCTTCTGCCTTCACGCACGCTTTGTATGCAAAAAATCATACTTAAGGGTAGCAAGTAAATATAAAATCCGTACCGCGCCCACCAGCTCTCAGGGTGCAGCGCCGTGCATAAAGCAATAAAGATTAAGAAAGGAGCCAGTACAGCCTTACGCAAGGTGTAAAAATACGGCAAGGCCAAGCTCAACAGCACTATGGCCAAAAAGAGCGGCCCCCAACCTGCCACGCGTGCGCTGGCCCCCATGGTGGCAATGACTTCCGCTTGTGTAATGCGTAAAGGATTCAATTTGAGGGTAGAATCTCCTTCACCATTGCGCATATTAGCCGTCTCGCCGGCAAGGGATAAGAACAATTTTTCAAAGCGATTCTTACCGGTGAAGTTGGTGGGATGTTCTTTAATGGCAATATGATCTGTGCCTTCACCTGCCAAGGGGGACAATATATGCTTACCTGCCATTACATTGGTTATATAAGGATTATACCCCAAAATACCCACACCCAATAAAGCCACAGGCAGGCCCAAGTACAAACATTTTTTTACGGCAGCCATGAGGCTTTTTTGCGCAAAGAGCACATAAGCAAAGAGCATGCAAAAGGCCACAAAGGGAAAAAGCCCTCCCGACATTTTACAGCTAAAAGCCAAAGAGCCCGCCATAATAAACATGATATAATCAAGCGCTTGAGCTTTATTTCTTACCATAAGCGTGAGCGAAAGCAGAATATACAGCATCATGGCATAAAGCACATAGTCCACCAAGTGCATATAAGCCAATTGCACAAAAACAAAGCTAAACACGGTAAAAAAAGCAAAAATATTTTGCTGCCTTACAGCCACGCCAAATTGAGCAGAAAAGTATTTGATATACGCCCATAAGCCCGCAGCTAGCAAGGCATTGATCACCATATAAGCATTACTGCTAGGAAAAAGACGCAACATCTCCCCTGCAAAAATCTCCACAGCTTTGGGATACGCATCCCCCCAATATGATTGCACAGATGTGTTAAAGACATTTTGCCCCGCCGCCAAGGCATTGGCTATGGGTTGATGATACCACACACCATCGTAAGAAAAATCCGGAATGGGGAGAGATATTACAAAGAAAAGAGCGCATAGGCCTAGTATGTTTCGTAAAAAGAGCAAGAGCTGTGCTGTGTCTTCCATAATATAGGCCATAAGGCCCACACAAAGAAAAACAGCTAAGGGAAGCGCCAAAGGGAAATTCCCTGCAAAAAAAATCATATATAGGGATTGAATACTAATGGTACCCACAAGGAGCAGTAAAAAAAAGAAAGCATAACATTGCTGCGTGCTGGCACGACGTATCATAACAAAACCTCAAACAAAAATCTTTTATACAGGGCAGGAAACACGAAACTTAGCAAGACATGCATTACGCTGTCGGGTAGCGCCCACAACAAAACTTCCCTTCGGGGCAAAGTTTTGTTTTTTCGCAAGGAGCCCCTGCATGAGCAAAAACCTGCGGTAAAATATCGCGACAAATGCTGAGCATATTTTGCGCCACAATACGTATTTCCCATTGCGCGCGCGTGCAACAGCGATGCGCAAAAAAGTTGAGTAAAGCGCGGCAATTCATGCTCACCACCACGCGCGTCTCTGCAGCTTGCGGTAGCACAAAGCGCGCATCTTCATTGGCTTTGGAGCTACCGCCGGCTTCCAATAAGGCGTGAATATCGGCATAAGCACTGCCCACTTCCTGCATAAAAGCCTCAAACCGTACCAAGGCAGCAGGGTTTTTAGCAATGGCTGGCGGTATAATATAATTACAGTCAGCGCCATTAACATAGCGCTGGCTTTGCTGCGAGTACGAAGCAATGCGGTGGCGCACCAATTGATGCGATAAAGCGCGGGATACTCCCTCAATGGCAAAGGTAAAGCTCACATGCTCTATGGGGCTTTCATGGCCGGAGTCCATGATTTTTTCAATAAGCTCTCCTTGTTTTTGCGGGCTTACTTCCCCTTCCACCAAATCTTGCCACATATCCCCCACAAAACCTTGATAATAACACTGCCTACAGGCAGCATAAATAACCGATAAGGGATGGGGAGTATGGCTTAACAATTGAACTTGAGAGGTGACAGCAGGCATGCTTTTCTCCTTGCAAAAAAATAAGGGAGAAAGGAACAAGCCCTCCTCCCTTAAGCGGTATCATATACAAGCTTAAAATAATTTCAAGCTTAGATGTTTTGTAAAACCCACACCACTTTGCCCAAGAGGCGTTGGTTTAACTTTTGTACAGGTAAACGTGCTTCGGGGTAGCCCGCAGCATCAGAGCGCAAAATATAGTGCTCCGTGTCGCTGTCAAGATACACACGCCTGATAACCACACCTTCATGCGGCCAGAATAAAGCATAAGCCATGCCAGAAACAGGCACCTTTGCTGTACTGTCTACACCCACATAAGCTGCGCGCTTAATGCAGGGCTCCATATTAGGCGCTTCCATACGTAATACTTGCACGCCTGCTTCAGCAAAGGACAAAGGCAAAGATATTTTGCCTGCACCAGCCAACATGGGAAGTGCACCTTCATCGCTATAATCACAAGTCATGGTATACACTGTGCTTAGTACGCTTTTTGTGGAATGCTCCCCATAGAGTACTGGGCTGTCCGCAAGGCCCATTTGCGGGCCTTCTTGGGGCAAATATCCTGCCTCAGTACGTAAATACATGGGGCCAACACCTTGCTTTATCCAATCTGGGTTTAAACCAAACTTTTCAAAAAGTTTCATTACCCACTCAGCCGGCACAGAGTTACGTCTTTTGGCATCAGAAATGCTTGATTGACGAATCTCCAAAAGCTCAGCTATTTCCACCTGTGTCTTGGTGGTGGTAGCAAATTTAATGCGTTCATAAGCTTCTTGAAACGAGGACATTTGCCTCCCCTCACTTTCTATAATACTCAAGTATTAGTTAATTATTTTCTTGGATGGGCGCCAGTACGGGGTCATCACTGGAAAGCACTATACGGCTATTTTCCCGCAATGAATTACGTAATACCTCAAGCCCTTTTTGGAATTCATAAAATTCCGGAGCTTTACCAAAAGCATTGGCAAAAATTTGTGCTGCTTCAGCATCGCCTTCACCGCGGATAATTTCCGCTTTTTTATTGGCTTCTGCTATGATAACAGCCTTTTGCCTATCTGCATCAGAACGGATACGTGTGGACTCTTCCACACCTTCCGAACGGTATTGCTTGGCCTGACGCTCACGCTCAGCTTGCATACGCTCAAAAATGGCTCTTTGGTTTTCTGCCGGCAAGTCTGTACGCTTAATACGTACATCCACCACTTCCACACCAAAGGGCTTCATAAGCTCTGCCACACGTTGCGTTACTTCTTCCATAATTTTAGCACGCTGCGAGGACACCACCTCTGTTAAGGTGTAGCCACCCACAAGGGCGCGTAATTGCGAATACACCACGTCATCAAGGCGAGCTTGCGCTCCTGGTATGGTGCGCATGGTCTGGTAAAATTGCAAAGGATTTTCTATGCGCCAACGGGCATAGTTGTCCAACACAATGGCCTTCTTATCCACGGTAAAAGCTTCTGTGGGGCGCGCGTCATAGTCCAAAATACGTGCATCAAAATAGAGCACATTTTGAATAAATGGCAGCTTAAAATGCAGGCCTGGGCCATACACTTCATCCTTAGGCACACCCAATTGTAATACAATGGCTTTTTCTGTTTCGTGTACAGTGAAAAAACTTTGTCCCACCAAAACAACAACAATAAAAAGCGCAATACCAAGAGAAAGAGGATTATTTTTCATTACTTACCTCCCCCTACAGTGCTTTTAGTGGAAGAAGGAGCCGGTGCCCCTTGCGTAAGCGGCAAGAAAGGTAATGTGCGATCTGCTGCTCCAGAAGGTACAATAATTTTTTCATTTGCATGGGTTAAAATATCTTCCATAGCTTCAAAATACAGACGTTGTTTAGTAATATCCTGCGCCTTTTCGTACTCGGTAAGTACAGATAAGAAGCGCGCAGCTCTACCCGTGGCATTTTGCACGCGGGTTTCTTTATAAGCTTGAGCTTGGTTTTCTAGCTGCGCCCCTTCACCGCGAGCCTTTGGCAAAATCTCGTTACGATAAGCTTCAGCTTCATTGATAATGCGGCTCTTATCCTCACGGGCAGAAGCTACATCTTTAAAGGCATCAATAACTTCTTGCGGCGGATGCACATCTTGCAACTGCACGGCAATAATTTGCACGCCCACTTCATAGCGATTCAAAATATTTTGCAAAAGCTCGGTAGCATCGCTTTGAATACGTATCTTACCATCGGTCAAAGCGGAGTCAATCATGCTTTTCCCTATAACTTCACGCATGGCAGCTTCTGCGGCATTACGTACCACAGCGGCTTGATTTGTTACGTTAAAGAGATATTCCACCGGATCTTTGATTTTATATTGCACGCTAAATTGCACGTTAACAATGTTTTCATCACCTGTCAGCATGGAGGCTTCTTCTGGCACGGTGCGCAATTGCCCCTGCTGAAAAGTGAGACCTTGCCCCACAGAACGAAAACCTACTTCGCCACGTAAAATCTGTGTTACTTTAGGCTTATACACAGTTTCAATGGGTATTGGTAAATGATAATGTGGACCTGGGCCCACAGTACGTACGTATTTACCAAAGCGCAAAACCACGCCTTCTTCATCGGGTTCCACAATGAATATTCCCGATAAAAGCCACAGTACCACCAGTGCCCCACCCATGAACCATAGGCCCTTACCTGCAGGTAATTGCACACGGCCACGAAGGGGGTTTTCAGGCATTTTTCTAAAGTTCATAGGGGGCTTGCGATCATTATCGCCGCCATTGTCGCCATTATCATTGTTATGATTATTATTATCTCCACCACCAAAGGGGGATTGACGCGACTGCCTCTGCCGTTTTTCTTGTA
>CAYJNG010000140.1:0-5180 GCA_964371505.1 uncultured Desulfovibrionaceae bacterium
ACGAAAAAATGGCTTTTTTCTCTGTATTTTAAAGCTGTAAAAAATATTTTTTGAGGTTTTCATCGAAAAAAATAAGTAGACTTTTAAATTATAGGGTTTGTCATTAGTAAAAGGGCTTAAGGAAATTTCCTTAGGCCCTTTTACTTCTTAAGAAAACCTAACGCATAGGCTTGCATTATGTTTAATCTTTTTGTTTTATGGTGAGCCAATACTGTAATGTATTGTACAGTACTTCTGGGGCTATGGGCTTGGTTATATGGTCATTCATGCCATTGGCAAGGCTTATTTCTTTATCGCCGGTCATGGCATGGGCAGACATGGCTACAATGGGCGTATGTTTATACTGTTTTAGCTCACGAATTTTCCGTGTGGCAGTAAGGCCGTCCATGATGGGCATTTGAATATCCATAAGCACAAGGTCATATTGCTGTACGTGAGCCATTTCTAAGGCTTGCTTACCGTTGGCGGCTGTATCCACCGTATAACCCACGTTTTGCAAAAGCTCTTCAGCAATGAGTTGGTTAATTTCATTATCTTCTACCAATAAGAGATGCCCCACACCCTGTACTGTGTGCTGACTACGTTGTAATTCTTTTTCCAATTCCATGGTATCTGGGCAAAAAGTAAAGGTGGCAGTAAAATAAAAGGTCGCCCCATGGCCTTCTTCGCTCTCAACCCACATATCCCCTTGCATCATTTGGGCAAGGTTGCGCGAAATGGCAAGCCCAAGGCCTGTGCCGCCGTATTTACGTGTTACAGAGCTGTCTGCTTGGGAAAAAGCAGAAAATAGCTTAAGTATTTGCTTTTCATTAAGCCCAATGCCTGTATCAGAAACGGCAAAGCAGCATGTTATGGTTTGGTCTGTTTGTTCTTTTACTTCAATGGAAAGCTGAATATGACCTTGCTGGGTAAATTTAATGGCATTACTTACAAGGTTAAAGAGAATTTGCTTAAGGCGTAAAGGGTCTCCCAGAAGATATTTTGATTCCACGGGGCATGTGGAAAGGCCAAACGTGAGGCCTTTTTCTTGTAGAGGGCCTAAGTAAAGATCTTGAACTTCACTACAAATTTGCGCAAGGGTAAACGGAGTAGCTTCTATTTCAAGTTTTCCTGCTTCTATTTTGGAAAAATCTAAAATATCATTAATAATACGTAATAAATTATTGGCAGAGAACAAGGTTTTATCTACATAATTTCTTTGTTCTGCTTCTAAGCTTGTGGCGTTAAGCAAATGGAGTAAACCTAAAATACCGTTCATGGGCGTGCGAATTTCGTGGCTCATATTGGCAAGGAATTCACTTTTTGCCTTGGTGCTTTGTTCTGCGGCCTCTTTGGCTTTACGTAAATCTTCTCCCACTTCTTGAATTTCTTGCAACATGCTTTTAAATTCACGTAAATCACGCATGTATGAAACAAGAACTTCTTCACCGCGGAAGGTAGAGCGTATGAGCGTTACTTCTATAGGCAAAGCGTGGCCTTGCATGTCCTGGTGTAGCCATTCAAATCGATGATAACCTGTTTCAAATGCTGTTTGTATCATTTCGCGTTGCTTTTCCAAGGAAGGGCGATTATCTGGCTGTATGGCAGGGGAGAGCATTTGATAGTTTTGTAAAAAAAGCTCTTTATTCTGCGCATTAAAAAGGGCGATGGTTTCAGAGTTGCAGTCAAAAAACTTATGCTCTTTATTAACAAAAGTCACAGCTATGGGCATGGTATTAAGTATAAGCTGTCGAAGTTCTGTGGCGTCGGTAGCTTCTTTTTGGCTAGCTTTTAGGTCGCGAAGATCCTTTGTATAGCCTATAACTATATCTTCACCGCGATAATTTTTGCGTATAAGCTCTACTTCACAAGGAATAAGCTCGCCATTAAGCTTTTGGTGTAGCCATTCAAATTTGCAGTGCCCAGTGTCAAAGGCTTGTTGAATGTGAGCATGGGCTTTTGGCATGGAGGCTTGGCCATCGGGCTGAAACTCTGGCGAAAGTTGCGGGAATTTTTCTAAATACTCTTCTGGGCTTGCTAAATCAAAAAGTTTAGCAGCGGCGCGGTTGGAAGCAAGATTCTTGTACGTTTTATCCCAAATATTTGCTCCCAAGGAAATGGTATCTAGCATTATTTCAATATATTCTGCAGCTTCGGCTGTGGCTTTTTGACTGGCCTTAAGCTCGCGCAAATCCTTGGTATAGCCCACCACAATGTCTTCACCGCGGTACTTTTTGCGAATAAGTGTTATTTCGCAGGGCACAGGCTCACCGTTGAGCTTTTGGTGCTGCCATTCAAAAACGCATTCTCCTTTTTCAAAGGCTTCTTGTATTTTGGCACGCGCTTTGGGCATGGAGGCTTGGCCATCGGGTTGCAATTCTGGCGAAAGCTGCGGGAATTTTTCTAAATACTCTTCGGGGCTTGCTAAATCAAAAAGTTTAGCAGCGGCGCGGTTGGAAGCAAGGTTTTTGTACGTTTTATCCCAAATATTTGCTCCCAAGGAAATGGTATCTAGCATTATTTCAATATATTCTGCAGCTTCTGCGGCGGCTTTTTGGCTGGCCTTAAGCTCGCGTAAATCTTGTGTATAGCCAAGTACCACTTCTTCGTTGTCAAAAAGTACACGCTTAAGGGTAACATGCACAGGAATGAGCTCGCCATCATAGCTTTGATGTATCCATTGCAGTTGAAAAGCGCCTTCACTAAAGGCATGAGCAAGCGCCTTGTTGCAAATGAAGGGAGAAGGCGAGGGGGGAGTTTTTACATGCACGTAGGTATTTGTACTACAATTTTGCATGAAGTTCTTTTTGGAAGGTGCTCTAAGTAGTTGTAGTATAACGTCATTGCAGTCTATAAGCTCAAAGTTTTTGTTCCAGACGGTGGTACCCATGGGGTTGGCATCGAGTAGAGCTTTAGCTTTTTTATCCAAAGTATACTCTTCTTCCAATTTTGTAACTAAATCCTTTGCTTCTGCTATGTGTATGACAATAAAGGATGCATTCTTATATTCAATGCGCTTAAGGTAATATTCAACACGGGTTTCGCCTTTTTCAGGGAGAATATGCGTCCATACAAAAGAGTGCGCACCTTTTACCACAGCGCGCTGTAAATGTGCTTTTCTGCCAGTAATGGAGTTGGTTCCGTCGGGCTGTCTTTCTGGAGAAAAAGTATCAATTCTTTGGCAAAATTCTTCAGGTGTTGTGCAACCAAAGATACGTAGTATACTATCTGAAGCGTATATAAGCTCTCTTTGTAAAGACCAACAGGAAATAGGAAGGTCTATACCACGTAAGATATGATGTAAAAAATCATCGGATTCTATTTTTTTAATCTGTATCATGGGGCGTCTCAACGTTAAGGGAGGGGAAACCACAAGCTTAGCACTTGATATCAAGTGAAAACGGAGTATGGAGAGGTTACATGGGGGCCTTAGTATGTATAGTTAAAGAGAGCATAGTATAAAATGTATACTATGGCTTAACTTTTCATGCAAGAAAAAAGTCTTTTTGCTATTAAACTCATAGGTAAAGTTTGTATTTTATTGGGAGAATATAAGACTACTCATATGATGTATATCTATTGTGCAGAAAGTAAAGGGGGAGTGCTGCGTTTTAGGCGAGAATGCATCTCATAAGTGAGACTAGCTGAAGTATGTTGTATTGTTGCGTTCATTATAGGGGCCCATGAAAGAGCCCCAATGGATGTGTTTTTAACGTTAGAGTGCGCCATGGGCTTTGAGTAAAGTCACCATTTCGTGGCATTACTTAAGGCTCATGGACGCTTTTTCCTATATTTACCTATCGTGTCGCACCTATGAGGCTTGTTGCTCATACATTAAAGAATGTTTTGCCATGCTATCTATATAGTATTTTTAGTTATTTCTCTGTTTATGTATTGCACAAGAAAAAGGGAAACGCAGGCAAGGCATGCTCCTAAGATGAAGGGGAGCTTAAAGTCCCACAGCCATAAAGCACCACCAACAACAGGCACAATAACGGCAGAAATATGATTAATGGTGAAGGAAACAGCCATGCTAGGGGCTATATCTTCCTTTTCTGCCATTTTTTGGAAGAAGGTTTTTTCTGCAATATTAAAGCTGAAAGTAAATTGGTCTAAAATATATAAAAAAGCCACAATATAACCCACGTCTATGTAGGCGTAACCTAAGAAAATACCTATGGCAGGTAAGAAATGCATGGTGAGGAGCTTTTGTTCGCCATAGGTATTGATGAGTTTACCTATGAGCGGATTTAAAAACCAATTTACCGTATTGTTTATGAGAAAAAGTACGGTAATCATCATAACGCTGTAGTTAAATTTTTCTACCAAGAGGAAAAGGGAGAAAATAGTAAAAATTTGCCTGCGGCCGCCGGATAAAAAGGTAAGTGTGTAAAAAAGCCAGTATTTTTTCTTAAGGACAAGGCTTTTCTTTTGTGCAGGTAAGAGGCTTAAGTCTGGTTTTTTGTAAAGAGCCCAGATGGCGCCTGCCATAGCCACAAGGCCAGTGCATAAATATAATTGTAAGTAGCTGAAAAAAGCGGCAAAAAAGAGAATAAACAGGGCCGCTAAAATATTACCCAGTGCTGAAATGCTGCGTAGTCTGCCAAAAACGAGCGGAGAGAGTTTGGTGTTAAAGGCTTGTAAGGTAAGAGATTGATTAATGGTTTCAAAATAGTGAAAACCTATGGACATACAAAATGTGGCTAAAAGCATGCCGCTAAAGCTGGGTAAAAAGCCCGTCATGGCTACGCCAACGCCTAGGATAAATACCGAGAGCACAGCCAATGAGGTTTCTTTCATAAAGCGTAAACATAAGATGACGCTTATAGCTAAAAGCCCGGGCACTTCGCGTATGGATTGCACAATGCCGTTTTCTGCGGCGTTCAGTTGAATAACTTCTACAATATAGTTGGTATAAAGCGTTTGCCATGTTTGAAAGGCCACAATTTGCGTGAAGGTTAAAATAAAAAGAAAGAGAAAGGTTTTTTTCTCTAATTCGTTTTGTATTTCAATGGGGCGAATATAGTTGATAAGGTGATTTTTGAGCATTTTTTATCCGTATTGTGTTCTTTGCAAAGATGGGCGTGGCAGTATGTAGCGTAGGCATGGTGTAAGGCTTTTAGCTTAAAAGCACAACTGTAAAGATTTGCTCAAATTCATTTGTGAGGAAAAATAAGAAGCGTGTTTTGACAGGAGAGAGG
>CAYJNG010000141.1:0-5175 GCA_964371505.1 uncultured Desulfovibrionaceae bacterium
CTCCCCTCCGACAAACACTCCCTGCTCCACACAGCACAAAAAAAAGGGAGGCTCTCACCTCCCTAAAAAATTTCTGCAAATCACACTAAAAAACCTGACCAGCACCGTGGCCACGTGGCGGCTTTACCCAGTCGGCAATCTTCATACCCATATCATATCCTACCGAGCGCGCCGTAAGCCCCATGGCATCCGCCGGCATACGCTGCTCTACACCAAAAATAAATAAATCTACGGGTTGTTGTTTTTCAATGCTACCACCCTGCCCCATGGACCAAAGCAAAGTACCCGTGGCCACTTCATACACTTCCATTTGAATAGAAATGGAAGAAGCACCCGCGCTGCCACCATCTAATAAATGCGTAATATACCCACCCACAAGCACATTGGCCCCGCGACTGCGTGCCAACTGTAAAGCATCACTTACCTGAAAAGGTACCATTCTATCATCATATTCTAAAGCTTGAAAAGACTTTTGCGCAAGCCACACCTGCCAAATTTGACGAGAAATATTGTGGCTCACATTACGAGGGCTGGCTATATCTTGCGTTACGCGTAAAGGCACAAAAAGCCCACGTAAAGGATCTGTAGGGGAAATATTGGGCTTAACATAAACACGTATGGGGCTTACCACCACTTGCGCATCATTAATAATATGATAATTGGTGCCTGCGGTTTCGCCATTTAAACTTACCGTCGTATTAGCTGTAGCCCCGCAACCGGCAAGGCAAGCCATAACACCCATAGCCCATAAAGCCAAAATCCATCTTTTCATTGCATCCTCGCTGTTGGAACATCCGCCCTTTGAATGGAGTACATCACCTTTTCCTGAGAGCGTTGTAAACTTTCGTGTAATGATAATCGCCTATCCACAGACAAGCGCCGAAACTCTTCCTTCTCTGTCAAAAGAATGAGTTTTCCCATCTCATCTAAAAGAGATTGCAAATGGTGTGCCTCAGGGCCTGATAAATGACCATTGCACAAAGAAAGTTCCACTAAATGCAAAAGTTTTTGCGCTTCATCGGCAATACCTTCTGGGCTAATAATGTCACTATAAAGCCTTTCTTTACGCCTTTCTTCCCAAAAACCACGTAAGGCAGTGAAAATTTTTTTCATAATTGCCTCCGATACGGTAAGATGTATTAGGGCTATTTTCTAAATGATATAGCCTCCCTGCTCTTTTGTAAAGGACATTAGCGTGCAAGAACCAGCTGTAAAAGAAAGGGTACCAAAAGGCAGTATAAAGGCAATACGCCCATTAAAGCTTGTCCCCAAGAAAGACGCATGGCATAGCGGCATCCCACCGCCATAGTTATGACGCCCCACACAAAACCCACCACAGAACCTAGCATGGGTACAATACATAAAAGAGCCGGCGCCGCCGCATAAGCAACCACCTGTAAAACAATGGTAAAGTCCGCTTTTTGCGGTACAATAAGACGAAAAAGCATGTAGCAAAAGCCAGAAGTTATTATTAACTCCACAATACTTATAGTCGTACCGTAGAATAAGGCTGTCATTAAAGGAACTTGTACTCTTAGCATTTCTACCAAAGGCTGCATAAGGGCATCACCCTCCACCATGGGAGCAAGAAGGTTAGCAAGCACACCGCCCCAAAAACGCTCAATGACAATTTGCATAAGGCCCACAAGGCAATAAAAAGCCAAAAGGGGCATTAATGAGCTTGCAGGCTTTAGCCCTGCAAAAAAACGCGGTGCCTCAAAGAGTACGCGTATGATAGTTTGAAAAAAGGAAGAAATATAACCTAAACGCTGCGGGTTTTCCCAGGGATTTTCCACGGCAAATGCAGCAAAAAAGGCGTCTTCATCCATGGCAGCATTGTGTGCATCTTGCTTTTCATAAGCTTCAGCGGCCTTGCGTTTTTCTTCTTCAGCATGGGCTTCGTAAGAGGCACCTGAGGGTGTGTACTTAGGTATGGGCACTTCTTGCTTGGGTGCTGAAGTATCTTTTGGCGCAGAAGCGTTCTCCGTCGTAACGTTCGTGGGGGGAGCGCTTTGCTCTGTCACAGTTTGTGAATTTGTGACAGGTTCTGGACGCACCACAGTAAAACGATGCTGGCACTGCGGGCATGTGGCTATCAACGCCTTGCTAGGCATTTTATCTTCTGCCATTTCTCGTGTATAGTCACATTGCGGGCAAACTATTTTCATTATTTTTTAAACTCCATAAAAGAAATACTGCGGTACCATAGTGTTTTTTACTTATACAGGCAAGCGCAAGAGTAGGCCGTGCCGCTGGCATTGCCATTGATGAAAAAAAGCTAAGGGCAAACGTGGATAAGCCGCGCTTAAGGTGTGCTCTACGGTGCCAGCCTTACTAAATACTGCCAATCGTTGGCGCAATTGTGCCGCATTTTTATGCACATGGCTGTAATGTAACAAGGGTAAAGCTGGTGCCAGTACCGGCGCCATGGTGGTAGATAAACCCTGCACCTTTTCGTGCACAGAGCCCACAAAGTGCACATCTGAGCCCAAGGGAAAAAGACGCAATTGCACATCAGGCCATAGCCCATAAGCCATGCGAGCGTGGGCTTCGTCTCCTTCAAAGGTAACACGCGGAAAAAGCACACCACCACCATGCTGCTCCTGCATCAGTGCAGGCAAAGCCTCCCATGTTTTATTGCTAAAGCGCTCATCGGCATCTAAATAGAGAAACCAATGCCCTTCACAATGCCGTAACAAGGCATTGCGCTGCGCAGAAAAATCCCCAGCCAAAGGGCGTGAAAATTGCCGTAAAGGCGCTGCGCACTCATAGGGCAATTGCCTATCTTCAGCGCTGTCCCACAGTACCACCACT
Source organism: uncultured Desulfovibrionaceae bacterium (assembly GCA_964371505.1). GTDB lineage: Bacteria > Desulfobacterota > Desulfovibrionia > Desulfovibrionales > Desulfovibrionaceae > CAYJAD01. Next base: position 2,815 of record CAYJNG010000141.1, read on the forward strand.
TCATGTACCCAAGCAGGAATATGTGCAAAAAAATCCTCTAGATGCGACTCGTCAGGGTGTAAAATGGCGCCTACGCTGAGTTTTGGTTGAGTATTCTCTTGCAGAGCGTAAGCTTCCACCTGCGTACCCAAAAAAAGCTTACGCCATTTTTCCAATATAGGGCATCTTGCCTTAGGCGGTTCACAGAAAAAAAGCGCACATTGGCGTGGCTCAAGCCCAAGCCCCCTTGTGAGCATATACAAAGCCCAAGGCGAAGTATCCGCCACAAGATGCACCTGAGGAGGCAAGGTTGGTATTTCATCTAAAAAAGCTCGTGCCCGTGCCGGCTGGCTTTCAAGGATAATAATGGGGGGCAGCTCCCCCCCTGCGGACAATTGCAAAAGCACTTCACGCAAAGCTGGTCCATGACAGCCTAACAAAATATAAGCTTCTACCTGTGCACGCGCTCCGCTGCTTATGGTGCGTTGCACCTGCCTTACGAGGACCTCTTCTGCCATGGGGGGAATGGCGTTACTTGCCGCTTCTACCCCTTGCCAAGCCAAGACTTCTTGCGTGTAGGCACGCCACCAAGGGGCGTAACGCTGCACAATTTGCAGCAACGAAGCTTCGTCACAGCACACTAGGTATTCCCCTCACAAGACCTATAAGCAGCGGCGCGACTTACAAAGTTTTCTGCCCACCATGGGCAGCTAGGCGCAAAAATATGTGTATACGAAGCAAAAGTTTGACGTACCAAAAGGCCATCCTGTGCTCCACTTAGCGCTTCGCTTTGCCCTTCATTTAGGGTTCCATGCCCCATGCCTGTGCCCTTAGCAAGGGTAAAGCATAAAGCATGCTCCCCGCGCTGTTGGCCCGCATGAGCCCCTATGCATTTGGAATAGTGGAATTCATGCCCGCGTACCATGGCCCCTGCCGCATGATAAGGATTCTCTGTACACACTGTAGCCTGCACATACCCAAGACCTTGAGGGCGTGAGTGGAACTCACTTTGTACAGGGAAAACACCAGACATGGCATACTCTTTACCATGACGGATAATAGATTGCGCTAAAATCATAAAGCCGCCGCATTCCGCATAAATGGGCATATGCGCATGAGATAAGGCTTGAAGGGTTGCCAAGTGCGGCGAAGCGGATAATTGCTCTAAATACTCTTCAGGGTAGCCACCACCAAGGTACAGGCCCTGTAAATCCTTGGGCCATGGGGTATCTTCTAGCAAGGATAAAGGCACAAGCTCAGCCCCTGCACGGCACAAAGCTTCTAAATTTTCTGCATAGTAAAACCAAAAGGCGTCATCATACACATAGCCTATACGAACAGGCTTAACACAAGAGCTATTTACTGCAAGCTCGGGCCAAAACGCCTCTGCAGCTTGCAAAGCACTTGCGCCATGAGCTAAGGCATAGAGTCTCTCCACGTCGCAATGCTCTGCCACCAAGGAGCCTAAACTATCTAAAATAGCATCTGCTTCATGCGTGGCCGTTTGGCATAAGCCCATATGTCGCTCCGGTAAAGGATTCTCTTTTAACCGTGGCAATGCCCCCAAAACAGGAATATCTGTGTACTGTTCAATGGCCTCTCGCACGATTTTTTCATGGCGTGCTGAGCCCACTTGATTAAGCACCACGCCAGCAATGCGTACACCTTCCTCAAAATGTGCCATACCCTGTAAGAGGGCAGCTGAAGTACGCGTCATCTTGGTTATGTCTAAGGATAAAATAACAGGCGCCTGCAATACACGAGATAACTCAGCCGTGGAGCAAGTGCCCTGCACGTCTTGCCCATCAAAAAGACCGCGATTCCCCTCCACAAGCGCAAGAGCATAGTCACCTTGCTGCCAAGCATGGGCAAAAAGAGATTGCAGTCGCTGAGCATCTAAAAAATAAGGATCCATATTGGTACACGAAGCCTTGGCTGACAACTCCAGCCAGCGAGCGTCTATATAGTCCGGCCCTTTTTTAAAGGGTTTTACCGCAAGATCCCTTTGTAAGAAAGCACGGCATAGCCCCAAGGAAAGAAGCGTCTTGCCGCCACCACCGCGCAAGGCAGAAATGATAATACGTGGTATATGAAGTGTATTTTTTGACATGGTTTTTCTTAGGGAGGAAAACTTTTAGGAAAAAAAGTTCCACTACCCAAACCCCTCCCTTCAAAAAACCCATGGCGATGAAGACTCATCCCTTATAAGAACATCTCGGCGCAATGGGGAGTGATTTTCTTGTATCTTGGTAATATAGGGAAGAGGGGCATCTTTGTAAAGGTTATACGTTCTCTTCATATAGGTAACAGAAAATCTATGGGGTATACAGAACCATACCGAAGCTTAGCAGTCAAAAACACTTCGCCCAAGGGTGATCGCCG
>CAYJNG010000142.1:0-5145 GCA_964371505.1 uncultured Desulfovibrionaceae bacterium
GGAGGGGGTGTGGGGGAGGGGGGACTTTTTCCAAAAAGTTCCCCCTCCCCCACAAAAAACATCTCCTCCCTCTCCACATAAGGAGGCCACCATGCATTTGTTAGACATGGCCAAAGCGGCTGGCTGAGCAGCCAAAGTAGCTCCAGAGGTTCTGGAGCGTATCTTAGATTCTGTACGTAGCTCATCGGTGGTGGTACCGCAGGTGGAGTCGCGTGTGCTGGCTGGTCGTGCCCATAATGAAGATGCCGCTGTGGTTTCCATACCTACGGGCCGTGCCATAGTGCAAACGGTGGATATTTTAGCACCCATTGTGAATGATGCTTATACCTTTGGGCGTATTGCTGCGGCCAATGCGCTGTCGGATGTTTATGCCATGGGCGGCAAACCGTGGTGCGCCATGAATATGCTGTTTTTTCCCACTGCTTGCCATGGAACAACAGGCGAAGAGCACGTGGCGCAGATATTGCGCGGCGGTTTGGATGCTTTGGCAGAAGCTGAAGCTGTGCTTGTGGGCGGGCATACGGTGGAGGATAGCGAAATTAAGTATGGTATGTCCGTCACAGGTATTATTGACCCTAGTAAAAAGGCTACCAATGATGGACTTTGCGTGGGGGATAGACTCATACTTACCAAGCCTCTTGGCACCGGCATTTTGGCTACAGGCGTGAAGGCGCGCTGGGATGACTTTGAGGAGAGCGAAGCGCTCATTGGTACATGGTGCGCTAAGCTGAATAAAGAGGCCTCGTCGGTTATTGGCGAGTTTGGGCTTAAGGCTGCTACTGATATTACTGGCTTTGGCCTTGGCGGGCACGGTATTGAAATGGCAAGAGCGTCTAAGGTGCAAATGGTCATTGATACGGCAGCACTGCCCATTATGGCGCATGTGCTTGACTATGCCAACAATGGTCTCATACCCAGCGGTTCCCATGTGAATAGAAAATATTGGGAAGGGTATACGCAACTGCAAGGTGATATACATCAAAGCCTTGTCTCTGTAGTTTTTGATACGCAAACTTCCGGCGGGCTTTTGTTGGCTGTGCCTGAAGCTTTAGCAGAGAGTGTTTTTATGCACCTGCAAGCTTTGGGCGAAACGCCTGTTTTTGTGGGGCATGTACAGGCCTTACCTAGCGAAAGTGGCGCTGCGCCCTTGGTTTTGGTGTAGGGGATTTTATGCAGACCACTCCCATGCGTGGCATAAGCGGCATTGTTTTAGCTAGTGGCTCCTCTAAAAGAATGGGCTGTAATAAATTAGCCTTGCTGCATGAGGGGAAGCCTTTGCTACAGCATGTTATAGATGTGGCCTTGGCTTCTTCGTTGCGTGAGCTTATTGTTGTGTTGCCAAGCTATGAAGAGGCTCAAGATGCACAGGCTTGGAAGGCTCAACAGGCTTTTGAAGAGCACATAAACTTTGACGGATGCACAGTGCGGCGTAACCCTTTACATTCGTTGGGGCAAGCTGAATCCCTCAAGGTGGGGGTTGAGCATTTAATTATGCATGCCAGTCCTGATCTTACAGGGGCCATGGTGTTTTTGGGCGATCAGCCCTTTATCCAGCAAAGCACAGTGCATGCATTACTGCAAGCGGCTCAAGAAGCCCCCACATCTTGGATTGTGCCACAACGTGTGGAGGATGGCCTACGCGGCAATCCCGTAATTATCCCTGCTGTGGAGTTTGTAAGAGTGCTGCAGCTTTGTGGAGACACTGGTGCGCGCCCTCTGCTTGCCAATTCTCTTTTCCCTGTGGTGACGGTGCCTATTTCATCAGATCAAGGGCCTTTTGTAGATATTGATACCCCGCAAGCCTATGAAAAATACTGTAAGGAATAATATTATGCCTAAGTTTGAACTTCCTCTTATTGTACTACGTGGCGCCGGCGATTTGGCCAGTGGCGTAGCTTTACGCTTGTACCGTGCCGGATTAACGAAGATACTTTTGCTTGAAACAGCGAATCCTTTGGCTGTGCGACGCACGGTGGCTTTTTCTGAAGCGGTGTATACAGGCAGCTGCAAGGTGGAAGAAGTGCAAGCTACGTTGGTGCAGGATGTTTCTGAGCTTGAAACGCAGTGGCAAGCCGGGCGTATTCCCTTATTGGTGGACCCAGAAGGAAAGTGCCTTACCACGCTTCAAGCGACAGTTTTGGTGGATGCCATTTTAGCTAAAAGAAATATAGGTACGCATAAAGGCATGGCTGATTTTGTTGTGGGCCTTGGCCCCGGCTTTACGGCAGGTCAAGGTGCACATGCGGATGTACATGCCATAGTGGAAACCATGCGCGGGCACTATTTGGGGCGCGTTATTTATGAGGGAGCAGCCATAGCTAATACAGGAGCTCCAGCCCCTGTGCAGGGCTACTCCATAGAAAGAGTTTTTTGGGCAGAAGAAGCAGGTGTTTTTTCTACCTCATGCCAAATAGGGGATGTGGTAGAAAAGGGTGCTGTGGTAGGCACTGTGCAAAGCGAAGGGCAAGAACAAGTGCTTCGCGCCCATTTCCGTGGTGTTATTCGCGGGCTTTTACGTGATCAAACACCGGTGAATATACGTACAAAAGTGGCAGATGTGGACCCTCGCGCAGATATCGACTATTGCGACCAAACTTCGGATAAGGCCCTGGCCATTGGTGGCGGCGTTTTGGAGGCCATCATGCAGTATGTGTTGCAGGCAGATGCAAGCTAAATTATGCACAGCGTATTTGTAGATAGCATTGCGTCTTTAGTGCAGCCTGCTCCTTTGCCGCCATGTGCTCTTATTACCGTGGTGGGAGCAGGGGGGAAGACTTCCCTTGTGCATACCTTGGCACAGGCCTATGCCCAGCAGGGGGTGCGTGTTCTTATTGCTACCTCTACCAAAACATGCTTGGAAACCGTCGGCTCGGTACTTTTGCAAGAACAAGAAGAACATTTTTTTGATGCAGTAGTGCGAGCTTTGGAGCAACAAAACATAGTGACCGTGGGCGCTTATGTGGATGCTTCTGTTTCAAAATTGGTGGGATTGTCTGCAGAAAAAATTACAGCGCTGAAGCAAGGGCTTTTGCAAAAGAGTCGCATGCTGCCTTGCGTTATTTTATGCGAAGGGGACGGCGCCGCACGAAAACCGTTAAAGGCTCCGGATGTGCACGAGCCTGTCATCCCGCATGGGACGGATGTTTGCCTTGGTGTAATGGGTTTAGACGCCTTACACGCGCCCCTAGAAGATAAATACGTGCACAGGGCGCATCTTTTTGCCAAGGTTACGGGAATGAACCAAGGGCAAAGTATTACCTTTAAGCATATGCTTGCTTTGGCACATCATGAGCAGGGGCTTTTTCAATACTGCCCTGCACAGTGCCCGCGAGCTGTTTTTTTAAATAAAATAGATTTTCTTGCTTCCCATATGCCCTTAGCTGCCCTTTGTGAGCAAATTCAAAGTGCTGCCTCACCTTTTCCTTGGTGGGCTGGTCGCTTACAAGGGGAGAGCGCGCCTGCTTTGTATAGCGTATACCCTTAGATGTTGGATAATCGATACCTTGTGTGAGAGTGCTACTTAGTTCAAGGAATGCTTATTGCATAAGTTGCTTGTGGGAAAATTTTTCTCGTGAGGAGTGCTTATGGACATAAATGGTCTTTCTGGTGGCGTGGGTATACAAGGTATAAATACCTTTGGAAATATACAAACAAGTAAAAAAAGGGAAGAAGAGACCACTGCGTCTGGCGATACGGTGAGTATTTCTAATGAAGCTAAGTATTTGTATGCTGAAATGCAACAAAACAGCGCTGAGAATGAAGAGATAACCATACAAAATGGTGAACAAACTTCTCAAGAAAGCCAAGAAGCTTTAGCTAAACAAAGTGAAACCGTAGGCGAATCGCAAGATGCCGGTAAACAAGGCAAGAGCGGCGGCGGCGGTGGCGGTGGCGGCCAATCGAGCTCAAGCAGCAGTGACTCCACCACCTCTGAAACAACTTTACAAGCCGAAATTGACGCTTTAGAAATGCAAATAGCCGCAGCACAAGCAGAAGCTGGCGAGGGCAAGAGTACACCGCAGATTGAGGCATTAGAAGCGCAACTTGCCAGCTTAGAAGCTGAGTATGATGAGCTGTCTGAAGTGTAAAATACACATTTTCCCGAAGAAATTACAGGTGAAACAATCTTTTTTGTTTCACCTTTTTTTATGCATGATGAGATTGTTCGTCTTGAAAAAAAGGGTAATTTAAAGAATGCCGAAGTTGTTTTGCATGGGGCTTCGACTTTTATATATGTAGAGTATGCGAAGTTGGGAGAGAGGCTATTGGCATGAGCAAAAAAAGCCCCTCTCCACAAAATAATTCTTCCAAGGGGTATTACTGGGAATTTCTTTCCTTTTCTCTTTCAAGCATTTGCTGCAGCGCTTCAAGTCTTTCTAGCTGACTGCGCAATTGTTTTATTTCACTGTCTAAAAGCTGTGGTAAGGACGTATTTTGCTCATTTAATTCTTCTTCAGCACTTTGCAGCTTTTCTTCTGCACGAACTTCACTCATGGCGCCTACAATAACAGCAATAAAAACATTGAGTACCACAAAGGAGGTTAAGAGGATGAAGGGCACAAAGAAAAGCCACGCATAAGGGAATTTTTCCATGATGGGGCGTACAATACCCATGGACCAACTTTCTAAGGTGAGAACTTGGAATAAGGTATAATAAGATTCACCAAGCGTGCTGAACCATTCGGGGAATGCTTTACCAAAGAGCAAAGTAGCCATGACGGCAAAGATGTAAAATACCATCAATAAAAGAAAACTGATCCAACCGATGCTTGGTAAGGATAACGCTAAAGAACGAACTATGGCACGCAAGCGAGGAATGGCGGAAATTAAACGCAAAACTCGCAAAACACGCAAAGAACGTAAGACTGAAAGCGGCCCCACAGCCGGAATGTACGCAATGGCTACAATAAATAAGTCAAATAAGTTCCAGCTGTTGACAAAGAATTTATGACGCAAAGCCAGCATTTTTAATGTAAGCTCAATGGTGTAAATGCCAAGCGCTACACTTTCAAAAATTGCCAGCGCCGTACCAAAATTTTCTCGCATATATACTGATGTACTCATGCCAAGGGTAATAGCGTTAAGTACAATAAGGCCTATGATAAAATTCTGTGCCTTGTCGGAGAGAATAAAATTATACCATTT
>CAYJNG010000143.1:0-5139 GCA_964371505.1 uncultured Desulfovibrionaceae bacterium
GCGTAACTTTTCGCGCACAGCTTCCGCTGTGGTGGCGGCAGAGTCCACAAGGTAAATATCATTGCCTACCACGCGTGCCAAAGCTTCGCGTAAAGGGGGAAAGTGCGTGCAGCCCAAAAGCAAGGTGTCGGGGCGCTCTTCCTTGGGGGCTTCCATAAAAATATCTGCTAAGTAGCGTTGAGCCACGCTTTCCACAATGGGGCCATCCATCCATCCTTCCTCAGCCAAGGGGACAAACAGTGTACAAGCCCTGCCTGTAATGCGTGCGTCTTGGCGCAGAGCGGTTATGGCCTTATGATAAGCCAAGCCTTGAATGGTGCCCTCGGTGGCAATAACGGCAATATGCCCATTGTGTGTTTTGCTAACGGCAGCCTGGGCGCCGGGTTCGATAACGCCCACCACAGGTAGCGGGGCAAAGGCCTCGCTTAAAGCCGGTAGAGCGGCAGCAGTGGCGGTGTTGCACGCAATGACCAACATTTTTATGCCACGTTCCACAAGCTTGGCTGCTGCTTGCAAGGCGTAAGCGGTGACGGTTTCTTTGCTTTTTGTGCCATAGGGTAAGCGTGCTGTATCGCCTAGATACAAGAGGTCTTCTTGCGGAAGTGCTTCATGTATGGCGCGCAATACTGTAAGGCCGCCCACGCCGGAGTCAAAAATGCCAATGGGAAGTGAGGAGGTAGAGCTCATTATTCTGTATCTTCTAAAAGTTGGTAGTTGGCGGCGGAGGCTGGCGCACGCAAAGAATCTAGTACGCGTTCTAATAAAATGCCATAACGGTTGGGTTCGCCATGGCCAAAGGTGGCGCGTATGCCCATGGTCACAAATTGTACGGCTCTGTCCATGGCCACGGGCACGGAATCACCTTGGAGTAGAGCGCCTGTGAGCACAGAAGCAAAACAGTCTCCTGTTCCCGGATAAAAAGCCGGAAGATAGGGGCAGTCTACTCGCCAAAAACGATTTTGGCGTGCATCATAGGCTATGGCGGAGCAAGTCGTTTTTTGCAAGCTTATGGGGGCTGAAGTGATAACAGCTATTCGCGGGCCCATGTCTGTCAGTGCCACAAGTCTTTTTTTTGCTTCAGCAATGCTCATATGTGTTGTGTAGGGAATATCCAAAAGCCAGCAGGCCTCGGAGTGGTTCGGTGTAATGCAGTCAGCATGAGAGACAAGATAGCGCATGCGTGCCACCATCTCCGGAGTCATGGTGGGGTCAAGCTTACCATTATCTCCAAGTACAGGGTCCACAAGAGCAAAACCGTGATGTCTTTTACAATGTTTTATGGTGTCTTCCACCACTTCCATTTGCTCTGGCGAGCCCAAAAAACCAGAATATATGGCGTCAAAAGAAAGATTTAATGAACGCCAATGGTCTAGAAAGTGCCGCATTTGCGGTGCAAGGTCGCAAAAGGAGAAGTCCGTAAACTCTGTGGTATGTGTAGAAAGTACCGCTGTGGGCATGGGGCACACTTGAATGCCCATGGAGGATAAAATGGGTATGACTACAGTGAGCGAAGTGCGGCCAAAGCCGGATAAGTCGTGTATGGCAGCCACACGAGGCACAGGGGAGCGAAACATTTATTTAAAATCCTTTATGGCTTTTTGTAAAAGGGTAAGTTCTTCTTCTTGCAAGGCAAAAAAGTGCTCTTCTTGCGGAAAGGAGCCTTGCTGCACCTCTTGCACGTAGTTTTGTATGGCCTGCTGTATGTCTTGCGCAAGGTGGGCGTACTTTTTTACAAATTTAGGCGTATGCTTGGTGTTTATACCGAGCATATCGTGAAAAACAAGTACTTGACCGTCACAATCTTTGCCAGCGCCAATGCCGATGGTGGGTATGCTTAATTCTTTAGTAATGAGCGCAGCCACTTGGTGGGGTACGCATTCAAGCACAAGGCAAAAGCAGCCAGCTTCTTCAAGGGCTTTGGCTTCTTGCAAAAGTTTCATTGCAGCCTCAGCTGTGCGCCCTTGTATCTTATACCCACCTAAGGTTGCAACGCGCTGCGGCGTGAGGCCAATATGCCCCATGACGGGTATGCCGGCAGCAATGAGTGCTTTTATTTGTGGTAAGATGGAAAAAGCCCCTTCAAGTTTTACCGCACGGGCGCCGCCCTCTGCCATGAGTCTGCCCGCATTGCGTAAAGCGGTGGTGGGGCCTTCTTCATAGCTTAAAAATGGCATATCGCACACCACAAGGGCTTTGGCGCCTTCTCGCTTTTGCGCAAGGCTTACAGCACGGCAGTGGTGTACCATTATATCCATACTCACATTTAAGGTGTCCTCTTGCCCCATGACCACCATGCCTAAAGAGTCCCCCACAAGAAGAATATCCACACCTGCTGTGTCGGCTAGTAGCGCAGAGGTGTAGTCGTAGGTGGTAAGCATGACGATATTTTTTTGGCCCTTACTTTGGCGAATATGAAGGCTTGAAAGTGCGCTGTGCTTGGTGGAGGTAGACATAGGCGATTCCTTGTACGTGAGCTGTATACGTTTATGCTAAGGCATATTTTTATATTTTGTTATAAAATTTTCCGTAAAGCGTGCTGCTTTGCTAGGCAGAAAGGTACATGACAGTGCATAGGTATGCAAGCTTATAGCGTAAAATAAAATATCGGCAAAATTTGCCTAGTACCCTAAAGGGTAGGCAAATTTTGCCGATTAGGTGGTGTAAGGCGAGAGAACTTTCAAGGATGAAAGAATATGTCCGCCAATCTCCACTCTGCATTCAAGGAGGAATGTTATGGGACTTACAATTAATAGCAATCCAATGGCCACTAGTGCGCAAAACAATCTGGGTACCCACTACGGGAACTTGCAAACCTCGATTGAGCGTCTTTCTTCTGGTCTTCGCGTAAACGGCGCTTCTGACGACGCCGCCGGCCTTGCCATTCGCGAACTTATGCGCGCCGACGTTGCCGCATTAAATCAAGGTGTACGTAACGCCAATGATGCTATTTCCCTTTTACAAACAGCTGACGGCGCCCTTGGCGTTATTGACGCTCAGCTTATTCGTATGAAGGAACTTACCGAGCAAGCTTCTACTGGTACGTATGATTCTACCCAGCGTTTGATGATTGAGTCTGAGTATCAAGCCATTGCATCGGAAATTACACGTATTGCCACTGCTACCGACTTTAACGGCGTAAAGCTGCTTGATGGTTCACTTTCTGGTTCGCATAATGGTGAAGGCATTGCGTCTACAGGTGCCATTCGTGTGCACTTTGGCTCTGCCAACGACTCTGCAGAAGATTACTATGATGTAGTTATCGGCAATAGTACGGCTTCAGCTTTGGGCCTTGGAACGACAGCAGCAGCAGGCGATGGTTTCTCCATTTCTACCCAAGCTTCTGCCCAGCGTGCCCTTGAGGGTGTAAATAATGCCATTGTTTCTAAGGATAAGATTAGAGCAAGCCTTGGCGCCATGCAAAACCGCTTAGAAGCCACCGTACAAAATTTAACCATTCAGTCTGAAAACGTACAAGCTGCGGAATCTCGTATTTCTGATGCTGACGTAGCCGCTGAAATGACCACATTTGTGCGTAACCAAATTCTTACTCAATCTGCTGTGGCCATGCTTGGTCAGGCTAACTCCATGCCGCGCATGGCGTTAAACCTTATCGGCGGATAAAGAAACTACGTACACTCACACCGGTGGGAAAAAAGGGAAAGGGAGCCTTGCAAAAGGTTCCCTCTTTTTTTGGGCTATTAGTACTAATCGGCAATTTTTTCCTAAACTTTAGGTTTGTGTGTAAAGTATATCTGTTTGGTTTTATTATATTTTGGCATATATTTTGCTGCATATTACACATAAAGGCATAGGCGGCAAAAATTGCCTAGGGAGGCTTTTCCCCCTGTTTTTGCGCCATGCATATGGTTATGAGGGAGCGTACAGTAGGTATGTTTTACTAAACACAAAAAGCCCTTAGGGGCGCTGTCGGTGGAAGATTGCAAGGACGCAATCGCGCGTAAAGCTCCACTAGGCTGTCAAAACATTCATGGAGGAATGTTATGGGACTTACAATTAATCACAACGCAATGGCCCTGAATTCTGCTAACACCTTAAACAATCACTACGGTAACTTAAGCACCTCTACGGCGCGTTTGTCTTCCGGTCTTCGTATCAACGGCGCTGCTGATGATGCTGCCGGCCTTGCCATTCGCGAACTTATGCGTGCTGACATTGCTGCTTTGAACCAAGGTGTAAGAAACGCCAACGACGCTATCTCTTTATTGCAGACTGCTGACGGCGCTCTTGGTGTTATCGACGCTCAGCTTATTCGTATGAAGGAATTAACCGAACAAGCTGCCACTGGTACTTATGATTCTACACAGCGTCTTATGATTGAATCAGAATACCAAGCCATTGCTTCAGAAATTACTCGTATTGCCAATGCTACAGATTTTAACGGTGTAAAGCTGCTTGATGGCACACTATCTGGTACGCATAATGGTGAAGGGCTCACCTCTACTGGGCAATTGCTTGTGCACTTTGGCCCCATGAACGATTCCGCGGAAGATTATTACTACGTGCGTATTGGTGATAGTACGGCTTCAGCGCTTGGTCTTGGTAATGAAAGTGTTGAAAATGACGGTTATTCCGTATCCACCCAGGCCTCAGCGCAACGCGCACTGGTGGCAGTGAATGACGCCATTGTTTCTAAGGATAAGATTCGTGCGCACATTGGTGCCTTGCAAAATCGCTTGGAAGCTACTGTGGATAACTTAACCATTCAGTCTGAGAATATGGCTGCTGCCGAATCTCGTATTTCTGATGTGGACGTATCTATGGAAATGACAAATTTTGTGCGTAACCAAATTCTTACACAATCTGCTGTGGCTATGCTTGGGCAAGCCAACTCCATGCCGCGTATGGCCATGAACCTTATTGGCGGCTAGTTTTAGTTTTATACTGTAGTAAAAAATCTCCCCTCAGACATTTCTGGGGGGATTTTTTTATGGCTTTATATTGTTGAGACCTCTGCGCAATTCATTGCGTAGGGTCTCATGGAGCGTTGACGACAGTCAATGCGACCAAAAATCAAGAATAGGCGTAGCTTTGCTTCGCCGTTAAGTGATTGATTTTTGTGTCTCTACCTCTGCACACGTTGTTTTACATTTCGAACAAATTTTCAAATTTTAGACACAA
>CAYJNG010000144.1:0-5048 GCA_964371505.1 uncultured Desulfovibrionaceae bacterium
GAAGCTGGCCAAGATATTACCATCACCGGTTCTGTGAGCGGCGAATATGACCACAAAGAAAGTGATACCGTCACCGTTACTGTGGGCGGCAAAGAGTATGACGTAACGCTTAATGAAGACGGCAGCTTTGAGCTTACTGTGCCCGGTTCGGAATTTAAGGACTCCGGAGACATTACGGCTTCTGTTACCGTGACCGATGCAGCAGGCAACACTGCCACGGACTCCACAAGCAAAGATGTGAATGTGGATACGGAAGTGGGCGGCGACCTGACTGGCGAAGTAACAAGCCATGATGACGCCATGGCTCAAGACGTGGTGGTAGAAGGCATTGAATTACCCACGGACGCTCAATACAATTTTGGCGAAATCTTCACTGTGGGCGATGCAGAAAATCCTTATGGAAGCTTTAGTGTAGACACAGAAGGCAACCTTACCTTTACGCAAAATGAAGCGTACCAACACCCTGAAAACAGTGACAGTGCTACCATGGATGTGCAAATACCTGTGGTGGACGCCAACGGCAATGAAAGCTTTGTTACCGTAACCCTTACAGTGGAAGATTCTGCACCAGAGCTAGGCAAAGATTCTGATACAGAACTTACCATTAGCGATGGCGTAGCCAGTGCAGAAATTTCTGTTAACCTTGGCGGCGATATGGAAGGTGCTTCCATTACCTTAGCGGGCGGTGCCACCATGGATTATGGCGTGGTGTGGAATGCCGAACTTGGCCAGTGGGAGTCTAACGTGCCTAGCTGGGCATGGGAGCCACCCCATGTGGAAGCCACTCATGTTGATGGCGTATACACTATAATAATTGGTGATGTGACCATGACCAGTACCGATAATGAAAATTGGACTGTGTCTTACCCCACCACAGATAGCCCGCGTGATGTGACCCTCACTTTTACCGATAGTGATGGTGATAGCGTAGTGCATTCTATGGAAACCAAGCCAGCTCCGGATGTTTCTGCCACCATTACTATTGATGCTATCACCCAAGATGATGTTATTAATGCTACCGAAGCAGAACAAGATATTACCATTACCGGTTCTGTAAGTGGCAAGTATGAACACAAAGAAGGCGACACCGTCACCGTTACTGTGGGCGGCAAAGAGCATGAAGTGACGCTTAATGAAGATGGCAGCTTTGAACTTACTGTGCCCGGCTCTGAACTTACGGACGCAGGAGACATTACGGCTTCTGTTACCGTGACAGATGCTGAAGGTAACACCGCCACAGACACCACAAGCAAAGATGTGAATGTGGATATGGAAGTGGGCGGTGACCTGACCGGCGAAGTAACAAGCTATGATGACGCCATGGCACAAGATGTGGTGGTAGAAGGTATTGAATTACCCACGGACGCTCAATACAATTTTGGCGAAACCTTCACCGTGGGCGATGCAGAAAATCCTTATGGAAGCTTTAGTGTGGACACAGAAGGCAACCTTACCTTTACACAAAACGCAGCTTACGAGCACCCTGAAAACAGTGACAGTGCTACCATGGATGTGCAAATACCTGTGGTGGACGCCAGCGGCAATGAAAGCTTTGTTACCGTAGTCCTTACAGTGGAAGACTCTGCACCAGAGCTAGGCAAAGATTCTGATTCAGAGCTTATCATCAGCGATGGCGTGGCCAGTGCTGAAATTTCTGTAAACCTTGGCGGCGATATGGAAGGTGCTTCCATCACCTTAGTGGGCGGTGCCACCATGGACTATGGTGTGGTGTGGAATGCCGAACTTAACCAGTGGGAGTCTAACGTGCCAAGCTGGGCATGGCAGCCACCCCATGTGGAAGCCACCCATGTTGATGGCGTATACACCATAATAATTGGTGATGTGACCATGACCAGTACCGATAATGAAAATTGGAATGTGTCCTACCCCACCACAGATAGCCCGCGTACTGTGACCCTCACTTTTACCGATAGTGATGGTGATAGCGTAGAGCACTCTATGGAAACCATACCAGCTTCTGATAGTTCCTCAGAAGCCGGTATAAGCACAGTATCCACTATGGCAGAAATGGCACTTATGGGCGATACTGACGAAGACGCTGTCGGCGAAATAGCCACTGGTTCTGCGGAGCTCAATTTTGAGGCCGACGGTGCTGTGGAAGCGAACAATGACGCTGCCTCCCAGACCGAAACTCATTTTGAAGATGGCTATCAACAAGAGGGCACTCCCGTAGCAGAAAGTCCAATAGGTACTAATGGCGATGACACCATTAGTGTTACAACTATGGAAGGCGGCACTATAGAAGCTGGCGGTGGTGATGATACCGTATCTGTGGTGTCCTTCACTGACTCTGCTAAAGCCTATCTTGATGGCGGTGATGGCTATGATGCTTTTGTCTACGAAAATGACTACGATAGCTATATAGACTTTAGCCAAGCGGGCAATATTAACATTGGCGGCGCTGATAATGTGTCCATCACAAACTTTGAAAGCCTCACCACGGGTGGCGGAAATAACCTTATTAACATTGGCAACAATGTAGATGCGGACATTGACGCAGGGGCCGGTTTTGACATCATCATTTCCGGTGATGTGAGTGATACGGATATGTCTGAAATTTTACAAAACTCTTTAAATACAGAAATGTTTATCTTCAGCAATGATGAGAATGTTACCAACTCCACATCCACCGATGAAGCATTAAACAACCTCAAGGGCGTGGAAAAGTCAGACAATGGCGACTTTGTATTTGGGGACAATTGGACAGAAGGCGAAACTTCTACGCACAATGGCACAGAATACCAAGCCTTTACCGATGAAGCCAGTGAAACAACCATTATGATTGCCAGAACCATGCTTGAAAATACAACTACCTAATTGTAGTTACTAAAAAACAATAAAAGCCCTCTCTTGAAATATAGAGAGGGCTTTTTTCATAAGACAAACAAAAGCCATACGTTTTTTTACTGTGCGTCTTTTCTGCCTGTACCATCCACACCAAAGCGTGTATCTAGGTGTACATTATCTCCAGGTGTTATAAAGTACCCATCTTCCACCATTTCAGGCTTACCCATGGCAAGAAGTTTCCCCACCGTAACAAAACTATATCCACGCTCTTGCAGCGCCTTTATAAGCCTTGGTATGAGTATTTTTGTTCCTTTAGGGACCATATTTCCGTGAAATAACAAAATAGAACCGGGCCGTACTTGCTGAAGAACTTCCTGCACAGCGTAAGGCTCGCTATTGTCAGGGCGCATTTCACCCACCACATCCCATTGTATAGCAAGCACGCCCTTTTCTTGTAAAAGGCGTAAGGCTTGTGGTGAAGAGCGCCCATAGGGAAAGCGGAAATATTGTAAAAAAGGCGCACGATGAGGTATTTCACTTTTTTCAAAAGATTCCTCATACAGTTGTGCGTATTGCGCTTGTGTCCAGTCAATTTGCTCGTGCATGGATTTTTCATCCAAAAGAGCAAAATTCCCATGAGACCAAGCATGATTAGCTATTTCAAATAGATCCGAGCGTAAAAACTCCTGAGCGCGCGCAGCATGAGTGCGTAGCCATTTTCCCCCCACAAAAAATGTGGCAGGAATGGAGTTTTTTTGTAAATAGCGCACAAGTTTTACATTATACCCCGTGGTTTTGGTGGCAAGTTCACAAAAATCAAAGGTAAGTGCCACCACTTTACGCTGCCCCACATCTACCCTACGCACCAAACCATAAGGAGTATCTACAGCCTCTTGCGCAGTAGCGCTCTCAGTATTTTCTTGAAAACTTGCAGTAAACTTTGGAGCAATGGCTACGTTAGGAGCACTGCCCCGCCTATCCCCTATAAGGGTATCTTGATTACGCTGCGCTAGCACTGCTAGCAAAAAAACACTTATAATACAGATACAAAGCAATACATTGCGCATATACTATCCATTCATTTAATTATACTATTCACACCCAGCCGTAGGCACGCTGTACACAGGTCCACATTTTACAAAACACCGTGTACTGTAATATAGGCAAAATAGCAATAAAGTACTCTTGCAAGCTAAGGATATAATAAAAAAAAAGCCCCTGATATCAATATCAAGGGCTTTTGTATTTTATATAAAACGATACTACATGCCGTGTTCAAGCTTAGTTGCTTCAATAAGTATAGTTATACTTTCAGCATCATCATTGACGGTGGAAAATTCTCTATACCCTTGCGGTACATTGGAACTGGTATTTTCACTCCAGCCGCTACCCTCTTCTTGCACATTCCAATTGCCTTCTTCATCTTGAGCACCGGAATTTTTAAGCAATTCGCCAATGTTTTTACCGTCTACATCACCAACAATAAACACTTCCATATTATTGATTTCGCCATCTTCAATCATCTCTTTAACTTTACTAAGGTTTTCACCACCAGTTAGGAGCACGTCCATATCTGAATCATCTCCTAAGGGAGAGTTTTCACCGCCATCCACAAAGAGATCTTCAGCATCAAACTTAATCAAATCGTTTCCGGAGCCGCCCATAATAGTATCGGCACCGGCGCCGCCATCTAAAATATCGTCCCCTTGGTCACCGTAGATGGTATCATTACCAGAACCACCACGTATGCCGTCATTACCAGCGCCGCCATAAAGCTGATCATCACCACTACCGCCAAAGATGGCATCAGTCCCTTCTTCGCCGTATATGGTATCATCACCGCCGCCACCATGAGCTATATCCAAAAATGAGTCGCTGTATTGGGAGGTGCTAAGCGCGCTATCTTCTCCTTCATGTGCATTGGCAAGAACAGAACTATCATCACCACTCATAAAGGTTTCCATGTGGTCTTGAGTCTCGGCCTCTTTAGTTGCATCCGGAATATCATAACCGTCATGATGCCCAGAACCAAGGTAAATGGTGTCGTTACCACTTCCCATAAATACATCATCATTACCACCCTTAGTATCAATGGTCATGCCTTCGCCATTATATTGGGGTGCGTTATTAAAGTATGGGTTGGCTTCGCCGCCACCCATCATTACTGTTGTATCTTCCCAGCCCACTCTATAGCTCACTTGGTCATTAAAGTTTCCTGTTACAATATCAATATCTTCAGG
>CAYJNG010000145.1:0-5025 GCA_964371505.1 uncultured Desulfovibrionaceae bacterium
TTTTTAAGAAAGCGACCTTGGATTTTTGTCCACAAAGGTTGTACGAGTTCGGGGCATATTTTCCACGCAAGCCCACCGTAGCATAGGGTAAAGAGGGTTAAGCTGCCTACAATGGCAAGGAAGTAAGGCCATATGGAGGGCAAGTGCGCCATGTAGCGTAAAATGCTTTCACTGGTATACCATGCCACAACGCCGCTTATGAAGGATAAGAAAAGCCCATATAGAAGAATGGTACCAAGGCCATTGAAAGCAGAAAGTCCTTGGCGCTTTTTCCAAATATACATGATAATGGCAATATAGGCCACCACGCCCCAAAAGCTTACCAAGGCAATACCCATGGCATCCCAGCGCAAGGCGTAATAAAAGAAGGGTAGGCTCACCACAGTGATAATGGTTCCCCAAAGGGCCGGCGTAAAGGTGTCTCCCATGGCGTAAAAAGCACGCCCTAACACCATTTGTACGCCCCACATGGGCACCATGAGCATCATAATTTGCAATAGCGGGGCAGCGGCTAAGGTTTCTTTGGCGGTAAAGTCGCCGCCTTCAAATACAAAGCCCATGCAAGGTACCGCGGCGGCAATCATCCACGCCGTTATGGGAATAAGCACAGTGGTGCTAGTATTCATGGCAGAGCGTAAGGTGTCATTAAAGGTGGCAAAATCCTTTTTAGCCGCCAGCGCCGCCAAGAAGGGATAGGAAGCCACAGCCATGGCTTGTCCCACCATGCCCACAGGCACTTGTGACATACGCCTTGCATAACTGAGAAGAGAAACCGCCCCTTCCCCTGCCATGGAGCCAAAAATACGCATGAATTGCTCATTGAGCATAACCACAGATTGCCCCAGCATGAGTGGTAAGGCCATAAGCAAGAAGGACGTTAAAAGTGGATGGCGTAAAAATTCACGCCGTAAAGGATAAAGGCGTAAACCGGTGCCAAAAATACTAGGGGGGGCATCGGCCTTAACAGAGGGAGCTTTTCGCGAGGCGGCCCAGTAAGGCAAAGCCCAAGCTCCAATGCCAGCACCAAGGCTAACGCCTATGCAAAAGCCCACCATGCCATCGGCTATGCCCAAGTACGGTACTGCAAGGCCGCAGAGAATAATGGCCCCATTGTAAATAAGCGGCGTGAGGGCCGGCACGACAAATTGCTTACGTAAAAATAATATGGCAGAAAAACATGCACCGCTTACAAAGAAAATCTGTGCTGGTAAGATGATACGTAAGAAAAGGGTGAGGCGCTCGCTTTGCGCTTCTGTGAAGCCAGGGGCCACGAGCTTAGCCAAGGGCGCTGCCCATACCCACGCTATGAAGGTTAAGGTACTCACCGCCAGAAGGGCCCACCAATACACCGCAGAAAAAAACCGCCATGCCTTGTCTTCATCTTCGTCAAAGCAGCGTGAAAGTAGGGGCATAAGGGTAATGGACACATAGCCGCCGGCTAACAAGTAGTTGATAAAATCCGGCACCACAAAGGCGGCAAAATAAAGATCGGCCTCACCTGTGGCGCCGTACTGCCACGATATGACCTTGTCACGCAAAAGCCCCATGAAGCGAGAGAGCAATATGCTCATACTCATGATAAGAGCTGCAAAACCCATTGTCTGTACACGTGTACTTAAGGACATACCTTACCTTCCTACTTTGTATGCAGGGCGTCTTGTTTCCACTCACGCACAAGGTTTTGCAATTCACTTTTTTGTGCAGGGTCCATATCTTTATAGCGCTCAGCATACACATGAATATGCGTAGCACCGCGAGCGGCAAATATACCTTTAATGCGACACCAGCGTGGTTCTAAGAGTTCCCACATATGGTCTAACACGGTATTGGTGATGGTTTCCATGAAGGATTGATGATTGCGATAGGCAAACATATAGAGCTTAAAGCTTTTAGACTCCACACATTTACCATCGGGGATATATTCCATGACAATGGTTCCAAAGTCTGGCTGACCCGTCACGGGGCAAAGGGAGGTGAACTCCGGATAGGCTATTTGAATAATATAGTTACGGTCTGGGTAGCAATTGGGGAAGGCCTCCAACTGCGCAAGGCCGGGGGCACCCTCCACTGGGGGCATTTTTCCTGTACCAAGGTTGCGCAAATGCGCTGCACTGTCTTGACTATGTGACATATAGTCTCCTTAAAGCATAAATTGATATTTGGTTTTTGTACGTGTATTCATGTAGAATAGCAAATGTTCATTCCAAGGGTATTTTTTTGCCTATTTGTGCATTGCCTTTTTGGAGCAGCATCATTACACTGTGCCGGAAAATATCCATGAGGAAGGTGGCTTTATGCGCATACAATGGCAACCTATGCAAGAGGGCGATGTTTTACCCTTAAGTTTTTCATCCTTGGAGCCCATGCCCAGTATTACGGTGCAGGAAGCTTTTTTACCCCCCTTACCTGTGGGGACGCGTTTGTTCCTCGACGGTAAGGAGCTTTTTTGTGTGGTAGGCCGTGCGCTTATGCCTTCCTTGCCCACGCATACATCTTCTGCTCAAAAGCAACATGGTGGTGCTACGCATGCGTGTTACTTGCCCCTTTTACGCGCCAGCACCTCCTTACACACAGCTGAAGAAGCTTGTGTGGAGAAGGGGCGCCAAGGCCATGCGCTGGCTTGGGTAACCCTTTCAGACAAAGGTTCCGTGGGGCAACGTGAGGATAAGAGTGGGCCGCTTATAGGCGAGATGCTCAGAAACACCATGGACTTTTGCCATGAACAGGGTTTTTTACTGCCCGATGATGCAGCGGCTTTGCGCACCTTGTTATTGGAGCTCTCCCTTGGGCAAGGGTATGACATTATTTGTACCACAGGGGGCACAGGTCTTGGCCCGCGTGATGTAACGCCAGAAGCCATGCTTGCCTGCATTGATAAGCGCTTGTACGGTTTTGAGCAGGTGATGATGGCGGCAAGTTTGCAAAAAACACCGCATGCGGCTCTTTCGCG
This sequence comes from uncultured Desulfovibrionaceae bacterium, assembly GCA_964371505.1. GTDB lineage: Bacteria > Desulfobacterota > Desulfovibrionia > Desulfovibrionales > Desulfovibrionaceae > CAYJAD01. The sequence continues at coordinate 2,951 of CAYJNG010000145.1, forward strand.
CGCCGTGGTGGGCACCATAGGCAATACCCTTTGTCTTAATTTGCCAGGTAGTGTGAAGGCTGTGCGAGAAAATTTGGAAGCCATTTTGCCAGCTTTACCGCATGCTTTACAGAAAATTCATGGTGATAGCACCGATTGTGGAGGCTAAATTGTCTTTGTTTGGAAATTTTGCGGCCATTTGCCGTATGATTAAGATTGAACATTCTATTTTTGCTTTGCCCTTTGCTTATGCAGGGGCTTTTTTGGCGCAAATGGGCATGCCTTCGTGGTATGCGCTGTTTTTTTTAACCATTGCCATGGTGGCTGTGCGTTCTTTTGCCATGGCCTTTAACCGCCTTGTGGATTTGCCCTTTGATAAGCAAAACCCTCGCACGGCGAAGCGCCCTATGGTTACAGGGGAGATTAGCCCTCAACAAACGAAGCTTTTTTGTGTGGTGACTGCTGCAGTATTTATAGCTTCCTGTGCTGCGCTGAATACGTTATGCTTGTATTTAAGCGTACCGGCTTTGCTCATAGCGGCAGGGTATTCTTATACAAAACGTTTTACATGGTTATGCCATTTTTGGTTGGGAGCCACTTTAGGGCTTGCGCCTGTGGCTGGTTGGCTGAGCGTAACACCAAGTTTTGCTTTAACGCCCATACTTTTCTTTTTTGCCGTATCTTTTTGGGTGGCCGGATTTGATATTTTTTATTCGTGCCAAGATGTGGACTTTGATGCGAAAGCAGGTTTATGCTCTGTGCCTGTGCACTTTGGGGTGAGCAAAGCCTTAATTATTGCTGCGTTTTCCCATGTGTGTACGGCCATTTTTTTACTCTTAGGCGGCGCTGCTGCGGGGTTAAATGCGTGGTGGTATGTGCTGTGGGCGATTATGTCTGCAGTGTTGTTATGGGAGCATACTTTGGTGAAAGCTGATGATTTAAGCCGTGTGAATACAGCTTTTTTCACCTTAAATGGGCTCATTGCCGTGGCCGTACTAGTGGCGGTATTATTAGGAATTTTTGCATAAAAGGTAAGGATATATGGCGAGAAAAAATAGATATCAGTTGGACATTGATGGGCCGGAATTTGAAGAGGCCCCCAAGAGCCGCTCGCAAAAAAAGCGCGATAGTCATGCGTTAAAAGATATAGGTGCCGAATTAGCTAAGCTTACACCTGGGCAGTTGAAAAAGCTTCCCCTCAATGAAGATTTGCAAGAAGCTTTGAAGGTTATGGCAAAAATTACCGATAAAGAAGGGCGCCGTAGGCAGCAGCAATATATTGGTAAGCTTATGCGTGAGTGTGACCCAGAGCCCATACAAGAGGCTTTGGTGCGGCTGAAGCAAGGGCATAATGATGATACGGCTTTATTGCATCATGCGGAGCGTTTGCGTGAGGTGTTGCTTACGGCTTCGGATGCTGAGGTGGCAGACGTGCTTGGGAAGTGGCCTCAGGCGCAGGAAGAGCTGCGTGTGCTTGTGGAGCGGGCTAAAAATGAGCTTTCGCCGGAGGCCAAGCGGGTATTGTTTCGTAAGTTGAAGCTTTTGTTGGCTGAAGAGTAGGTTTAGATAGAAAATTTTTGTAGAGCGTCTTGCTGCGGTGAGGCGCTTTTTTTGTGTAAGTATGGGGGGTGGGGGTGTGCACTTTCGCAAAATCAATCTTTTTTCTTTGTATCCTAAAAAAAGGGTAGGGATTATTTTCAGAGAAAGGCTTTGTGGGGTGTTTTTGTGCACTTTCGCAAAATCAATCTTTTTCCTGCGCACGGCGTCAGATTTCCTTTTTGAAACGCACGTACTTAAGTACGTTCTGCCTTTCAAAAAGAAAATCTTCCTTGTGCGCAGAAAAAATCTTTATATTTCTAAAATTCCCCAAAAGGCAACCACTCGCGCTTTTGTTGCATAAGCATTATGCTGATTTTTTCTTTGTATCCTGTAAAAGGAGACAAAAGCGCGAGGTATCGAATGGACCCCCCGCACATGGCTGCCGCTCCGTGCACCCCCCTACAGTGCTTCGCACAGGAGGGAAGGTAGGGATTATTTTTAAAGAAAGGCTTTGTGGGGTGTTTTTGTGCACTTTCGCAAAATCAATCTTTTTCCTG
>CAYJNG010000146.1:0-5020 GCA_964371505.1 uncultured Desulfovibrionaceae bacterium
GCATAGGCATACGCGGTATCCCCACTTAAGGCAGAAACAAGGCCCAAGCCCCCGCCCACAGCCATGGCGAAAGTCATCATACCTGTATGTAAGCGCACTTTTTTATGCAATATCATGCCTACAAACACAGGTACCACCACCCCGCACACGTAAATATCGTTGGCCATCAGTAATAGGCTTAAAATCCCCTTACCGGGTATGGCCAGCAATACAGAACCTACACCCATAAGCAAAATACACATACGGCACACGCTGGGCTTTGAGCTGCGCAAAATATCATTGGAGCAAATGGTGGCTGCCGTTACCAAGCTAGAGTCTGCCGACGAAATAAGCGCAGAAAAAATACCCAGCAACACCAAGGTACCTGCCCATGAAGGCAGCTCAGCAAAAAGCACTGTGGTGAGCACGGTTTCCGGTAAAGTTCCCTCCGCTGCGGCAGGCACATAGCCGCGGCATAAAATACCCACTGCCACAATGAGAGCTGCCGTAAGCGCCAGGCCAACCACAGCACCCAAGGCGCCGCGCTTAGCCACACCCTCATTACGCGCACTTAAAAGACGTCCAAAAAGCATGGGGCACACCACGTAGGAGCCGCCCACAATGAGTAAAAAGTACGTAAACTTACTCAAGGCAAACCCTTGGTTAAGCATTTCCACGGGCGTAGAAGTTAAAGCCGCAGCATTGCCTTGCCACAAAAAGCCAAAGGCCACCAGTAAAGATACCATGAGCAAGGCGTACTGCACCATATCACTTTTAATGATAGCCGCCTGCCCACCAAGGCACGCATACAATATCACAATGGCAGCGCCCAAAATAAGGCCAACATTCTTAGCCATGGACGCATCAAGGCCCCAAGAATCCATAAGCACAGGGGATAATAAAGCCGTCATGGCGCTAAATTGCGCCGCCGTAATGGCAAACCATGCCAATATTATTATGATGGAAGAAAGCGGACGCGCCGGCGCACCTATAAAGGTAGTTACCATCTCCGGCAAGGTGCTTGCTCCTGTTTCTCGCACCTTGTGCGCCAGAAAAAAGGCCAACACACACAAGCCCATGGCCCCCGTACCCAGCCACCAAAAGGCCGGTAAGCCCACATTCCATGCCAGCCCTGCCATACCTATGGTGGCAGAACCACCCACGCATGAAGCTATAATGGAAAAAGCCACAGCCCATGTGCCGGACTGCCTATTATTTACAAAAAACGCCGCCGAGGTACTTTGCTTACCCACGGAATAATACGAAATAAGGCAAAGCAAAGCTGCGTACAAAAGAAGTATGGTCATCATAATATCCTATATGTTTTATTTTTTTGTATATTTTATTGCCCGTGTGTGAGGAAGGGCAAAATTCTTCCCCTACGCTACCCACACTGCCCTTGCTGCACCGCAGCACATACAGCTTTGCACAAAAGCGCAATATCTTCTGCAGTGCTCACATAAGGCGGCATCACATAAACAAGCTTACCAAAGGGGCGTATCCATACACCCTGTTGTACAAAAAAGGCCTGTAATTTTGCCATATCCACAGGGTGTCGCATCTCCACCACACCAATGGCACCCAGTACGCGCACATCCTGCACATGCTCATGCCCTATGCAAGGCGCAAGCCCTTCTTTAAGCGCACTCTCTATACATAGTACCTGCTCTTGCCAATTATTTGTCATGAGCAAATCTAAAGATGCCGCAGCCGCTGCGCAAGCCAAGGGATTGGCCATAAAGGTGGGCCCGTGCATAAACACATTCCCTTGCGTGCAAATTCCCTGCGCCACAGTTTCCGTACATAAGGTGGCCGCAAGGGTCATCATGCCCCCCGTGAGAGCCTTACCCACGCATACAATATCTGGGCTTACACTTTGCCCATACTCTGCACACCATTCATGAGCAAACATCTTACCTGTACGCCCAAAGCCGGTGGCTATTTCATCACAGATAAGGAGCACACCATAAGCATGACACAATTCACGCACGCGCTGTAGGTAGCGCGGATGGTAAAAATACATACCGCCGGCCCCTTGCACCACCGGTTCTAAAATCACCGCAGCCAGCTCTTTTCCATGCTTTATAAAAGCATCTTCCATGGGCTGCATACTGGCCTCATCAAAGGGACAAGCAAGGCCACCGGTAAAAGTACAGGACGGTCTTTCGATAAATATATGTTGCGGCAACACCCCATTAAATAAAACATGCATACCATTGATTGGGTCACATAAAGACATGGCGCCCAAGGTATCCCCATAATAGCCGCCGCGCGGGCTCAATATCTTATGCCGCTGTGCTTGCCCCACTCCCTGCTGGTACTGTAGCGCCATTTTTAAGGCCACTTCCACAGCCACGGAGCCGGAATCTGCCCAAAAAAGTCGAGACAGTGCCGCATTATCTGAGGGTGCTTTGGGTAAAAGAGCCATAAGTTTTTGCGCCGCTTGCACTGCAGGCTCGTGGGTTATTCCCCCAAACATAACATGCGATAAGCGCCCAGCCTGCTGCTGCACAGCCTGCACCAACTCCTGCTTCCCATAGCCATGCACCGTGCACCACCAAGAAGACATACCATCTACCAAAGCGGTACCATCTCGTAAAAAAAGGCGCGTGCCCTTGGCATGTGTCACTTCATAGGTGGGTAAAGGCGTCAAGGCAGAAGTATAGGGATGCCACAAATGTAGAGCGTCCCAATCTTTAAAACTCTGCGCTTCCTCAGTGGTTGCACACCTAGCCCATGGTTTCGTATAGTGCTGCACCAAAGGTTGCACACTTTGTGCTAACACATCCCAGCCCTTAGCATCTAGTGTGGTAACATGAGGCATTTCCAAAACAAGTGTTTCACTATCTTGCAAATACTGTCTAAGATAGGCCACATTGTCACAGCGTATGCTTTGCTCTTGTGGCGTGGCAGGCGTGTCCACCTCTTTACAAATAAGGGCACACACCTTCACACCTCTTTGGCGCAAAACATCCAAAGAAAGTAAGGTATGATTTAACGCTCCTAATGTATTGCGCATAACCAATACTGTGGGCAAGTCTAACACCTGCATCACATCCAAAAGGCTTTCTGTGGTATTAAGAGGCACATACAAGCCTCCGGCACCTTCCATAAGTAATGGTACAAGTGGCATGGCAGCATGCAAATTTGTAATGGACGCGCATATATCATGCACACAAAGTTTTTTTTCTTCTTGTGCTGCTGCCAAATGCGGTGAAGCCGCCAAAGTATACGAAAAAAGCGTACGCGGCGCGTGCATAGAAGGAATAGTCAGCCCCACATGGGCCGCTGCATATAAGGAAGCATCGGCATCTTCTGCGCTGAGCACCCCCGTTTGCACGGGCTTTAAAGGTATATGCGCACAGCCTGCTTGCCATAGGGCCCGCGAAAGAGCCGCCGTAACAAGGCTCTTGCCCACGTCGGTACCGGTTCCGGTTACAAACATACCGCGCAAGGCACCTTGAGTAAAAGTAGTACTCATACAAGCACCTCAAGTCCTTGCTCTTGTATCATATATATATCACCCTCAATGCCCTTTCCCTTAGTCGTAAGGTAGTCGCCCGTCATAAGGGCATTGGCACCGGCAGCAAACATATGTTCTTGGCGTGCTCCCAGCACATGCGGGCGACCGCCACAAATGCGCAAGCTTGCTTGTGGCAAAATATGACGGAAAAGAGCTATGATGCGTAAGGCATCACCAGAACTTAAGGGCGGTACATGCTCTAAGGGCGTCCCCTTATGTGCGTATAAAAAATTCATGGGCACATGATCAATACCGTTTTCACGTAAGGATAAAGCAAAATCTATACGATCTTCCCAGCTTTCACCAAGACCAAAAAGACCGCCACAGCAACATTCAAGCCCCACACTTTGCGCCCTGTGCACTGTGGCTAAGCGGTCATGCCATTTTTGCGTACTGCATATGGAAGGATAAAAAGCGGCACTGGTTTCTAGGTTATGATGATAGCGGGTCAAGCCTGCTTCCTGCAAGGCTTGCAAAGCTTCCTTGGGCAATCGCCCCAAAGAACCACACAAACGGCCCTGCCAGTGCCTTGGCATTCGTGATAACGTACATACAAGACTTTGCACATCTTCTGCCTGCAAAGCACCGCCACTGGTCACAATACCCACACGTTTAAGAGGATAGTCCATGAGTATGGTGAGGCGTTCTTGCAATTGCTGCTCTGAAAGTAAGTCAAACACAGGGGCGCTAGCTCCATGAAAACGACTTTGCGAGCAAAAAGCGCAATTCATATCACAATGTCCACTGCGTGCATTAATAATAGCGCATAATTCCACCCCTTTGCCAAAGTTATTCTCACGTAAAGCTGTGGCAGAAGCAAAAAGAACATCTTCAGAAAGACCAAGTAAGGCCAAGGCCTCTTCACGAGAGCAACCTTGCGCTGATGCATGTACCATGTGTGACACTAAGCCCCCAACAATATAAAAACATTAAGAAAACAATCCCAACAAAATGACTCTGAAAGGCCATATACCCAATGAATGCGCGAAAATCAAGCGCCATTTTTCCTCTAAAAAGCCCTACTACAGAGCATATATCTATAAAGGAGCCTTAGTCATGGCAGAGCTTCTTTGCCGTCTCATTAAGGCTTAGAAAAGGACAAAAATACAACTTACTGTTAATTTACCAACAAAAAATACGCGTCATACGCAGGCAAAGCAAATTTTTCTGAAAAATATTTTTTAATGTTTTATGGTAGATAAAGATATTTCCATGAAAAAAAGCATATTTTTTAAAAATAATGCTTGCCAAAGTCCCTACCCTTGTGACATAAGGTCTTTGGCGAACGGGGCTGGCCATCGCAGCTCAGCAAAAATGCTGAAGCGCGAATCAACCCCGAAAGAGAAAAGACTTTTAGAAACTTGTTTTCCTTGAATAAATTTCATAGGCAATGCTGAAAAAGAAAACAAAAAAAGTTTTTTTAAAAAAAGTGAAAATTTTGCTTGCCAAACGATTCACTTTTACGTAAATACCTCTCTTGCCGCTGGCGTAGCTCAATTGGTAGAGCAGCTGATTTGT
>CAYJNG010000147.1:0-4861 GCA_964371505.1 uncultured Desulfovibrionaceae bacterium
ATGCTTGCCGCCGCTGCCAAAACCTCTGGCTATGGTAATAACAAAATTTTTCATAATTATCCTTTATGATATTTATATTCTTGCAAGATAGAAATTAAATACCAAAATAATGCAAACTTCTTCTCTAGTAAGCAAAGCCTGTGCCAAATTTGAAAAGCCTTATCATTTCGATTGTGAACAAAAAATAAGAACGTTTTTTATTGTATAAAAACTACAAAAAAGTATTTTTTTTGTTTTAGAAAAGAAGATTTTAAATGTAAGACGAGATTTTACGCACAATGAATGGAGAATTGTACTGTTTACACACTGGAATTTTAGGTAAAAAAAGAAATTCTACTTAAAAGCTGTTTTATTTTTTACTTTGAGAAGCAAAAAAAATGACTTTTAGATACACTGTGGCAATTTTGTTTAAGTTATTAGTTTTGCATGAAAAAGTTTAGTAGAAAAATTCTACCAAAAAGGAATTTATCTAATTGTAGAACTCATTTGCTCAGGCAGAAGATTGGAGATATTTTAGGAAAACTTTGTTTTGAGTTTGTATATTTGTGAGTATATTTTTTGGTGTTTTACGAAAACGAGAGTGTGTTTTACAAATGGTTTCAAATACTAAGTAAACTTATTGGATTTGTCTAAGGGGGCCAGTACGTTTAAGCCTTTACGGCGAAAGTTGTAAAGGCTTTTTCTTTTACCCCTTCTTTGAGGAAGAGCCACCAAAGATAGGGGCAACACGGCCAATATCTCATGTTAGAAATTATAAGGAGTGACAATGGTATATTATTGTCACTCCTGTTTTATGTTTCAATTATCAAGTATAATGTATTTTATGTTAAAGCGCTTTTGAGCTCCTTTACAAAGCGCATAAGCGGTTCCTTAGCTTCTTTTCCATGTTCTGCAATGATTTTAACAAAAGCGCTTCCCACTATGGCTCCGTCGGCATATTCCGTTATTTCTGCCACTTGATTTGCGCTAGATATACCAAAGCCCACACATACGGGAAGCTGGCTATACTCTTTTATATGGGCTGTCATGGAGCGTAAATCTGTGGTGATTTCGCTTCGCATTCCTGTTACGCCCATGGAAGACACAAGGTAAATAAATCCCTCAGCTTGTTTTGCAATATTTTCCATGCGTGCGGCAGAAGTGGGAGCAATAAGTGAAATAATATCTACACCATATTTATGTGCATGGGGCATAATGAGCGCTTTTTCCGCATCTTCGTCAAAAGGCAAATCGGGGATAATAATTCCGCTTATGCCGCAGGCTTGGCATTTTTGAAAAAAGTTTGCATAGCCATAATGAAATATAGGGTTCATATAGCTTAAAAAAACCAAAGGAATAGAAATTTTTGGGCTCACCCTTTGTACCATGGCAAAAATACCGTCAAGGGTGGTACCGGCTTGCAATGCCCGTGCATTGGCCGCTTCTATAACTTCACCTTCAGCTATGGGGTCAGAAAATGGAATACCAATTTCTATAAGGTCAGCGCCGGCTTCAGCCATGGCTAAAATATACTCTTCCGTATGTTCAAGGCTGGGGTCTCCGGCTGTTAAAAAGGTGATAAGAGATTTTTTTCCTTGTAAGGCTGTGCATATATTATTCATGGATGGTTACTCCTTTATAACGGGCCATGGCTGCCACATCTTTGTCACCTCGCCCCGAAAGGCATACTATGATGTTTTCTTCTTTGGAGAAATGAGCGGCAATTTTTTTCACATGGGCTATGGCGTGTGCTGATTCAATGGCAGGGATGATACCTTCTGTTTTGGCTAAATATTCAAAAGCTTCCACGGCTTCATCATCGGTTACAGGCACATAGGATGCTCTGTGCGTATCTTTTAAGTGTGCGTGCTCAGGGCCAATGCCTGGGTAGTCAAGCCCAGCAGAAATGGAATACACTTCGGAAATTTGTCCGTAAGGATCTTGGCAAAAATAGGATTTCATACCGTGGAATATACCTACAGATCCTTTAGCCATGCTGGCGGCGTGTTGTTCTGTATTAATGCCTTTGCCTGCCGCTTCACAGCCTATAAGCTGTACATTTTTGTCTTCCACAAAGTGATGAAACATACCCATGGCATTACTACCACCGCCCACACAAGCAACGACTGCTGCTGGAAGTTTATTTTCTGCAGCTAATATCTGCTCTTTAGCTTCAAAGGAAATGACGCTTTGAAAATCACGCACCATGAGGGGAAAAGGGTGTGGCCCCACCACGGAGCCCAAAACATAGTGGGTGTCGTGCACGCGCATGGTCCAAGCACGCATGGTGGCATTGACGGCGTCTTTAAGGGTTTGCGTACCGCTGGTAACGGCGTGCACTGTGGCGCCTAAAAGCTCCATGCGATACACATTAAGCGCTTGACGGTTTATATCTTCTTGCCCCATGAAAACTTCACACTCAAGACCCAAGAGCGCTGCTGCCGTGGCTGTGGCCACGCCATGTTGACCAGCGCCCGTTTCGGCAAGGATGCGCTTTTTTCCCATTTTTTTAGCTAAGAGCACTTGCCCTAAAACATTGTTAATTTTATGCGAGCCAGTATGGTTTAAGTCTTCTCTTTTTAAGTATATTTTTGCCCCTCCAAGGTCTTCGCTCATTTTTTGTGCATAATAGAGGCGAGAAGGGCGCCCTGCATACTCATTGAGCAAGGCGCTCAGTTCAGCGTTGAATTTTGCATCTTCTTTATAGTGAGCATAGGCTGTTTCTAGTTCTAAAATGGCATTCATGAGAGTTTCGGGGATATACTGCCCTCCGTGTATGCCGTATCTTCCTTTATATGCTTGCATGGTGAACCTTCCTTACGAGTTGTTCTATGAGGTGTGCATCTTTAAGTCCGTTTACTTCGGCGCCGCTGGAAATATCCACGGCGTAGGGTTTATGCAGCATGGCTTGCTCGATATTTTGCAAACCAATGCCGCCCGCGAGGAAAAATGTTTTTTCCGTTTTAGGAAGGCGCGACCAGTCAAAGGCCTTGCCACTTCCTGCTTTGGGCGCGTCAAAGAGCACATAATCCGCAAGGTGGGGTATGTCTTCATGCACTTGAAGCGCTTTAATGATTTTTGTATGCGGTAGGCGTTTTTTACACGCCTCTAAAACATGAGTATCTTCTTGCCCATGGAGTTGTAATATATCTATAATATTTTCTGCTACGGCCTTTTCCATGGTGTCTAAAGGTGCATTGACAAAAACACCTACGGCAGTAATTTTTGTATCAAGGTGACGTTTTAACAAGGCAGCTTGTTCAATGCTCACTTGGCGGCGGCTTTTGGCAAAAACAAAGCCTACATAGTCGGGCATGGCGGCATTGACGAAATCCACATCGCAAAGCCTGCTTAAGCCGCAAATTTTTATTTTCATGCTAATCCTCGCAAGTTTTGCAGCATTTTAGCCTTGTCTTCACTGCGCATCAGGCTTTCACCTATGAGCACAGCGTCCACATCATGCTCTTCGAGTAATTGTATATCTTCGCGTGTGCCAATGCCGCTTTCTGCCACATAGAGCACAGAGGGCGGCACATGCTTACGCAGCTCAAGGCAGGTACGAATATTCACCTCAAACGTTTTTAAATTTCTATTGTTTACTCCCACTATGCGTGCACCGCAATCTAAAGATTTTTGCAACATGTCATAGCTATGGCTTTCCACCAACGCTGACATGCCAAGGGCTTCAATAAGGGCAATATATTCTTGTAAATGTTTGGCATCTAGAAGTTCTGCTATGAGCAATACCGCAGAAGCGCCCCATATTTTGGCTTCGTAAATTTGATAGGGATGCAGGATAAAATCTTTGCGTAAGGTGGGTAAAGCCACCTCGGTACTGATATTTTGCAAATACTCCCCACTGCCCAGAAAAAATTGCGGTTCTGTGAGTACAGAAATGGCCGCAGCGCCAGCTTTTTCGTACTCTTTGGCAATATCCACAGGGGCAAAGTTTGGCGCTATGAGACCTTTAGAAGGGGAGGCCTTTTTCACTTCGCAAATATACGATAAGTCCTTAATTGCTAAAGCCGCATGAAAAGGAAATGTAAAGTTTTTTTGCACAGCGTGCAGGCGCTGTTCTGTGGCTTGCACAATGGTGTCTAAAAAGTGTTCTTTTTGCATACTATACCTCATTGGATAGGCGGATAAAGTTTTGTAATTGTTCTAAAGCTTTTCCGCTGGAAATAACTTCTCGGACATGTGCTATAGCTTCAGGTAAGGGGAGGGATTGTGCCACATACAAGGCCGCCGCTGCGTTTAAGATGACGGCATCGGTTTTAGGTCCTTCGGCGCCGTCTAAGATGTCTCGAATAATATGCGCGTTATGCTTGGCATCACCACCTTGTAAATCCTGCGGCTGTGCGCGTGTAAAGCCTAGGCTTTCCGGCGTAATGACAGAGGATTTTACCCAGCCATTTTTCACTTCACATACAAATGTTTCCGCACAAATGGAAATTTCATCCAATTTATCACGCCCATACACCACCATGGCATTTTTTACGCCCAAATTGCAAAGCACTTTGGCAATGGGCTCTACCAATTCTTCTTCATACACGCCAAGAAGTTGCATGGTGGCGCCGGCAGGGTTGGTCAATGGGCCAAGAATGTTAAATACAGTGCGGATATTTAGTTCACGACGAATGGGGGCCACATATTTCATGGCGAGGTGATAATTTTGCGCAAACATAAAACAAATGCCAATTTTTTCTAAAAGCTCAGCGCTTTTTTCGGGGGATATTTGGATATTCACCCCAAGGGCTTCCAAAACATCGGCTGAGCCGCATTTGCTGGAGGCAGAGCGGTTGCCATGCTTTGCCACGGGCACTCCTGCGGCAGAAACCACCAAGGCCGCCGCGGTGGATATATTAAAGGAATTGGAACCGTC
>CAYJNG010000148.1:0-2701 GCA_964371505.1 uncultured Desulfovibrionaceae bacterium
AACCGTCTTTGAAACGTGCAGGCACGAAGCGGTTTTCCATCATGGTCATTTCGGCACCAACTTGAGCACACATGGTGTAAGTAGAACCGGAGTTCCATACAGGGTACCATGCACGGCCAAGACCTTCACCGGTAGAACGGGGACGATATACGTTTACAGCACCACCAGCTGCCACAACCATGGCATTGGTTTTAAAGATGTGTACTTCGTTATCGCGAAGGTTAAAGCCTACAGCACCGGCAATACGGTTAGGAGTTTTATCATCAAGCAAGAGCTTTACGATAAAGATACGCTCCATGATGCGGTCTTCACCAAGTACGTTTTTGGCAGCTTCTGCCACGATGCACTTGTAAGACTCACCATTGATCATGATTTGCCAGCGGCCGGAACGCACTGGGTCATCGCCATTACGAAGGCTTTTGCCAGCAGCTTTAGCTGCAGCGCCGTCCATATTGTGGCCATGCTCATCTTTAATCCAGCAAGGAAGACCCCAATCTTCGAAAAGATGTACGGAATCGTCCACGTGACGGCCAAGGTCGAAGATCAAGTCTTCGCGTACAATACCCATAAGGTCTGTACGAACCATGCGCACGTAATCATCTGAAGTGTTTTTACCAATATAGGTATTGATAGCTGAAAGACCTTGAGCTACAGCGCCGGAACGCTCTAAGGTAGCTTTGTCTACGAGCATAATTTTTAAATCTGGGGCAAACTTATCGGCCCAGCGAACTGCTTCAACAGCAGTACCGCAACAACCCATACCACCACCTACCATGAGGATATCAACCTGATGTTCTTTCACTACAGGTTCTGCGATGGCAACACCTCTCACACTTTCCTTAACAGGAATCATCGGCATAACAGTATCTCCTTAATTCGCACTTGTTTTGGGGGGGCACTGCCTAGCGGCCGTGTTCCATTTCTGTAGCAGATTTGTCACCTTCGCCAATTTGAGTAGCTTCAGTGTTGAACTTGATAGGCGCTACAAGAGCACTTTCAGTGTACAACAATTCATCTTCTAAATTGGCTGGTTCAGCATAACCCTCAAAAGGTTTAATGGAACCTTCAGGGGTAGTACGAATGGGGAATTTGAAACGCTTCACGTTACCGTTACGGAACTTTACAGTCCACATAATCGAATCTGCAGAGCGCATGGGGATACAAGTACCACCCATGGGAGCAAAGTCAGCATAAGGACGCGCAGTGATTGCACCTTGAGGGCAAATCTTTACACAGGAATAACATTCCCAGCAAGCGTCGGGCTCTTGGTTATACGCCTTCATTTCCTCGGAATCGAGGATCATGAGGTCGTTGGGGCAAATATACATACAAGCAGTCTTTTCGCCACCCTTACAGCCGTCACATTTTGACGGATCGACAAACGTCGGCATACGTATCCTCCAACTTTACAATGTTAATGGCAAAATCCATATTTAAGCGGGGAAATCTTTTCACCCGATGGAGCCTAAAAAGGTTGGTTATAGCCAGCCTTTTATGGGATCCACCCAATGAAACTCTAGTAAACCTAAAACAATTTGTGAAACCAGTAATGCATATTCTATTCTGTAAAAAGCAGATTTGTTCATTTTTTGACTGTAGCTAAAAAACTAAGTACCATTTTTCACAAGCAGCTTTCTACTTAACTTCACTTTACCTAAATCAAGTGCCTTTGTCTAGTCCTTAAGAAAAAAAAGTTGTATTTATCATAAAAACTTTTACTCATAAACATTTCGTAACAATAAATATATTTTTTTTACAATACTCCTTATCTTAAAGTATAGCACAAAGCATACGATTTGTATAGCTCCATGCCCCTTTTAAGACAGTGGTAAAAAAAAGGTCGTATTTTTGCAAAATATTCTTTTACATTTCAACCTAATAGCTACTTCTCTCAAAGCGATTGGGGTATTTTTCACAAACGAACATTTTTTTGCTAAGCCTTTTTGTTGCTTGCCTATATTTGCATTTCAAGCTACATGAGAGAAACAACATTTACCATAGGGAAACAGCATGGAAAACGACAAATCGCATGACGGGATGAACAACTCCCCTGCCAGTGAAAAAAGAAACAAAAATTACGAGGGCGAGCAACGTAGCACGCACCAAGAAAGAGACAGAAATTATCGTTCCTCTCAAGGAGAACGTAGAGAAAATCGCCCCTTTAGAAGCGAAGGCCGAGACACGCGCCATAGCGCCCCTTATGGAGAGAGAAAACCACGTTTTGCCCGTGATGAGCAAAGACCAAGACGCCCAAGGCCCGATTTTAACGACGGCCCAAGAGAGGGCGGCTACAACAGAGAAGGCAGCCGTGACAGAGACGGCGCACGCGATGAAAGAAGACCGCGCGCTGACTATGGAGACAGAAGCAGAAAGCCACGCCCTCCTTTTAAACCAGACTTTAAAAGAGATGAGCGTAGCCAAGGCCCACGTCGAGAATTTTCGCAAACAGATGGCGCCCCATACGGCGACAGAAAGCCGCGTTTTGAAGGTGACCGCAATGACAGATTTTCTCGTCCTGCGCGTCCTTTCCGCCCTGCTCGTCCCTCTAGAGATGGAGAGGGCGCTCCGTACGGCGATAGAAAACCTCGCTTTGATGCGCGCCCAGAAGGTCGTAATGACAGACCTTATAGAGATCGTAACGAAAGCCGTGGTGATAGACCCTATAGAGACCGCAACGAAAACCGTGGCGATAGACCCTATA
>CAYJNG010000148.1:2801-4741 GCA_964371505.1 uncultured Desulfovibrionaceae bacterium
AACGAAAACCGTGGCGATAGACCCTATAATGACCGTAACGAAGGCCGCCCCAACTTTAGTAGAGAAGATGGCCCGCGCCGCCCACGCTTTGAAGATAGAGATCGCCGTCCTCGTTTTGAAGACAGAGACCGTCGTCCGCGTTTTGAAGACAGAGATCGCCGCCCTCGCTTTGAGCGTAATGAGCATGGTGAAAAAACCCATGGCAATGCCTATGGCGAGCGCGCCCCTAGAGATTTTGCCCCTAGAGATCGTGACGCTGAGCAAACAACGACTGACTTTAAAAACAACTATACAGAATTTGGCTATGCCTATACCAATACCACAGCCGATGGCCTAAAAGGCACTAAGCAAGCAGAAGGTTCCCGCGAGGAGCAATTCATGGACGCTGAGCAGTTAGCTCGCGGTCATGCGTATGATGAGCAAAATGCCCATGAAATGCCGCAACGTGAACACAGCCATGCAAATGCAGACGGTTTTGAAGCTCGTGCACCACGCTCTTTTGATGGTCAGTCCATGGAGCGTCGCCCACGTTTTGAGCGTGGCGACGGTGACCGTAAGCGCCCCATGAAGCGCCCGCCTCTTCGTGAAACCATTATGACCATGGACAAGGACCTGCTAAAAATGCTGGCCCGTCGCTGTAATATTTTGGACAGAATGCGCTCCAAGGCCGGCAATATGGCCCCCAGAGAAGAGAAAGAATTACGCGCTGCTTGGGAAAAGGCTGCCACACAAATGACGCGTGACCCGCGCATCGTGCATCAGCTTTTTGCCCTTATGCAAGAAATTGTTTTCTCAGCCAAGCCAGAAGCTGGCGCTGCTAAGCGTACAGGCTTTAACCTTGCGCCGCCTTCACTGCCTGTGGATATTAGCATGTTTGCTCCTTTGGCCAGCCGCCGCAGCCGTTTCTTCTTAGCCCTTGCAGGGGCTTCGGGGTCTGCTTGCACCATAGCGCCAAGCCTGTTGGATGATGCCACCATTGAATGCATTAAAATGTTTAATCAATGCGCTACCTCCCTTGCTTGGGACGACAAAGGCACCCTTATTGCCCGCGCCGGTGGTGGTTTATCTTTGCCCGATAAAGTTATTTATGTAGGCGATGATATACTCAACTTCTTCCTTTTGCTTGGCCATTATGTAAGCAAAAACACAAGAGCAAAATTCACCGGTGAAGCCAGCCTTAAAGAAGCAGACCTCACAGCGGTACGCACTTTCTTACCGCAGCTTGGTGCACGCTTAAGCAATGTTATGCCCAATGGTTCAGGCTTCCCCATCCGTCTAGAATGTTCCGGCATTTTTGAAAGCCAAATCAGCATTCCTGCGGATATCCCTGCTGATATGGTGCTAGGCCTTTTCTTGGCCGCACCCTTCTGGGATACAGCCATAAGCTTTGAAATGCGCGCACGTCACGATGCCGAAGCCATCATAGAGGAAGCGCTTTCTGTGCTCGAACCATGTGGCGCGCAGGTGCGCCGCGAAGGTAGCCTCATACACTTTGTGCCTTGCCCCATCAAAGCTCCGGCAGAGCCACAGCTTGGAATGGATTTACAATTTGCTGCCTACTTATTGGCGCTACCGCTTACCTTGGGTGGTAAGGTGCAGCTTAACGGCCGTTGGCCTGCTTGCCCCCCTGCCAAGGAACTTACAGAAATGTTGGCCTTCTTTGGTCTTGACGTGGCAGAAAATGCCGAAGGTATTTGCGCAAGCCATGCACCGTTGGAGCCTGTTCTCTTCAGAAGTGCACGCCCAAGCGCAGCCTTTGCCCATGGCGCTGTAACGGAAGAAGTTTTGGAAGACGCTATGCCCGAAGAGGCTTTAGCAGACGCAGAAGCTCCTGAAGTTATAGAAGCTTTAGAAACAGCAGAGACAGCAGAAGTAGCAGAAATGGAAGCTGCCCCAGAGCAGGCAAGCCCAGAACATATGGAGCAAGCTGAGCCTGTAGA